>NZ_JBIATN010000003.1:204864-539661 GCF_042891825.1 Streptomyces sp. NPDC001852
CGTGCCTTCGTGCCTTCGTGCCTTCGTGCCTTCGTGCCTTCGTGCCTTCGTGCCTTCGTGCCTTCGTGCCTTCGTGCCTTCGTGCCTTCGTGCCTTCGTGCCTTGGTTCAGGACCTCTGCCTCACCACAGCGATCGCCGAGTTCGCGGAGGATGTCGAGGCTCTGCTCGAACGCACCGACAGCCCCGTCTCGGTCACCGACAGCCGCACGAGTGGCCCCCAGCTCGCCGAGCGCGGCGGCCTCGCCGCCGCGGATCCCGAGGGCGCGATATGCCTCCAGGCCTTCTTCAAGCTCGCGGATCGCCGTCGTCGCGTCCCCGGTGAGACGGTCCAGCACCCCGAGGTGGCGGATGCAGTTCGCGCGCCCGAACCGTTCGCCGAGTTCGGTGAAGTACTCCAGAGCCCGCGTGTGGGCTTCGCGAGCGCCGTCGAGGTCCCCGGTGAGCCGCCGTACGACGCCCAGCTCGTTGAGGGCGTACGCCTGGTGGACCCGGTCGTCGAGTTCTTCGTAGATACCGAGTGCTTCACGGTGCCGTTGCGCGGCCCGCTCGTACTCGCCCGTGAGGCTGTGCACGACGCCGAGATCCCGCAGGGAATTGGCCTCCCCGTATCGGTCGCCGAGCTCACGGTAGAGCGACAGAGCTTCGGACTGGGCCTCGACGGCCGCGTCGAAGGCGCTGGTCTGGCGTCGCACCATGCCGAGATCGGCGAGGGCGTTGGCCTGTCCGAGCCGGTGGTCGATCTCGCGGTACAGGGCCAGGGCCTCGGTTTGGGCGCGGGCGGAGGCATCGTTGTCCGCGGTCAGGTACCAGACGATGCCGAGCTGGTTCAGGGCGTCCGCCTTGCCGCAGTGGTCGCCAACCGCGTCGTACTGCGTGACGGCCTCGTTGAGGGCCTCTGTCGCCTCGGGATAAGCGGCCATGAAGCGCCGTATGACGCCGAGTTCGGTCAGTGCGTCGGCAAGTGCCCGCTGGTCGCTGGCGTGCCGGGCGGCCTCGGCGGCCGTCCGGTGCAGTGCGACGGCCTGGTCCCAGGGGCCGGCCTGCCGCAGGAAGGGTGCCATGGCCGCCGCGAGGCGGATCACCAGGTCGTACAGGGCGAGGGCGTTGGCCCGCCGGATGCAGGCCAGGATATTGGGCCGCTCGTCCTCCGGCCAGCCCAGTGCAGCCGGACGCGACTCCAAGGGCGGGGTTTCCACCTCTCCCGCATCGTCCGGCGGAGGTGGAGCGACCGCGCCGTTTCGGACGATGTGGTCGTTGGCGACGGCGAGAGCGGCCAGATAGTAGGTGCCCACATGCCGGACGGCCTGTACGTGGTCCATGCTGTCTCCTTCGTCAGCGAGACCGCGGGCGTAATCGCGCAGGAGGTCGTGAAGCCGGTAGCGGCTTCCCGGATGCTCGTCGATCAGGTGGGCGTCGTAGAGCGCGTCGAGCTGGTCGCGGGCGTCCGCCACCGTGACCGCGGCGAGCGCCGCCCCGACGTACGCGTCGAGATCCGTACCGGGGTAGTGACCGAGGGCCCGGAAGAAGCGCTGCAACTCTGCTGCGAGGTCCTGGTAGGGCAAGTCGAAGGTCGCGGCGACCGCACGCTCCCCGGCCCGCAGCTCGCCCAGCCGGTCCCGGGCTGCGACGAGCCTCGCGTGTAGATCTGCAGCACTCCACGACGGGTGATGCCGAAGCCGTGCGGCGAGCAGCGACACCCCGAGCGGCAGGTACCCGCACAGCCGCACCAGTTCCCCGAGCACGTCCCGGTCGAGTGCATCAGCAGGCCGGCCGCTGAGCCGTACGAACAGATCCACCGCGTGATCCGGGGGCAGCGCCCCCACCGGCAGCACCACCTCCTCCTGTGCGGCCAGCCGCTTGCGAGACGTCACCAGGACCAGGCATTCGTCCCCGCCGGAGAGCAGCGGTTCCAGCTGCCGGTAGCTACCCGCGTTGTCGAGAATGAGCAGCGCCTTCTTCCCCGCGAGCTGGCTGCGCCACATGGCCGCCCGGGCCTCTGTGACTGCTCCGACGTCGTCACCGACGGGGATCTGCTGCGTCGGCACACCGGCGGCGGCGAGCAGCGAGGCCAGAGCCTCGGTGGCCTGCACGGGGCTGCGTCCGGGAGTGTGCCCGTTGAGGTTCACGAAAAGCTGTCCGTCCGGGAACCGCTCCGAGAGGACGTGCCCCGCGCGCACGGCGAAGGCGGTCTTCCCGACGCCCGGCATCCCGTCGATCACATGGACCGGGAGACCTTCGCCGGCCTCCTGCGCGGCACGGACCGACTGGACCAGCGACTCCAGCTCGGCCGACCGGTTGGTGAAAGCCGAGGTGTCGCGAGGCAGCGACCGCGGCACCAGGGCGGCGCCGGGCGGGCCCGCTCCATCGTCCGCTCGGACCACTGGCTCAGGGCCCTGATGCGAGGGCGGGCGATCGTCCAGCAGAGTGAGGACCGCCGCCAGCGCGGCCGCGATCACCCCCAGGAGGACGAACGACAGCCAGGGATGCTTTTGCAGCCATCCCAACCAGGACGGCCAATGAGACTGCGCCGACACCGCGTTCGTCACCAGACCCACGAGCATCGTGGTGATGGCGCCGCCACCGGCGACGACGGCGAGCGCCGCGCCGCATCCTCATGCCGGCAGCTCCGCCGTGTCGCTGTGCGAATAGCGTCTCGGTGGCGGCGTATCCCGATCCCGTGGGGCTCCTGACCCGGGCACCCTTCGTGTCGCGGTGCGGAGTGAGCCGCGAGTTGGTCGGCACGGCACATACAGGTGCACCCAGATCACGTACACACCCCCGGATCGCGCTGATCTCGACGCCACATCGGTAGTAAGCCGACCAGCCGTAACGGACCTGGTCAAGGTCACCTCTGCGCCACCCAGTGTCGGGTATCGGCCATTCAGAACTGCCGAACGCCCGCATCTGAGTACAAGTGCTCATGCGCTTCATCACGCCGGGGTGTTGGGTGGTGGCATGCCTGATGAGTCCCTGGAACTCGTGGTTGCGAGCGGAGCGGCCCCGCATTGATGGTCTTCTCTCGGCCGCTCGCCGCTACAGGCCGTCTGTGGCCTGTCACCGCTGGTAGCTAAAGTTGCTGGTGCGGATGTGAGCGGTCGGTTGTTCTGACGATGCGGGGAGGGTGTTGTGCTTCCGAGCGATGGCGGGTCGACGTCGGGCACGTCGTCGTGGGTGTCCGGCCTGTTCGACGTGGCACGCGAAGCCGTCTCTGATGTGGCCACCGAACTGTCGTCCTTCACCACCTTCCAGAAGCGCGTCGACGCCCTGATCCACGATCTGAAGGGCTCGCAGGCGGGTCCGGGCAAGATTGGGCAGGAGCAGCTCGCACGCCATCAGTTCGGGGGCGGGGCCGGTGCGTGGGCGGAGGCGGCCGGGCTGTTCAGCACGTACGAGACGGTGATCAGCGAGCTGGAGACGCTGTCGAAGCTGCTGTCGGACTCCATGGAGGGCATGGGCATCGCGGTCATGGCCTCGCACAAGGGCTACCAGAACGTCGACCTGGACGTCCGTGACCGCATGGCGGCGATCAGCGCGGAGACGACGAAGTACTACGGCGACGGTTACGACCCCGAGAGGCCGAGCAAGGGTCACGGCGGCGGGAACGGGACGCAGGCGGGGCAGCCGTCGACGCCGGCGCCGGCGGGTCGCGACGCGGGCGGTTCGATCTGATGGACCTGGGGGAACGGACGGGGACGGGGGAGTTCTGATGCCTCGCAAAGGATCCGGGGGCGGTACGTCCTTCGAGGACATGAGCCACGAGCAGATGCTGGCGTGGCTCGACCAGGCCGACGCCGGCACGGTCCAGGCCGCCGCGGACCGACTCACCGCGGCCGCCGCGGAGATCCGCAAGATCGCCGAGGAGCTCAAGGTCCGCCCGCAGTGGGTGGAATGGAAGGGCGAGGGCGCGCACGCGTTCCGCACCTGGTCTGCCGACCTGGCCAACTCCACCTTGCGGCTAGGTGACTTCAGTGAAGGCGCTGGGAAGTGGCTGAGGGAGGCTTCCGCAGCGATCGCGGAGGCGCAGACATCCATTCCGCGCGACACCAAGGGCGCGCAGCCGAACCCGGACGCGGCAAAGGCAGCGCACAAGAGCGAGCTGGCTGCGCTGGCGGTGCACAAGGAGAGGGTCCGCCTGGAGGCAGCGGCGCAGATGCGGAAGCTGGGGCAGACCTACGAGTGGTCGGCCACGCAGATGAACAGGCTGGAGCGGCCGAAGTTTCCGCCGCCGCCGAAGGCGATTGTGCCGGGAGGAACTCAGTCGATTGACGGTGGTGGAGCCAAGGCTCGCCCCGGCGATTCCGCTCCGGGAGCCGCCTCATCCCTTGATGGCACCGCCGCCGTACACGTGACGCAAGGCCGGGAGAGTCCTGCTGGTGTTCCCGCCCCCGGCAGCGAGCGAAAGTCCCCCGTTGGGGCACCACCTGCGCACGTCGTGCCGGTGGAGCACGTCGTGCCGGTGGAGGTGGAGCACCCCACTCGGATGGGGATCGACTCCGTCACCTCGCTGCCGCAAGTGCAGCACACGCCGAACATCACGGGCGGTCTTCCGGGCGCAAGCCATGCAGATGCAGTCGCCCCACCGGCCACGCCGGCGACGGGGACGCCTCCACCGCCGTTCGCTAGCAGTCCGAGCCTGCCCTCGGGCCCGTTGAGCCCAAAAATGCCATCGGGCCGGTTGAGCCCCGGCGCGCCCTCGGAGCCAACCGGCCCGCGGCAACCAATCGGAGGCCGGACCCCGACCGTGCCCGGACTCGGAGGCCGGACCCCGGCTCTGCCTGAGCAGAGAGCAGTGACGTCCGCGCCAGGCCGTGTGCCGAGCGGTAGCCGCGGCGTCATCGGCGGCCGACCGCTTCCGTCCCCTGCGGGCAACTCGCCGGGTGCCATCCCCAGGGGGACGGTCGTGGGCGCCGAGGGACCGACCGCTAGTGGTCAGGTGGGGCCTGCCACAGGCGCTCGATCTTCGGGGCAGGTTGCAGGGCGCCAAGCAACAGGCTCGGGCGGCCGTGTCCCCGTGCCGAACAGGGGTGTGGTCGGCGCCAACACGCAGCAGCCGGGGCGTTCGGGTGCTCGTACGGCTTCCCCGGCAAGTGGCGCTGTGGAGCGAGGCGGAATCTCAGGCGGAACGCCTGCCGCCGCTACGCGAGCCGCTGGTGCGAGTAGCGGCGGCACGCCGCAAGCTCGTCAGGCGGCAGGCGCCCGACGTGAAGACTCAAGACGGAGCAGACGCAACAACGGCACCGGAAGCGACGACGAAGCACAACGGCAGAAGGACCGTCGCAACGTGCCGTCCGTGGTCGACTGACAGGTCAGTAACAGGTAGAGGGATATACATGCTCACCAGCGGAGTGCGCCACCGGCACCGTCAGGCTGCCGTATCGGCGGCCCTAGGATTGCTCTTTGTGGGCGCCGCCGCAGCACCGTCGCAAGCGGAGTCGACGCGCAGTGAACAGTGGTTCCTCGACGCCATGAAGGCCGAGCAGATGTGGCAGACCAGCACCGGCAAGGGCGTAACGGTCGCCGTGATCGACACCGGCGTTGATCCCACGAATCCCGACCTGAAGGGCCAGGTACTCAAGGGCAAGGACCTCGCCCCGAACCAGCCAGGCGACGAGCACACCGATTACGAAGGTCACGGCACCGGCATGGCCGGCCTGATTGCAGGAACCGGCGCATACGGCGGCGGAAACGGCGCCTTCGGGCTCGCCCCAGGCGTCAAAATCCTCCCCATCCGCCTGCCCAAGGGAGATTCAGCAGCCAACCAGGCCGAGGGAGACAAACGCTTCAACGAGGCTGTCGCACGAGCGATCCGATACGCCGCCGATGAGCACGCCAAGGTCATCAACATCTCCCAGGCCGCGCCGGAGGGCTCACCGCAGCTGACTGCGGCGGTCACGTACGCCCTCGAAAAGGGATCGTTGATCTTCGCCGGGGTCGGGAATGACGGAGGCGGGGCCAACGAGGTCATGTACCCAGCCGCCACGCCGGGCGTCGTCGGTGTCGCGGCCGTGGGCAAGGATCTCCACAGGACCGCCGAGTCCGAGACCGGGCCCCAGGTGGACATGGCAGCACCGGGCGAGGACATGGTTCACGCCTGCGGTAGCAAGACGGGGCTATGCGATACCCATGGGACAAGCGACGCCACCGCCCTCGCCTCGGCAAGCGCCGCCCTGATCTGGTCCAAGCACCCGACTTGGACCAACAACCAGGTCCTCCGCGTCATGCTCAACACCATCGGCGCCCCCACCAACGGTGCCAAGCGCAACGACTCCATCGGCTACGGCATCGTCCGCCCCCGCATCGCCCTGCAGAACCCAGGCGACCCCGGCCCTGCGAATTTGTACCCGCTCCCGGACTTCAAAGCAGCTACATCTCAGTCGGCTTCACCGGCAGGTTCGGGCGCCGAAGGCTCCGATGCTCAGGCAAAGGGTGGCAACTCGCCTGCGGCAGTGGCAGCGTCCGAGAGCAACAGCAACCACTGGATCACGCTGGGCGTCGGTGCCGTCGCACTTCTCGGAGTGGGGATCGCGGCTGCCATCGCCGTCCGGAAGCGTCGGACAACCTCAGCGCCGCTCCCAATGACGGCGCCCACCCCGGGCCAAGCGCACTACGCCGCCCGTGGGTTCACGCCGTCGTCGTACGCGCCCCCGGTCCCACCGGACAACGTCCCCCCGTCCGATCGAGGGCCGGGTGCTGACTGAGTACGCATACTCAGACGGGCTGGTGGCCGATACGGATGGGGCACTCGACGCAGCGTCACTACTGTGCTTCTCGACCACCACAGCGTTGCGGTCGGACGTTCACCACAAATCGGCGGCGTACAACGAGACACGGGGAGAGGCGCGCATGGCGTGGGACGAGTGGGAACAGCTCAAGGCCGCCGCAGCGGAGCGGAGCACCGGTCGGATGCAGATCGACCACTTGGCTGACCCGGTGGGTGGAGGAAGCGGCGTACCCGGCAAACTCAGGTCTGACAAGGCCGCCTGGTCCAAGACAGGTGCCGACGTCGGCGACCTGCGGGACAACATCAGCAAGGCGCTGGCAAAGCTGGAGGATGGTCAGAAGGGCCTCGGCAAGGATTCCGGGTGCCTGACCGCCGCTGCCCAGCAAGAGGTCCACACGTCCTGGGAGCGCTACGTCGGCAACGTGAGCAGCCGCTGCGAGAAGCTGTCCGGCCTGCTGGAGAAGGTGGGCAACGACCAACTCAGGACGGACGAGGCCATCAGTGCCGAGATCGCGAAGCTGAAGACCGAGTACAAGGACACGCCGGCGGTCGGCGGTCAGTCCAAGGGCCGGTGATCGGATCTCATGGACTACAAGACGCTGACGGCTTTGAAGCCGTCCGAGTACTCGGATGCGGCGAACGGGTTCCGCGCGGTGAGCGACATGGCCAGCGCGGCCAAGGACCGTATCGACATGCAGATCATCGGCGCCATGAAATCGGCCAACGAGGGTGAGGCCGCGACTGCGGCTGAGGGCCAGTTACAGGAGCTGGCGAAGAACTTCCATTACACGCAGGCCGAATGCGGCCTGATCAGTACGGCGCTCGACGGATTCGCATACGACATGGGGGCGGCCAAGAGGAAGCTGGACGCCGCCGTCGAGGACGCGCACGCCAAGAACTTCACTGTGAACTCCGACGGCTCGGTCAGCTACCCGTCGGCCGGCGAGAAGACCGACGGCAAAATCCCGGAAGGCGGTACCGTGACCGCCCTGATCGGGGACCCGGCCGCAGATGCGATCGGCCGCCAGGCAGCCAGATTCAATCCCAATCCGAACGCTCGGTACGCCCAGGAGTACGCCGACCGCATCGCCGACGCCCTCAAGGAGGCTACGGCGGCCGACGAGAAGTGGGCGCCGAAGCTGCGGGCGCTGAAGGCCGACGATGACCTGACCGTCTCCGACCGGGACTGGGTGGACGTCAAGAAGGACACCGCCGGTGTTCTCGAGGGAGCCGAGGACTACCTGCATTCGATCAAGGAGCTCCCCAAGCACGGAACTCCCAAGGAGAACGCGCAGTGGTGAAAAAGCCTTACCGACCAGCAGCGGGCTGACTACGTGGCTGTCCACCCTGACTCGATCGGGTGGATGGACGGCCTTCCCACCACTGTGCGTGATGAGGCGAACCGTACCGTGCTTGCCGAGGCTCGCGGCTCCGCTCAGGTCGACCTGGACGCCTGGATGGCGAAGGAGCCCGCCCGCTTTCAGACCATGCACCAGCTCAACCCCAACACGGGTGGAGAGGTGGACGTCCCGGTAACGACCCCTGAAAGCGAAGCCGCATGGCAGAAATGGGAAGCGAAGCGGAAGGAGTTGCAGGGGCGGATCGACGGCATGGATGCGATCCAGAACCGTTACGACGACTTCGTCGGAGACGAGAGCACTCGACCTTATCTGCTCGGATTCGACAACAAGAATCTCGGGCACGCTGTCGTCTCCATCGGAAATCCGGACACGGCCGATAATGTGGTGACATACGTGCCGGGAACTGGCTCGAACCTGAACGGCGTCGATGGTCTCATTTCAAGAGCTGAGGTGCTTCAGGACCAAGCGAGCACCACGGATCCCACGCATTCGACGGCTTCGATAATGTGGCTTGGTTACGATGCCCCGCAGAGTCTCGTGCCCGACGCGACTTACGACACCCACTGGGCCGACAATGCGCGCGCACCTCTAAGCAACTTTCTGGCTGGCCTCGATACAGCCCATCATGGAGGGCACGCGAATTCCACTCTCCTGGGACACAGCTACGGCTCTCTTGTGGCAGGCGAGACGATGCGTGACCATCCGGACCTGCCGGTGAACAACGCGATCCTGGTCGGAAGCCCGGGCACTGGGGTCAGTCACGCCAAGGACCTGCACATTCCCGCAGATCACGTTTGGGCGGCAACTGCTCAGAACGACCTGGTCAACATGGCCCCACCGGATGCCGGTCCGCTGGCGCCGCTGAACCCGAACGCATACAGGCACCTCTTTGACGACCACTCGGCCATGTATGGGACGGACCCGACATCTGACGAATTTGGTGGACGCACCTTCAAGGTTGGCAATGGACATCTTCCGGGTTGGGATTGGAAACTCATGCCTGCCCACTCCCAGTACTGGGAAGGGGATTCACTGAAAAATATGGCAAAGATCGCAACCGGAGGAACCGGGTGAAACCGAACCGAATCATGTCAGCCATTGCGTTGTTGTGCACGGCAGTCGCCATCACGGCTTGCGGGAGCCAACAGGACAGCGGGAATGGCGCAACGAAATCCAAGCAGGCCACTATGGATGAGCAGCAAGCAAGTGCACGCGCAGAGGAGATCGTTCGTCAGGCGGTGGAGGGTATGTCACCCAAGCCGACCCTCAAGCGTACTGGCCTTCGCCCTTTGGGCGCATGCATCGCCCGGGATGACGGCGGCCCAGACGACCGTGTGCAGTACCGACTCACCTATCAGCTGACCGGGGTTCCCGGTAGCGACGCCAAGACGCTGGTACGGCAGGCTCGGGACGCCTGGGTGAAGCTGGGCTACAAGTTCCAGTCACAGGATGGCAACTGGTCCGATCCGTTCCCCTCCGTCAGCATGCGTACCGAACCTGATGACTTCTGGATGACAGCTCTCACCGGTGTCGTGAATCGTGCCAAAGGCGAGGGACTCGCAGCCATCTCCGTGACTTCACCCTGCTTCGCCCCCAGTCAGGGATCCTCGGCCGACTCCACGGCCTTCCACCGCACGCGGGTCGACGAGAACGCCAAACATCTGGCTCTCGCCCACTCCAGCCGGATCTACGATGCACTCTATGTGCGACATGCCCCAGCGCAGGAGGGGGACGGAATCAGCGTTTACCAGGACGCCGAGGGCACCTATGTCCACCATGCCTGGTCGACCCAACCGCTCTCGGAGGAGGAGACAACTCAGGCGCTGGCGCGTGTGCGAACCTACTTCGAGAGTACGGGCTGGACCGTGCGTGATGTCCTGACAGAGGCCGGCGTTCCCGCGCTCGTTGCACGTAACGTCAACGATGAGAGCGTGGCTCAGGTCGCCCCATCAGCCACTGGCGCTGTGCGCGTCGCAGTGACGACGCCGGTGGCACCCGAGAAGTCCGCCAGCATCTGAATCACCAACGGGCGAGAAGCGGCCCTTTCGGAACGAACTCACAAGTCGAGTAGGAGGGGACGTCCGGGTGCCTTCGGAAACGAGGGATCGCCGGAATCGGCGGTTGCAAGTCAGGTAGTGTCCCGTCCCTGCTGTAGACGAGGTCTCTACGAGCGAGATCGTCGTCGCCGAGAGCAAAGTCCCACGGGAACCGGCCCTTTCGTTCCACCCAGCTCCACACCGGCGAAATCGGCCTGACCGCCACCACCGATCTGGATCTCGACAACTCTCGGGTCTGGGCGGTGGGCGCTGCCCGGATCACCGCCCGTTATTGCCCGCTCGAGGATCCGTGGAGCCGGGAGGTCCTCCGCCTGCGCGTCGAGTATGTCCAGCACCAGGCGAGCTGCGACCGCCCCGAAACACTCACCACGAACGGTCTCGCCCCCGCAAACCAACTGCAGTCCAGTGTGTGCACGGCCTTCGGCGAGGTCGTACGCCCCAGCGGAATCGCCCCGGAAGGCCGGTCCGCCACACCGCGGGACGTCTCCAGCTGGCTCGCTGCGAAGATCCACTCGGAAACCGGTCAGATCGCGGATGTCGCGCTGCGCCTCGGGCTCTCCTCGTTGGACCGCGCCGCAAAGCTCGCCGGCTACGAATGGCGGCCATCAGGGACGGGGGCCTGATGGGGGCGCCGAAACGACGCCCCGCCGTCTCCAAGCCCAAACCCAGAACCAAGAAGAAGCCGGACTACGTCATGGGCCCGACGCCCAAGGACGTCTTCAGCTTCAGCCGCCCCGAACCTCCCGGCCCTTCTGCCCGGCCCCTCCCCGCGCTGGAACGTCTGGAACTCCTCGTCGCCAACCCTGACCTGTACGACGTGGCGGACAAGGTCTACCCCGGACGCGCTCCGGGAACGCCAGGCCGTCGCCCCGTGTACTCCCCGTTTATCTACCTGATTCTTCTCGCCTCCATCTCGATCTTCGACACCGCCGAGATGGCCTGTGCCAACTTTTAGCTCGAGCACATGTGGAAGATCGTCCGCGAGGGCGTCCGACAGCACCGCGGCGACGCCGCAGCCGACGGCCTGCCCGAGACGGGCCCTCAGCGCCATCACTGGCACGACTTCAGGCCCAAGATGCTCGACGCGCTACAGGACCTCCGAGAAGCCAGCCGAGACGCCTGGATCAACCAGGCCCTCGCGCAGGGAATGCTCGCCAAGAAACGGCGAGGCACCCCGGTCCGCCCCCACCCCAGCCAAGTCATCACCGGCGACGGAACAGTCGTACGGCCCGCCTCGGACCAGACCGAAGAGTTCACCATTGACGAGAGGACCGGGGTGCCGCGGCGCCACCGGGTCGATCCGGACGCCACCATCCAGTTGGAGGGCGGCGATCGAGAAATCTACGGCAACAAACTCGTCTCATTCTCTATCCGCGACGAATGCTCGCCGCACAGCCGAATCATTCTCAACACGGATACCGCTCGGCACCAATCCAAGGAATTGGAAAGCCAGAGTGACCGACCGTCTCGCCATGGAGATTCGCACACGCGCCCCTGGTAACCACACACTGGTCTACGACAAAGCTTGGCGCGGCATGCACCGATCTCAGCTGATCAGAGCGGGGTTCCTGGTGTTCACGCGTCAGTACGACGGACTCAGACCCCAACCCCTGAAGAAGTATCGCTATGAAGCCACCGGATGCACCCATGACGTCTACGCGGCCGAAGGACGCGCTTGCGAGCGCCTGATCACCATGGAAGGGAAAACTCTATACACGCCGATCCCCGTTCGGGAGATCGAATACAGAAATGGAGGAGAGAGTCGTTTTTATCACGTCCTTGAGGTGCATTGCCGAAATGGTCCTCACGTGGAGAGAATTCCAGTTTACGAAACTCAGGAAGATAGATCACTGGACCCAAGGACGAAGCGCATGAGGTTCAACAGGACCGAGCACCTCCGAATCATTCCGCCAGGCACCGAAGCTGGAGAACGCCTCATCGGGTTCCGCCAGGACAGCGAATCCGGATTCTCCACCCTGGATGAGGCACACCGCCTCCGGCGGATCCCCGCGTACGGAGCCGACGGCGCTCTGCTCATCTACATCGGGTACGCCTGGGCCAAGAACTCCGTGGCCCTCGGCATCACCCGCCGGACACGGTAGCCACGAGGCCCGGTCGGTGCACGTCAGCGCACGACACACTCCGCCGGCCGGCACAAGGGGCTCGTCACACAGGGGGCGGGGCCACACAACAGCAGGGCATGACGCCTCGGTGCGCTGCCGCAACCGCTAGACTGTGCGCGGTGCACCACTCTGGTGGGGCGCCCTGTGGATGTCTGGGGCCCTCAGGGGTCGGGATTCGTCCGATGCGGGCGGATTTCCAGCACCTTTGCCCACACATCCCTGCCTTCGTAGCTCAGGGGATAGAGCACCGCTCTCCTAAAGCGGGTGTCGCAGGTTCGAATCCTGCCGGGGGCACCAGCGCAAAGGCCCCGGACCGATCATGGTCCGGGGCCTTTGGCATCCACGCGTGCCGGCTCATGGCCTCACGTTGGGTGTCCTCGACGTGGGTGTAGACGTCCATGGTGATGCTGATCTGGGAGCGACCCAGACCCCCCTCACGACGCGGGGCGCGGCTCCGGCATCCGTGAGGAGGGTGGCCGTGCCGTGTCGGGCGTCGTGCCGGCGGATGACGCGGAGGCACTCGGTGTCCGTTTCCGGGGCCCACGGTTCGCGAGGACGGCGAAGAGACCGCAATCAAGGTCCGCGTCGGCGAACTGAGCGGCGCCTAGAAGAACATGACGGGCGGCATCGAGGCCCCGGCACGGCCACGCCGCGCAGACAACCGCTCCCGGTACCCGAGGAGCGCTCTGCGCCGTGACGTCTTGCAGTCGGCCAAGGACCCAGGTCGAGCTTCTCCATGCGTGCGCGATGCGTGAGCGGACTGCCCGGCACAGAACGTCATGAGCGGGATCGAGCAGGAAGCAGCGCGGTGCTGATCAGGCAAAGCAGCACCGCGTGGCAGCATCGGTCACCACCCGGCAAGGATCCCATGAGGTGGCGCGGGCGCATGGACGTACGGCCCGGCCCACGCGAGGGGTCACGGAGGTTCACCGTGCGCGCCGCAGTCCTTCCAGCGGCTGTTCCTCTTCGCCGGCTCGGCCGAGGTGAACTCGGTGTTGCCGGGGCTCATCGGCCGGCTCCTGCGTGAACTTGTCGCAGGGGGCGAGGAGTTCCGTGCCGGCGGAGGACCGGGCGGCGGGCCTCGGTTCGCCGGTCAGCCGAGGGTGAAGTAGGCCAGGCTGCCGAGGCCGGCGAGGGTGCAGTAGACGGCGAACGGGATGAGGGTGCGGTGCTCGAAGTACCGGACCAGGTAGCGGGTCGCGAGGTAGGCCGCCACGAACGCGGCCAGGCTGCCGGCCAGCAGGGGGCCGCGCAGCCCGTTGCCCTCGGGTCCCAGCAGTGGGGGCAGCTTGAGCAGGGCCGCTCCGCCGATCACCGGGGTGGCGAGGAGGAAGGCGAAGCGTGCGGAGTCCTCGTGGTCGAGGCCGCGGAAGATGCCCGCGCTGATGGTGGAACCGGACCGGCTGATGCCGGGCAGGAGGGCGAGGATCTGGGCGGCGCCGATCGTCACGGCCTGCCGGATGGTCATCCGGGTGATCCGCTGGTCCGACAGCTCGTCCGGCGTCAGGTGCTCCTCGCCGGGCGCGGGGGCGGCGCCTGCCCGCCTGCGGCCCGTCCCGCCGCGGCGCAACTGCTCGGTGACGAACAGCACGATCCCGTTGAGCGCCAGGAAGATCGCCGTGGGAACGGGCCGGCCGAGCGTCGTACGGAACACCTTGTCGAGCGCGACGCCGGCCACGGCCACGGGGATGGTCGCCGTGATGATCAGCCAGGCGAGGCGCTGGTCCACCGTCTCGATGCGCCGCTGGGTGATGGACGTGACCAGGCCACGGATGACCCGGACCCAGTCCCGCCGGAAGAAGACGACGAGGGCCAGCGCGGTGGCCAGGTGGAGGCCCACCAGCTCGTTGAGGTAGAGGGACCCGTCGGCGGAGACGTCCAGGTCGCTCTTCCAGTGCCCGCCCAGGAGGGCGGGTATCAGGATGCTGTGCCCGAGGCTGGAGACCGGGAACAGCTCGGTGACTCCTTGCAGGAGGCCGACGCCCACGGCTTCGGGGTAGGTCAGGACGGACATGGTTGGCCTTTGGCTCGAACTGCACGCGAGGCCGGGCTCCGGACAACGCTTGCAGCAGCTCCGGCCAACCAAAACCTATGACACGCGTGTAAAACTCAGGCCAAGCATTGGGTGTGTTCACCTCGCCGCCGTGCACTGTTCATGTCCGCGGGGCGTCGGCGCCCGGAATGTCTCCGCCGCTCACCGCGCGGCGGCGGGGTGAGCCGTGAGGAGGGGCTGGAGTGCGCCGCCGGTGCGCAGGCGGGCGACCAGGGGGCGGATCAGGGCGCGCAGGACCACGCCGGCGACGAGGGCCACGGGAGTGGCGATGAGGATGGCACCGAGAACGTCGTGCGGGTAGTGGTCGCCGACGTAGACGCGGGTGAAGCCCTCCAGCACCGTGCAGACCGCGGCTATGGCGGCGAGGCGGCGGTCGAGGAGGAAGAGGGCTGCGGCAGTGGCGGCCGCGGTGGTGGTGTGGCCGCTGGGGAAGGCGTAGTCGGTGGGCGCCGGGCAGCTGTTGACGTAGAAGTCGTGCGGCAGGGCGCGGCAGGGGCGGGGCTCGGCGACCAGCTTCTTGACGACCTCGGTGACGGCGAAGGCGGCCACGACCGCCACCGGGGCGGCCAGGGCGACGGCCATGGCGGAGTCGTCGCCGCGGCGGGCCCGCCACCAGCCGATCACCATCAGGACGGCGAAGACGCCGAGGCCTAGGTTGGTCGTCAGCGCGATCGGGGCGTTGAGCCAGTGGGTGTCACGGGCGAAGTCGGTGACCGAGGTGAACAGCGAGCCGTCGATGCGGGAGCCGTCGAAGGCGAGTTGCGCCGTGGCGTGAGGGGTCATCAGGCGATGTCTTTCGGGCAGGTGGAGACCGCGAGAACACCAGGATGCGGCAAGGTGAACGGCAGCCTAACATCTACACGCGCGTAAAAAATCACGGGAGGGCTCGGGGGCTCGGGGCCTCGAGGTGGCCCTGCTGGACGTGGAGCCGGTCGCCGCGCCGCACGCGTGCGGCCGACCGCTCACGAGGCGCCGATCGTCTCCAGCAGCTTGTGAAGGTCGTGGGCGGCCTCGGCACTCGACCAGGTGGCGGTGAGCAGGACGGCGGCGGTGGCGGCGGCCAGCAGGCGATGGCGGCCGAGGGGCGGCGCGAGCAGGGCGGCCACCCGGCGGGGCACGGGACCGGCCGTCGCGAGGCGGGTGCGGCGGCGGCCGAGGATGCCCAGGGCGGCACCGGGGAGACGGGAGCGGGCAGGGGTGTCACGGGCGGCGAGTGCGGCCTTGGCGACCGCTCGCGCGACCCGGCCGCGGTCGCCCGTGACGACGGCGGCGTTCTCGTCGGCCCAGCGTTCGGTCGTGTACGTGACCGCGGTGGCCAGCGGGCGCAGCAACGGGTTGGCGGCGGCACCGAGCTGGGCGAGGGCGACGAACGCGTAGTGGTGCGCGGCCAGATGGGCCCGCTCGTGGGCGAGCAGGATGGCGTGCTCGGCCTCGTCCAGGGTGTGCAGCATGCCGGTGGAAACGACGACCCGGCCGGGCAGTCCGGGCAACGCGAAGGCGTCGGGTGCCGGGTCGTCGACGACCACGAGTCCGTCACGCGACGGCATACAGGCCGCGTCCAGCGCGGCCGCGGCCAGCGACCCGGCACGGCGCCACAGCATCCGGGCGGCCATGACCAGCGCGCCACCGAGCAGCAGCCCGGCGAGCACGGCGACGGAGAGCTCGGTGGGGTCGTCGCGCCGCGCGGTGCTCAACGACCAGTGGCCCGGCCCGGCGATCAGCGGCACGCGGGTCAGTCCCGTGACGGCCAGCAGTCCGAGCGAGAGGGTGCTCGCCACCGCCAGGACCAGCGAGGAGACGGTGAGCAGCCAGGTCGCCAGGCGCGGCTCGCACCGCTCCGACAGCTGCCGGGCACCCAGCGGGGCGAGCAGGGGCAGCAGCAGCGGGAGGTAGACGAGGATGCGCATCCGGGGCCTCTTCGGGGTGCAGCGGTCGACGGCTCAGCGACTGGCGTCGGACTCGGGGCCGAGCAGCTGCCGCAGCAGGTCGGCGTCCGTGTCGGACAGACCGTCGGCGAAGCGGGCCAGCACGGCCTCCCGGTCGGGCCGCTCCTCCAGGACGGTACGCATGCGCCGGGCGGCGAAGCCGGCGTCGTCGGTGGCCGGGGCGTAGGCATACGCCCGTCCGCGCCGTATGCGGGTGAGCAGCTGCTTCGTATGCATACGGGTCAGGATCGTCACCACACTGCTGTACGTCAGCTCACCGCCGAGGCGCTCGGTGACCTCGCCCGGGGTCAGCGCGCCCTCGGCCCGCTGCAGCAGGGCGAGGATCTCGGCTTCCCGCGCGCCGTTGGGCAGCTTGGAGCCCCGCCCGTGTGTGTCGCCGTCCATCGGGTTCGTCGTTTCCTCGTCCGTCCGTTGCCTCGTCCACGGTCACGCAGAACTTCTACGGCCGTGTAAAGGATGCCGTACGAGGAGTCTGCCATGCGGCTCGCCGGCGGATCGCCCGCCGGGCCACGGACATGCCCGTGCCGTGTCTGTCGGCGGACGGCCCGGGGTCACGGCCGGTGGGGGGATGCGGTGGTGCCGGGAGGGAGGCTCAGGGCCGCCTTGGTCTGCCGGGTGCGTTCGTCGGCGAGGACTTCCGTCCGGCCCGCCTCGACGGCGTCGAAGGTCTGTCGGGCGATGACTTCCGGGGTGTTCTTGGCGCCGGTGACATGGGCGGCCATGTCCGTGTCGATGTAGCCGCAGTGGACGCCGACGACGAGGATGCCGGTGTCGTGGAGTTCGCCGCGGATCCCGTTGGTCAGGGCCCAGGCGGCGGCCTTGGAGGCGCTGTAGGAGCCCATCGCCGGGTTGGTGAACCAGCTCGCGATGGACAGCACGTTGACGATGGCGCCGGGCGCGTTGCCGATGAGCAGGGGTGCGAAGGCGCGGCACATGGAGAGCGTGCCGAAGTAGTTGACGTCCATCTCCGTGCGGGCGGCGTCCAGGTCGGGCGCGCCCAGCAGGGGGCTGTCGGTCAGCACCCCGGCGTTGTTGACCAGCAAGGTCACGTCCGAGCACGTCCCGGCCGCCGCGGCCACCCGGGCGGGATCGGTGACGTCGAGGCGGACGGGGATCACACCGGGCTCCACGACCGTCCGCGGGTCCCGGGCCCCGCCGTAGACGCGCCGGGCGCCGCGTTGCAGGAGCATCCGGGCCATCACCTGCCCGAGCCCGCGGTTGGCGCCGGTCACCAGCGCCGTCGACCCATGGATCCGCATGCCTTCACCCCTTGCCACGCGCGGCCGAATTCAGCGATCAGTCACCGGGAACCCGGCCTGGCCGTCGATGCCGACGGCGTCCGAGGCCGCGGCGTCGCCGATGCTCATGCCCGCCCGTCCTCGGGGTTGCCGGCGATCGGGGCCGTCCTGGCCGACGGAACGGCGGCCAGGAGCTCCGCCGCTTCGATCTCGATGCTGATGTCGGGCCGACCGCTGCCGCAGTGCACTCGGCCCAGGCCGCTGACAGTCTCGTCGAACACCACCACCGCAGCCCCCTCCGCGGACACGGGGCACACCCCGCCCGGCCGCATCCCCGCCCGAGCCAGCCGGCCGGCGTCGGCGGGGGACAGATCGGTGCGGCGGAGCCCGGCGGCGCGGGCGAGGGCGCCGTACCGCAGCCGTGTGTGGCCGGGCAGTGCCGCCAGGAGGAGACGGTCCTCGGGCGTGACGAATGCCAGCGTCTTGACGGTCCGCTCCAGCGGGACACCCAACGCGGCGCACACCTCCACCGGGCTGATCACGTCAGGGTGCTCATGCAGCCGGAAGGACACGCCGAGCGCGGTGAGGACCTCCGGCGGACCGAGGGGAGCGGGAGCGTTCACCTCGCCGAGATTACCGCGCGCGGACGGGAGCTGATCGCCCATTGGCCGATCGCCCGCCGCGGTGCGGAAGCCGGCGCCACGTGCTCCACGGGCCCGATGCCTCCCCGCCTCGGGCTCATCCCGTCACACCTGAGGCATGCCCGAAATGCCAGCTATGGAAGCTCTCGGTACGTTCGTCGCAGATCGGTCGTCCGGCCGACGCCCGTGACACAGAGAGAAGTGCCATGCCCTCGCGTACTTTTGCCGTGGTCGGCGCCGGAGTCGGCGTGACCGTCCTTGCAACCGCCGGCATCACCTATGCCTCGGCCGTCGGATCCGCCCCGGCGTCCCCGGCTGTCCACCGGGCGGCCCAACCCCGCCCCGCCCACCGGGCGGCTCAGCCCGCCCACCGCGCCGCCCGGCCTGCCCGGCCGGCGGCCCAGCCTCCCCAGCAGGCCGCTGCTGCCGCCGCTTCCTCGGGTGGCAGGGGCGAGGGACGCGACGGTGGCGGGCGCGGACGGGGTCGCGGGGAGGGCGGGAGGATCTACTTCAACGAACGGACGTACTCCGCCGAAGCCGAGGGCTGCATCACCGCCGGCGGATCGGGCTCCAGCTTCAGCGTTTTCAACGACAGCCGGAAGACCGTCGAGGTCTTCCGGGGCTTCAGCTGTGACAACGGCTCTCCGGTCGCCGTCGTGGGTCCCCACGGCGAGACCAGTGGCGTGGCGCCCCGCGCCGTCCACGAGGGCCTGTTCGGTTTCGGTGACGACGGCGTGGTGGGCAGCTTCCGGGTGGTCTGCGACCACGACGAGTGGTGACGGCGGCTCCGGGAAGCTTGACGTATTCATGACGCGGGCGACCGCATCCATCCGGCCACCGCCGGTGTCCTTCCCGGTGTCCGTGCCGTTGCGAGGAATGGAGTGCCATGGAAGGCACCGTGGTGGCGGTCGTCGTGGTGGCGCTGTTGGCGCTGCTCGTGCTCAAGAGCGGGATGCGGGTGGTCAACCAGGTGGAGCGCGGGGTCGTGTTCCGGTGGGGAAAGGCGCTGCCGGGCCACCGGCAGCCGGGCATCACCTTCCTGATCCCCTTCGCCGACCGCATGCGCAAGGTGAACGTCCAGGTCGTGACCATGCCCGTGCCCACCCAGGAGGGCATCACCAAGGACAACGTGTCGGTGAAGGTCGACGCGGTCGTCTACTTCCGGGTGACCGACCCCGTGCGTGCGGCCATCGAGGTGCAGGACTACGTCTTCGCCGTCGGGCAGGTCGCCCAGTCCTCGCTGCGGTCCATCATCGGCAAGAGCGATCTGGACGACCTGCTGAGTGACCGGGAGCGGCTGCACGAAGGGCTCGCGCTGATGATCGACAGCCCGGCCGCCGGGTGGGGCGTCCACATCGATCGCGTCGAGATCAAGGACGTCCAACTGCCCGAGTCCCTGAAGCGGTCCATGTCCCGGCAGGCCGAGGCCGAGCGGGAGCGGCGGGCCCGGGTCATCACCGCCGACGGTGAGTTCCAGGCCGCGCAGCAGCTCGCCAACGCCTCCAGGATCATGTCCGACACGCCGGAGGCCATGCAGCTGCGGCTCCTCCAGACCGTCGTCGAGGTCGCCGCCGAGAAGAACTCGACCCTCGTGATGCCCTTCCCCGTCGAGCTGCTGCGCTACTTCGACCGCGCCGTGCAGAAGATCGACGCCGACCTCAGCGTGCCCCGGCAGCAGCAGGCCCCCGCCCCGACTCCGGAGAGCTCCGCTCCGGAGAACGCCGGGCAGCCGTAGCCAGGGCCAGCGTCACGCACACCGAGCCCGCCGCCATCACCGTCATGCCCGCGGCGGGCGAGGTGAGTTGGGCCACCGCGCCCGCCAGCGAGGCGCTCACGCCCTGCATCGTCAGCATGCCGGAGGAGTGCAGGCCCAGGGCCTGGCCCGCGAGTTCCCCGGGGGTCAGGTCCATCAGCCGCTCCTGCTGGACCAGACTCGCGCAGAAGCCGGCCGAGGCGATCGTCACGCACACCGTCGCCACCGGCAGCGGGGGGTGCGCCGCGAACACCAGGTACGGCGTCGCCAGCAACAGCAGGAGAGGCGTGGCCAGGCGGCGCCGTACCGCGGGCGGCAGCAGTCGGCCCACCGTCACGTCCCCCGCGAACATGCCGAAGGCCCCGCAGGCGAAGAGGGTGCCGGCGGCGTGCGGCGCGTACGACACGTACAGGGACTCGCAGCCGACGACCAGGCCGTTGGGCAGCCACAGGCCCAAGTAGGTGAGGCGGCGCGGGCGGGACGACCACAGCAGGGCGTTGGTGCGCCAGGTCGCCGACGGGGAGGGACGGCCCCCGGCGCGGGGCGGGCGGTCGGTCAGGCCGAGGCGCAGGGTGAGCGCGGCCGGCAGGTACAGCGCCGCCGACAGCAGCAGGCAGACACGCGGGGAGAGCATGCCGAGCAGGGCGCCGCCGGTGCCGAACCCGGCGATCTGCATCAGCCCGTTCATCATGTTGAACAGCGAACGCCCGGGCAGATAACCGTCCTTGGCGAGGATCTCGTTCAGCAGGCCCCAGCGGACCCCGCCGCCGAGGGAGGCCACCAGGCCCAGGAGCAGTACGACACCGAAGAGCGCGCCCGTCGGCAGGCCGGGCACCGCCTGCACGGCCGTACCGGCCGAGAAGGCCAGCGCGATCACGGACAGCGCCGTACGCGGAGGCAGCCGGTCGGCGCCGGACAGCAGGAGGGTCGCGCCGAGCACCTGGGCGAGCGACGGGCCGAACATGCTCACCGCCGACAGCAGCGGCGAGCCGGTGGCCCGGTACACGAGCGTGGCCAGGGCCAGCCCGCCGAGGGTCTGCGCGGCGGTCTGCGCGGCCGAGCCGAGGAAGAGCGGGGTGAACTCCGGGGTGCGGAACAGGGACCGGTAGCTGGACATGCGGGGAGTTTCGGCAGATCGCGGGCGGCCTCGTTATTGTTTCGCCACAGCGCGAAAGGAAGAATGCGAAAGAAACAGCGCGCAAGGTCGTACGGCCGTCCGGGGGGTGCCGAGGTGGGGCTGTGGCAGCTCAACGCGGACACGCTCGCCCTCAGCCGGTTCGTCGTCTCGCCGCTCGCCGAGACCTTCGCCGGTCTGAAGCTGCTGCACACGCAGGACGCCGCGCATCCCGGCGAGCAGCAGTGGCTGCGCACCCATCTGCCCGCCTACCGCGCCCGGCTGGCGGCGGACCCGGTGACGGCGCTGCTGGTGCGGGCCGGGCTCGGCCGGGAGTGGATCGCCGACTTCCTGACGCCGGCGCCGCGGGACGGTGAGCGGTTCGCCGACGCGGTCGGCCGGGTGCGGGCCACCCCGCCCGACGCCGCCCGCGCCCATCTGCGCACCGCCCTCGCCGGCCCGCTCCCCGCCGAACTCGACCGGGAGGACCTGCCGGAGCGGGCGGCCGTACTCCTGGAGTGGGTGTGGGAGGCGACCGTACGGCCGTCCTGGGAGCGGCGCCGGCGGGTGCTGGAGGCGGACGTGGTCGCGCGGACCGCGCAGGTGAGCCGGGGCGGCTGGGTGAGAATGCTCGACACGCTGCGGCCCGGCCGCACCCGCTGGCTCGGCGGGAACCGGCTGCAGATCAACCTGCACGCGTACCCGCCCCGGGAGATCTCCGGGGCGGAGCTGGTCTTCGTGCCGGTGACCGTGCAGCGGGCGGGCTGGGTCGCCTGGGAGGACGGGGTGCGCTACGCGGCGGTCTACCCGTGCGCGGGCGTCCTCGCCGACGCCGGCGACCGGGTCGTCCCGGCCGCACTCCGCTCCCTGCTCGGCCCTGCCCGGGCCGAGGTCCTGCTCCTTCTCGCCTCGCCCATGAGCACCACCCAGCTGACGGCGGTGACCGGGCAGGGGCTGGGCTCGGTGGGGCGCCATCTGAGGGTGCTGCGGGAGGCGGGGCTGGTGGGGCGGAGGAGGGCGGGGCGGTCGGTGCTGTACGCGAGGACGGCGGCGGGGGACGTCCTGGCGGAGGCACCGGAGTCGGTGCGGGCCGGGGGCCGGGACGCCGGCCGGTGCTAGCCGGGTGCCGCCGCGCTACGAAACCGACGGCACTGCGGCACCCTCTTGGCCGTCTAGGGCCTGTCTGACAATTCGCGTCGTCGCCCGAAGGGCGGCCGCGCGGCGTCAGGTGCGTGCTCTGGGGGTCCCCCCGGCCGAAGGCTGGGGGAGTGCCGGCCCCAGACCCTCGTACTGGGCGTACTTGGGTCTGGGGCCGGTGCGGCGAGAGTGCGTGCATGGCGTCGCGCGGCAGACGGGAATTGTCAGACAGGCCCTAGGCTCCCTGTATGACCAACGTACTGAATGTCGAAATCGGTGCCCTGCAGGGCGGCCCCGCCGACCTCGCCCAATACGCCGGCCAGGCGGTCCTCGTCGTCAACGTGGCCTCCAAGTGCGGCCTGACCCCCCAGTACACGGGCCTGGAGAAGCTCCAGGAGCGGTACGCCGACCGCGGCTTCACCGTGCTGGGCGTGCCCTGCAACCAGTTCCTCGGGCAGGAGCCCGGCACCGCCGAGGAGATCGCGGAGTTCTGCTCGGCGACGTACGGCGTGACCTTCCCGCTCACCGAGAAGGTGGAGGTGAACGGCGAGGGCCGGCACCCGCTGTACGAGCGTCTGGTGGGCGTCGCCGACGCCGAGGGGCACAGCGGCGACATCCGCTGGAACTTCGAGAAGTTCCTGATCGGGCGGGACGGCACGGTCGTCGCCCGGTTCTCGCCGCAGACCGAGCCGGAGTCGGACGCGATCGTGGCGGCCATCGAGGCCCAGCTCGGCTGAGCACGGCTTGACCTTGCCCCTGGGGCAGGGCCGAGCGTCCCTGTCACCGGGCGGCGGATCCGCCCGGTGACGGAGGATGACACGGTGGACGACGACCAGCTCACCGAGGACGGGCTCGCCGAAGGCCGACTCACCGACGACCTGCTGACCATCGGCGCGTTCGCCGCGCGGGCCCGGCTGTCGGCAAAGGCGCTGCGCCTGTACGACCGGCTCGGCCTGCTGGCACCGGCGCATGTCGACGACAGCAGCGGCTACCGCTACTACCGCGCCGGCCAGGTCGAACGCGCCCGCCTGGTAGCCCTGCTGCGGCAGCTGGACATGCCGCTGGCCCGGATCGCCGAGGTGCTCGGGGCCGAGGGGCCCGAGGCCGCCGGCCGGCTCGCCGCCTACTGGGCGGACGTGGAGAGCCGGGTCGCCGGGCAGCGGACGCTCGCCGAGTACCTCCGTGGACGGCTGTCCGGGAGGAGCTGCGAGATGTACGAGAAGTTCGTGATCGAGACCGTGGACGTGCCGGCGCAGGTGGTGATCACCGAGTCGCGGCACACGCTGGCGGACGAGCTGCCGACCTGGATCGGCGCGTCGCTGGGCCGGCTGGAGGAGGCGGCGCGGGAGTGCGGGGGCATGACGGGCGCGCCGTTCGTGGTCTACCACGCCGAGGTGTCGATGGAGAGCGACGGCCCGGCGGAGTCCTGTGTGCCGGTGGCCGACGAGGCGGCGGCGCGGGCGTGGGCCGCCGGGCGGGGGCGGGCCTGGGAGACGACGGTACGGGTGGAGCCTGCGACCCGGCTGGCCTACACACGGATCGCCAAGGCGCAGGTGGCGCATCCGCAGATCCTGGCCGCCTTCGAGGCGGTGGAGCAGTGGATGGCCGGGGAGGGCCTGGAGATGGCCGGCCCCTGCCGCGAGGTCTACTTCGCCGACTGGGACGCGGCGGGCCCGCAGGACCCGGTGTGCGACGTGGCGTTCCCGGTGCGATAGCGGGTTCAGGGCCGAGCCCTCTCGGCAAGGACGGCGACTCGTCGAGAGGGCTCTTCTGGTGGTGCGTGTGCAGTTGTCGAGATGGTCAGGGAGATCCCCTTACGCCTTGACCGAGGTCACGAAGGCGTTCCACGCGTCGGTGGGGAAGGCCAGGATCGGGCCCTCGGGGACCTTGGAGTCACGGACGGCGAGTTCGGCGGCGGTGGGCGACTTGACCTCGACGCAGGCGCCGTTGCCCGCGGAATAGGAGGACTTCATCCACGTCTCCGAAGCGCCCTGAATCAGTGCCATGTCCACTCCTGTTGCGAGTTGCGATAGTGCGGTTCACGCCAACCTTGTCGTCTGATTGGCGTGATCGACGCTACCGGGCAACCGCCTCCGCTGGAGTAGTCGTTCACTCAACCGGATGGCATATTCCAGGGGAGCCTTCCATTGAAGTGGACCTTCGGTGTACGATCCGGCGCCCTCCGTGACGGCCCTCATTCCGCGTAGAGCTTTGCCACCTTCGCAATGAACTGCCGGGATTGCTCCACATTGAGGGACTGTGCCCGCAGATGTTCGTACATCACGGCGTACTTCTGCACGTCCTGGGCCTTCTCCAGGTACAGGTCGCTGGTGACGCCCTCCAGGTACACCACGCTGGAGTCGGCCGCGTCGGCGAACTCCAGGATCGCGTACTGGCCGTTGAGCCCCGGATGCGCGCCCACCTCGAACGGCAGCACCTGCACGGTGACGTGCGGCAGCTGGGACATCTCGATCAGATGGTCCAGCTGCTCCCGCATCACCAGCCTGCTGCCCACGACGCGCTTCAGCGCCGCCTCGTCGAGCACCACCCACAGCCGGAGCGGGTTGTTCTCGGCGGTGATACGTTCCTGTCGGCGCATGCGCACCTGCACACGCTTCTCGATCTCGGCCGTCGACGTCTCCGGCAGCGCGCCCTGCACCAGGGCCTCCGCGTAGGCGCGGGTCTGCAACAGACCGGTGACCAGCTGGGGTTCGTACACCCGCAGCGACTCGGCGTCGGTCTCCAGCCCGATGTACACGCTGTAGGGGATGTCCCCGAAGGTGTGCCACCACCCCTGCTGCCGCGAGTCCCGGGCCATCTCCATCAGCGAGTCGACGATCCGCTGGTCCTCGACCTCGTACACCCCGCAAAGGTCGCGCACATCGCGCTGACTGATGCTGCGCCGGCCGTTCTCCAGCCGGCTGATCTTCGACTGCGACACCAGCAGTCGTTCCGCCACTTCCTCGGCCGTCATGCCCTTGAGCTCGCGGAGCCTGCGCAGCTCCTGGCCCAGCCGGCGCCGCCTGACGGTGGGATTGACATTGGACGCCACGGGACGTGCACCTCCGGCTGCCTGCCTGTTGCTTAACACTTTCCGTATCTGCTGCTGAGCAGACTGCCACCAAGGTGCTTTCTACCGCTGGGAAATGGTGGATATGCGGCGCGTACGCGTCAGTTCGCCACGGCTCGCCACCCGATGGGGTGCCCGGACGCGGTCGAGCGGGACGGCGAGGTCCCGGGGAAGGACCTCACCGCCCCGCTCGACCAGCGGCTCCCGAACCGGGTCTGGGGCGAACCGGGGTTACGGCTCAGAACCGGAGTTGCGGCTCACGGCCGGGTTCACGGCTCAGTGGGCCACGGCGCGTGCCATGGATCCGTGGCGCGGCTGCATCGGAACCCCGCGTGCCGGTTCCGGCGCGGACCTGGCACCGGCCGCGCCCTGCCGCCCTGTGGCGGCTGGGCCCCTGCGTGGCTGTGCGACAGCGCCGTTCTGCACGTCCATCACGGCGTGCGCGACAAGACCGCCCATGGGGTCGTGCCGGATGAGATCCCGCAACCGGGACCGGGACGAACGTCCCTCGTTCCCCGGGTACAGGTGCTTGCCGAGTCCGACGGCGTGCGCCAGGGCGGCGAGCGCCGCGGTCCGCGGGTCCGGCGGTACGCCGGTGCGGATCGCGGAATCCAGCCGGGCTCGGATCTCCCGGCTGATGGCGGTGTCCGTCGCCTGATAGCGCGTCGTCGGCAGCACCCCGCACATCTGCCCCGGTACGGCGGCGACCATGCCGCACCGCTCCAGATGCGAAAGGTACGTCTGACGGAGCCCCAGCCGGGGCCCGCCGATCCAGTGGACGGCACGCACGGGAGCGCCACGCCTTCGCAGCAACTCCAACGCGCAGTCCAGAGTCGGATCTCCAGTCGGCCGTGGCACCACCACGGCGATACGATCCCCGTCTGGGGCTATCCGTCCGGCCAGCGCCAGCTCCACTAGCTGTGCTCCGGCCAGACCGAGGTCGAGCGACTGCGGCTGCGCAGTGGTACCCGTGGCCGGGTCCAGTGCCAGCAGCAGAAGCTCCTCCGGAAGTGTTCTGCGGCTCCTGCCCATCCATGCCTCCCCGCGTGGATGAATGACAGGGTGACCCCTCTCACATTGGTCTGTCGAGGGTGCGTGACCGGTTCGTGAGGGAACCGGTAGGTATGTCGTTCTCGTCTACCGCAGGGGCCAAGCCCTCACACAGGACACTGGTACATGGTTCGGACAGGGCGCGCGCGTGGGCGGGCGCCGCACGGAGGAGGCATCGGTGGCGGGCGAGTCCCCCGACAGGTCGAAGCAGCGCGCGTCGTCGGCAGAACCGACGTCGGGGAGCGCGGGTCCGGTTCCCGAGGCACGCGATCCGCGCCTCGCCGTCTCGCGACAAAAGGATTCCTCGCCCAGCGGCGTGGACACCGCGACGAAGGTCCTGTCGGTCCGTGACATGAAGACCCCCGCCCCGGAAGCCCCGTCGGAGGACACCGACCTCCGCGAGGCGGTCTCGTCCTGGGTCCGCGACGCGGCCCCCGCAAGTCCCGAGCGGCCGACCGAGGATGAGCCGGAGGCGGAGAAGACCGGGACCGGGGCCGAGGAGGCCGAGACCGCCGACGAGAAGGCCGACGCGGACACGGAGACGAGCGCTGACGCGGCCTCGGACACGGACACGAGCGCTGACGCGGCCTCGGACACGCAGGCGGAGGCGGAGGCGGAGAGCGAGGCGGACGCCGACCAGGACGCCGGGCAGACCGACGAGCCCGAGGAGAAGGCAGCCGCGGAAGCGAAGTCCGAGGCAGATCCGGAGGCTGACACGGACGCGGAGGCCGAGGCCGACACGGACGCGGAGGCCGAGGACGCCGACGGCGGGGACGCCCCACAGGGGCCACCCGCAGCCGACGACGAGAGCCACACGGGTGGTGCGGAGGGGAACACGGACGCCGAAGGCGAAGCCGAGGCGGAGCAGGACGAGGACGGGCCCGAGGACGCCGACGGCGGGGACGCCCCGCAGGGCGACCAGCCCACCACCGTCTTCAAGGCCGTCACGCCCAAGCCGCAGGTCGACCAGCCCACGACCATGCTCAAGGTCGGCGGCAAGCCGAAGACCCCCAAGTCCCCGGAGTCCGACCCCGAGCGCACCAGCAAGTTCGTCGCGCTCAAGAACGACATGGCCCCGGCCGCGAAGCCCGCTGCCGCGCCGGACGCCACCACCCCCGTCCCCCAGGTCGGCCCCGAGCGCACCACCCAGCAGCCGCTCCCCCCGAAGCCCCCGCTGGACCTCCTGGCGGAGCTGACGAACACGCCGCCGCCTCCGGAGACCGCGGTCCGCACGATCGTGCGCCGGATCAAGATCTGGACCCCCCTGGTCCTGCTCCTGGCGATCGTCTTCGCGGTCGTACAGACCCTCCGTCCGCTGCCCGACCCCACGCTCGACCTCACCGCGAAGGACACCTACACCTTCGCCGGCGGCAAGGTCGGCATCCCGTGGCCGACCACCGGCCAGGCCGCGCTCGACGTCCAGGGCATCGGCACGTTCGGCAACTCCGGCGACCAGAAGCCCGTACCGATCGCGAGCGTCGCCAAGGTGATGACCGCGTACCTCATCCTGCGCGACCACCCGCTCAAGAGCGGCCAGGACGGCCCGAAGATCACGATCGACAAGGCCGCCGAGCAGCAGTCGGACGCGGGTCAGGAGTCCACCGTCCGCGTCACGGCCGGTGACCGGATCTCCGAGCGCGAGGCCCTGGAGGCCATCCTCCTGCCCTCCGCCAACAACGTGGCCCGGCTGCTCGCCCGCTGGGACTCCCGTTCGGAGCAGGCGTTCACGGAGAAGATGAACGCCGCCGCCAAGAGCCTCGGCATGACCAACACCAAGTACACCGACCCCTCGGGCCTGACCGCCTCCACGGTCAGCACGGCGGTGGACCAGGTGAAGCTGGCCCGGAGGGCGATGCAGCAGCCCGTCTTCCGCGAGGTCGCGGCGATGATGTCGTACGACGACTACAAGGGCGTGAACCACCCCAACTACAACCGCCTGGTCGGCCACAACAACGTCGTCGGCATCAAGACCGGCACCACGCCCGCCGCCCTCGGCAACCTCGTCTTCGCGGCGAAGCAGCAGGTCGGCGGCGAGACCCGCACCATCATCGGGGCCGTGCTGCGCCAGCCCGCCGGCGGCTTCGACCACACCATCATCAGCGGGGTCCTGGACGCGGGCGACAAGCTGATGCGGGCCGCTCAGGGCGCCCTGGAGTCGGTGGCGATCGTGAAGAAGGGCGATGTGGTCGGGTACGTCGACGACGGCCTCGGCGGCCGCACCCCGGTCGTGGCGACGAAGGACGTCACGGCGGCCGGCTGGTCGGGGCTGACGGTGAAGCTGTCCTTCACCTGGGGCAAGGTGCCGCACACCGCGAAGGCCGGCACGAAGGTCGGCTCGCTCACCGTGGGTGACGGTACGGCCGGTGCCGTCGCGGTGCCGGTGGCCCTGCAGAAGGATCTGGCCCAGCCCGGCTTCGGCGCCAAGCTGACCCGTCTGGGCTGAGTCCGCACCCGGTCGTCACCGGTACGCACCCCGCCGACGGAGACCCGCGGCGGGGTGCGTACTCCCCGGAGGCGAGCCGCGCCGGGAAAAGGCGCGCGTGCTAGCGTCACGAATCGGGGCAGGTCGCCGGTTCGGGGACAGGGCCGCGAACTGGACGGGAATCAGCCGGGAACACCGTGGAACACGGCCGAGAACAGAAGACGGGACACGGGGAGTGCCTTCAGGTGGCCACAGCCGAGCCGACACGCGCCGACGACGCCGATCCGGGCCCGGGATCCGGCCCGCGAATACGCCTGTCCGAGGCTGACCCGGACGGTCGCGAGGAGCGCACCGACCGCCCGGACGGCCGTACCGACGGTGACGGCCCCGACGCGCCCCCCGGCAGGGTCGCGCGTCTCCTCGTCTCCGCCGAGCCCCTGCGGCAACGGCTGCTCCGGCACCCCGTGCTGTCCGTGACGGCCCTCGCCGGGGTCCTGCACATCGCCTGGTTCTTCACGTTCGCGAACAGTGGTGGCGATCTCGCGGCGCAGGACGCCTGGGCGGAGTTCGTCGGCCGGCACCCGGACTCGGCGTACAACCTCGCCTGGTACGGCGGCATGCACCCGGTGTCGTACAGCGTGGTGTCGCCGTATCTGATGGCGGTCCTCGGCGTCCGTACGACGATGATGATCGCCGGGACCGTGTCGGCGGGTCTGCTGACCATGGTCCTGATCCGCAGCCGGGCGGTGCGGAACCCGCTGTGGGCCTCGCTCGCCGGGGTCGTCGCGCTGCTGTGCAACGCGATCTCCGGCCGGGTGACCTTCGGCCTGGGCACGATGTTCGCGCTCGGCGCGGTCGCGGCCGTCTTCTGCTGGCCGCACAAGTGGCGGTACAAACGCTGGGCGAAGGCCGCGGTGGCCGCCCCGCTGGCCGGTCTCTCCACCATGGCCTCGCCCGTCTCCGGCCTGTTCGTCGGGCTGGTCGCGGTGGCGCTGTTCCTGCAGAAGCGGCGGCCGGGCGCCTGGGCGCTGGGCCTCGCCCCGACGGTGGTGGTCGCCGCCTCGTACTTCCTCTTCCCGTTCTCGGGCACCCAGCCGATGACCATCGGCTCGGTGATCCTTCCCCTGGCGTACGGACTGCTGTGCCTGTTCCTCGTCCCCCGGGAGTGGGTGACGGTCCGGCTGGCGGCGGCCGTCTACAGCATCGGCGTGGTCCTGGTGTGGCTGATCAGCTCGCAGATCGGGTCGAACATCTCCCGGCTGCCGATGCTGTTCGCGGGTGCGACGCTGGTGGCCGCGCTGCCGTTCACGGTGCCGAAGTCACGCAAGTGGTACACGACCGTGCTGGCGCTCCTCGGCTTCGCCGGCTGGATCGGCTTCAAGTCGGTGGACGACATCATCCATACGACGCCGGCCGCGTCCTGGGCCCGCGAGCTCGCCCCCCTCGTGCACCAGCTGCAGAAGGCCGGTGCCGAGAAGGGCCGCGTCGAGGTGGTCCCGGCCCGCTCGCACCGGGAGGCCTCCGCACTCGCGCCGTACGTCAACCTGGCCCGCGGCTGGAACCGGCAGGCCGACATGGAGCGCAACCCACTCTTCTACGACGACACCCTCAACTCGGCGAACTACCACGAGTGGCTGCAGCGCTGGGCCGTCCACTTCGTCGTCCTGCCGAAGGACAACCCGGACGGCGACGGCGGTGAGCGCGAGCGGCAGCTTCTCCAGCGCGGCATGCCGTATCTGAAGCAGGTGTGGGGCGACGCCAACTGGCAGCTGTTCCAGGTGACCGATGCGACGCCGCTCGCCGAGCCCCACGCGGTGGTGGACCGCGCCGAGCAGGGCGAGATGACCCTTCAGGTGCGCAAGGCCGGGCGGATCCTGATCAGGATCCCCTACTCGCCGTGGCTGAGCATCGTCGACGAGCACGGCAAGAGCCTGAAGCCGCCGCAGCTGGTCTCCTCCGGTCCGCCGAAGACGTACCGGAACGTCAACGGGTGTCTGACGGAGACGCCTCAGGACGCGAACGGGGACAAGTGGACGATGCTGCTCGCTCCGCGGGCCGGCACCTACCGGCTGGCCGCGCCGTACCAGCTGCCTCGCGGTACGCCGTGCCCCGACGAGCTCAAGTAGAGCTGCGCAGCTCGGCGACGTAGGTGTCCGTGCCGGGAATGGTCGGGATGAACGGCGCCACCAGCTCCACCCTCCCCAGCCCCGACTCCGCGACCTCCGTGTCCAGGCCCGTGAAGTGCTGCTCCCAGCACTCCCGTGGGTCACGCTCCAGGAACCACAGCAGCGTCACCCGGGTGTCCACGCCCTCGACCTGCTTGACGTAGGTCATGCGGTCGCCGGGCAGCGGGGTCGGCCGGAAGACGGTGACCATCGCGGCCGGGGAGCCGGACAGCCGCTCCGGCAGCCGGCGGTCGCGCAGCCGGCGGAGCAGTTCCGCCCGCTGCCGCGGCGACTCGCTGTCGATCACCTCCAGCACCAGCCCGGCGTAGGGGTGGTCGAGGGCGTGGACGTCGCGCGGGCCCGCCGCACCGTCGCGGTAGACCGTGGTCTCGTGGTCCTGGAAGGCCGTGAAGACGTGGGTACGGTCGTGACAGACGCGGGCGTCGCGGTTCAGGCGCCTGTTGATGGCGACGGTCCACTTCATGTGGTCGTCGTAGCGGCCGGCGGTGATCCAGTAGGTGGAGAGGTAGCAGCCGGCCGTGACGGGCTGGGCGACGGCCGACTTCTCGGGGTACCGCAGGAGTTGCAGATCCCGGGTCGCGACCCAGCGGCGGCCCGCGTACATCCAGGGCATGGCCATCGCACCGGCGTAGTAGTGGTCGTCCTCGTACCAGCGGTTGTAGGCGTACTCGTGGCCGGGGTGCGGCTCGACCATGGTGATCAGGGCGTGGCCGGGCCGGACGCCGTACGGCCCTACGGCGGCCAGCTCGCCGTACACCTCGCTGCGGGTGTCCTCGCTCATCCCGTTCCCCTTTCCTGCGGTGGGCCATACTCTGACGCTCCGTCAGATAAAGCGCCATACTCCGGGAGGCACCGATGTCCCTGCTCGCAGGCAAGACAGTGGTCGTATCGGGAGTGGGCGCCGGGCTCGGCCACCAGGTCGCCGCGGCCGTCGTCCGGGACGGCGGGAACGCGGTGCTCGGGGCGCGCACCGAGGCGAACCTCGCCAAGAGCGCGGCCGAGATCGACCCGGCCGGCGGGCGTACGGCGTACCGGGCGACGGACATCACCGACGAGGCGCAGTGCGCGGCGCTGGCGGAGCTGGCGCGGGAGCGGTTCGGCGGTGTCGACGCGGTGGTCCATGTCGCGGCCTGGGACTCCTACTTCGGCGGACTCGAGGACGCGGACTTCGCGACCTGGCAGTCGGTCGTCGACGTGAACCTGCTGGGCACCCTGCGGATGACGCGCGCCTGCCTGCCGGCGCTGCGGGCGGGCGGGGGCGGGTCCGTCGTCTTCATCGGGACACAGTCGGCGGTGGCCGCGCCCTCGCAGGTGAAGCAGGCAGCGTACGCCGCCTCGAAGGGGGCACTGACCAGCACGATGTACTCGCTGGCGCGGGAGCTCGGGCCGTACCGGATCCGGGTCAACACCGTGCTGCCCGGCTGGATGTGGGGGCCGCCGGTGCAGGCGTACGTCACGTTCACCGCACAGACGGAAGGGGTGCCGGAGCAGGAGGTCCTGGCCCGGCTGACGGAGCGGATGGCGCTGCCGGAGCTGGCGACGGACGGGGACGTGGCGGACGCGGCGGTGTTCCTGTCCTCGGACCGGGCGCGGGCCATCACCGGGCAGTCGCTGCTGGTCAACGCGGGGGAGCTGATGCGGTGAGGCAACTCGCGGCCTCCAAGGAGGGTGTTCATGTGAGTGAACGACAATCAACAAGTCGAACATCTTTACTCTGACTTGACCTTACAGTTGCTTGTCGCGTTCATGCGGCCGCACCCACGATCGAGCACATGAACAGTCTCGACTGGGCCGTACTCATCGGCTACTTCGGTGTGATGGTCGCGATCGGCGTCTGGTCGCACAAGCGCGTGGACAACGTTGCCGACTTCTTCACGGCCGGCGGCAGGATGCCCTGGTGGCTCTCCGGCATCTCGCACCACATGTCGGGCTACAGCGCGGTCATGTTCACCGGGTACGCGGGCATCGCCTACACCTACGGCGTCACCTCCTTCGTCACCTGGTCCTTCCCCATCGCGCTCGGCATCGCCATCGGGTCGAAGCTGTTCGCGCCCCGCATCAACCGACTGCGCTCCAGGCTCCATGTGGCCTCCCCGCTGGAGTACCTGAAGAACCGTTACAACCTCTCCACCCAGCAGGCGCTCGCCTGGTCCGGCATGCTGCTGAAGATCGTGGACGTGGGCGCCAAGTGGGCGGCGATCGCCACCCTGTTGTCGGTGTTCACCGGGGTCACCCTGAACCAGGGCATCCTCGTCACCGGTGCGACCACCGCCGTGTACTGCACGATCGGCGGGCTGTGGGCGGACGCGCTGACCGAACTCGGCCAGTTCGCCATCCAGTTGCTGGCCGGCGTCTCGATGTTCGTCGCGGTCGTGCTGAAGCTGAACGACAGGCACATCGGCTTCTTCGACGCCTGGAACCAGCCGGCGCTGCACGGCCACGGCAAACCACTGGTCGGCCCCTACGGCACGGTGTTCCTGCTGGCGTTTTTGTTCATCAAGCTCTTCGAGTACAACGGCGGCATGCTCAACCAGGCCCAGCGGTACATGGCGACGAGCAGTGCGCACGCGGCGGAGCGGTCGGCCCGGCTGTCGTCCGTGCTGTGGCTGATCTGGCCGGTGGTGCTGTTCTTCCCGATGTGGATGTCCCCCCTCCTGGTCCACGCCCAGAAGCCGGACGGGTCCGACTCGTACGGCCTGATGACCGAACAGCTGCTGCCGCACGGTCTGTTGGGGCTGGTCGTCGTCGGCTTCTTCTCCCACACGATGGCCATGTGCTCCTCCGACGCGAACGCCATCGCGGCGGTGTTCACCCGTGACGTGGCGCCGGTGCTGTCGTCCCGGGCCCGGGGGTGGGGCGATCGCTCCGGTCTGATCGCGGCCCGGGTGACGACCCTGGTCTTCCTCGGCCTGTCCATGGCGGTGGCGACACAGGTCGACTCGCCCACGTTCAAGGACATCATCACGGTCGTCATCAAGTGGGTCGCCGGTCTGATGGGCCCGATCGCGATCCCGATGATGCTGGGCCTGCTCCGCCCGTTCCGCCGCTCCGGCCCGACGGCGGCGCTCACCAGCTGGGCGGCGGGCCTGCTGGCGTTCTGGCTGGTGAACTACCCCGTCAACTGGAACGTCTCCGGCGGGGTCCCGCTGCAGTACCAGGTCTCGGTCCCGCTGGCGGTGTCCCTCGTCCTGTACATCGGCATCGGCTGGCTGAAGCCGGAGGAGACGCCGGAACGCCTGGCGGTCATCGAGAAGGTGAACACGGACGGGGACGCGGTGGCGGCCGTACCGGTCCCCGCGGGGGCCGGCGACGACGTGGTGGGGGCGCCGTAGAGGTACCTGCGGCTCAGGCCCGCGGGTACCGGGCCAGCCACCCCGGCGACGACCCCGCGGGCCCGTGCAGAGCCGGTCCCTGGGTCATCTCCATCGCAAAGTCGTCGGCGAGTTCGAGAATCGTCGGCCGCCCTTCCAACTCGGCCAGCCATCCCGGGGGAAGGGCGGTCTCGCCGTGCAGGGCGCCCAGGAGGCCTCCGGTGAGCGCGCCGGCCGCGGCCGAGGGCCCGCTCTGGTTCACCGCCAGGCACAGCCCGTGCCGCACGTCCTCCCCGACCAGCGCGCAGTACACCGAAGCCGCCAGCAGCCCGTCGGCGCTACCGTCACCCGCCAGTTCCTCCACCCGCGTCGGGCTGGGTATCCCCTGCCGTACCGCTCCGAGGGCGTGCTGCAGGGCGTCCGAGACGGGCTGGTGGCCCGGCCGCGCCGAGAGCAGGGAGAGGGCCCGCTGCACGGCGCCGTCCAGGCTCTCGCCCCGGGCCAGCGCATGCACGATCACGGCGTACGCGCCCGCCGAGAGGTAGGCGAGGGGGTGCCCGTGGCTCTGGGCGGCGCACTCCACCGCCAGCTGCGCGACGAGCTGCGGCTCCCAGCCGACCAGCAGCCCGAACGGCGCGGAGCGGGCCACGGCCTCCGGGCCCAGCTCGCCGGGGTTCTTCGGTGCCTCCAGCGTGCCCATGGTCTCGTCGCCGAACCCGACGAGCAGCGGCCGGGTCGGATCCCGGCGGGCGTAGAGCCACTCCTCGCGCGCCAGCCAGCCGTCGTCCTTGCGGCGCTCGTCGGGTCCCCAGTCGTGCTGGGTGGCCACCCAGCGCCGATACGCCCGGTGCAGATCGGTCGGCGGGTGCCAGGCTCCGGTGTCCCGGCGTACCTGGGCCCTTATCAGCCCGTCCATGCTGAACAGGGTGAGCTGGGTGTGGTGGGTGACCGTGCCGCGCCGCCCGTGCCCGAAGGCCAGGTCGAGCAGCCCCTCGGGGCCGTACGCGGCCCGGATCTCCTCCAGGGACAGCTGGTCGGCGGGCCCGCCGAGCGCATCGCCCACGGCGGCCCCGAGCAGGGTGCCGCGCACCCGGCTGCGGTAGTCCTGCTGCTCGGCTCGGCCCCAGACGGCGCCGGTTGTCGCACTCACCCAGACCTCCCCACAGCACCCGTCCGTCCGTACGACGCTAGGCACTGTAATCGACGGGGAACGATCCGTTCACGGGGGCAAATCGCCCCCCAGGGGGCATTCCAGCTCAGCTACGACGTCCGGTCAGGCACGTTTCGGCGCCACACGGTCATGAGCCACGATCACGAGGGGGAGCGTGAGCTGGGAAGGAAAGCGATACGGCCCGGTGCGTGAGAAATTGCCGGCGACCGCGCAGACGGCCCCCAGGAGGCAGGCGACCACACACCAGAGCCCGATCCATGCCGGCGAAATAGGCCACTGCGGCATACGCCCACCCAGCACTCAACGTGACAGAGATGATCTGGCCGGCGTGCCCGTGAGCGAGCGGCAGAGACGCGCGGTCCGGCCGCCACCCCGCAGAGGGTGGCGGCCGGACCGCGAGCCATTGCACCCTGTAGGTGCCGCGTCCTGGTAGACGCCCCAGTAGGCGTCGCACGTGTGGGCTGCACCGGCCGTGGCGTACGCCTTGGCCCAGATGTCCGCCTCGCGGACGTCCTTGTCGGTGGCATTGGCGATGGAGACGCTGGCCGAATGCTTCTTCGACGGGTGGATGTAGTTCGAGTAGCAACCCTTGGAAGTGCCGTCAAGGTTGGTGCCGTAGTTCCACGTGCCGCCGCCCTTGGCCACGCTCGGGGCTATCAGGCCCTTTGCGCCCAGCTTCGCACCCAGCGGGTAGGACGCCACGCCCCACTCCTTGGGCTTCTCGCCGTGCGGGCCGATGAGCGCCGCCGGAGGCTTGTCGCCGTGGGCGGCGGAAAAGGTCCGCACCTGCACCGGGGCCGGGTCGGCCGCCGTCGTGGGTGCCACGGCGATGAACGACCCAAAAGCTGCCAGCCCCAACTCAACACCCCGGCGGCGCACCCGGCTTGGCCGGTCGAGGGCGGCGCGGGCCACACCGTGAGGCCTCAATCTGGCGCAATGCCCACGCGATAACCGGGCCTGCGGCAGGGGAGAATCCCGCCATGACCACCACCCCCACACGCAACACCGGCCTCAGCCTGGCCGCCGGCGTGCTCACCGGCATACTCGCCCTCTACATCGCCCTGGTCGCGCTCGGGAACATCACCGACTTCGGGACCAACCAGCAGTTCGTACGGCACGTACTGGCGATGGACACCACGTTCAAGGACCACGACCTGATGTGGCGGGCCGTCACCAGTACCGGTCTTCAGGACACCGCGTACGTCCTCATCATCGTATGGGAGACCGTGGCGGCCCTCGTGCTGATCTGGGGGACCGTCCTGTGGGCGTGGCGCAAGGAGGACCTCGCCCGGCGCATCTCCACCTACGGCCTGCTGATGCTGCTGCTGCTCTTCGGCGCCGGGTTCATCGCGATCGGCGGCGAGTGGTTCTCGATGTGGCAGTCCAAGACCTGGAACGGGCTGGAGGCCGCGACCCGGGTGTTCCTGCTCAGCGGAGTGGCGCTGATCGTGAATCTGCTGCCCTCCCGGCGGGATGACGCTATCTGACGACCGACACCTTCGTGTCGGTGTCGCCGAAGGCCCACAGGGCGGCGCCGTCTTCCTTGTGGAGGCGGATGCCGCCCAGCTTCTGGCCGTTGGCCGGGGGTGGCGAGGCGCCGTCCAGGGCATTGGAGAAGGCCACGTTCACGCCCTGCACCTTGGTTATGTACATGACGTGCTCGATCTCGACGCCGTCCGAGCCCTTGAGGGACTGCCGGCGCGCGATGACCGAGTAGGAGCCGGGCTGCGGACTCACCGTGCCCGGCCACACCGTGAACGTGCGGGTCGCCTTCCCCGTGGCGTCGACCAGCCAGACCCGCTTCTCGCCGAGCGAGTACACGATCCGGCGGCCCTCGCCCGACCCGTCCGGCAGCGCGTGCTGGGCCGTGGAGTGCGGCGCGGCGGAGCCGTGGGCGCTCGCCGACGCCGACGGGCGCGGCTCGGCCACGGCAGCCGTGGGACGCTGCCCGTGGTCCGCCTGCACGGCGAGGGCGACGACGGCCGCGGTCGCGCCCGCCGTCAGGCCGGTGACCCAGGCCCAGGAGGGCAGTCGGGCAGCCACGGGTACGCATCTCCTCCGCTACGGGGCCCCCGCTCGGACCGGGGGTCGGATCATCGTACTCAGTCCAGGACGGGCAGCAGCTCGGGCAGGTGGCCGTCGGAGGCCTCCGCCGCCCGCTGCCGTTCCGCCGGGACCTCGCCGTAGAGCGTGGTGCGCGGTTTCGCCGGGCGGCCGGCCGCCTCGGCCACGGCGACCAGGTCGCGGACCGACTTGTACGAGCCGTAGGACGAGCCCGCCATGCGGGAGATCGTCTCCTCCATGAGGGTCCCGCCCAGGTCGTTCGCGCCGGAGCGGAGCATCTCCGCCGCGCCCTCCGCGCCCAGCTTGACCCAGCTTGTCTGGATGTTGGGGATCCAGGGGTGGAGGAGGAGGCGGGCCATCGCCGTCACCGCCCGGTTGTCGCGCGTGGAGGGGCCGGGGCGCGCGATGCCCGCGAGGTACACCGGGGCGTTGGTGTGGATGAAGGGAAGGGTGACGAACTCGGTGAAACCGCCCGTCTCCCGCTGGATGGCGGCCAGGGTGCGCAGGTGGCCCAGCCAGTGGCGGGGCTGGTCGACATGGCCGTACATCATCGTCGAGGACGAGCGGATGCCCAGCTCGTGGGCCGTCCGCACCACCTCGATCCAGGTCGCCGTGGGCAGCTTGCCCTTGGTGAGCACCCAGCGGACCTCGTCGTCCAGGATCTCCGCCGCCGTGCCGGGGATCGTGTCCAGACCGGCCTCCTTGGCCGCGGTCAGCCACTCGCGGACGGACAGCCCGGTGCGGGTCGCGCCGTTGACGACCTCCATCGGCGAGAAGGCGTGGACGTGCATGCCGGGGACGCGCTCCTTGACCGCCTTCGCGATGTCGAAGTACGCCGTGCCCGGCAGGTCCGGGTGGATGCCGCCCTGCATGCACACCTCGACCGCGCCCACGTCCCAGGCCTGCTGCGCGCGGTCGGCGACCTGCTCCAGCGACAGCGTGTACGCGTCCGCGTCCGTGCGGCGCTGGGCGAAGGCGCAGAAGCGGCAGCCTGTGTAGCAGACGTTGGTGAAGTTGATGTTGCGGGTGACGATGTAGGTCACGTCGTCCCCGACCACCGATTGACGCACGTCGTCCGCGATGCGCGTGAGGGCGTCCAGCGCCGGGCCGTCCGCGTGCAGCAGGGCCAGGGCCTCGGCGTCGGTGAGCTGCGTCGGGTCGTCGGCCGCGGTGCGCAGGGCCTGGCGCACGTCGGTGTCGATGCGCTCCGGCGTCATGCCTGGGGCGGCCGCCTCGCGCAGCGCCGCCCAGTCGCCGTACACCTCGTCGAAGTCGTCACGCCGGTCGCCGCTGCGGCCCTCGGTGTCGATCGTGCGGTGCAGGTCGGTACGGCCGGACGGCACGAAGGCCTCCTCCGGCTCCTGCCACGGCCGGCCCTCGACGGTCGCGTCCGGGAGGGCCAGGCCCGTCTCCGGGTCGGCCAGCGCACTGACGTGCGGGCGCAGGCGCGGGTCCAGCCAGGGCTCGCCGCGACGCACGAACTCGGGGTAGACGCAGAGGCGTTCGCGCAGTTCGAAGCCGGCCGCCCGGGAGCGTTCGGTGAGTTCCTCGATCTGCGGCCAGGGCCGTTCGGGGTTGACGTGGTCGATGGTCAGGGGCGACACCCCGCCCCAGTCGTCGATGCCGGCGCCGATCAGCCGCTCGTACTCCGAGTCGACCAGGTTCGGCGGGGCCTGGAGGCAGGCGGCCGGGCCCATGATGTGCCGGGCCACGGCCACCGTGGCGACCAGGTCGTCCAGTTCGGCGTCCGGCATGCCGCGCATCGCCGTGTCCGGCTTGGCGCGGAAGTTCTGGATGATCAGTTCCTGGATGCCGTGGTAGGCACGCGAGATCTTGCGCAGGGCGAACAGGGACTCCGCCCGCTCCTCGTACGTCTCCCCGATGCCGATGAGCAGGCCGGAGGTGAACGGGACGGACGAGCGGCCCGCGTCCTCCAGCACCCTGAGCCGTACGGCCGGTTCCTTGTCCGGGGAGCCGTGGTGCGGGCCGCCGGGCTCGGACCAGAGCCGGGTCGCGGTCGTCTCCAGCATCATGCCCATGGAGGGCGCGACGGGCTTGAGCCGCTGGAAGTCGGTCCAGGTCATGACGCCGGGGTTGAGGTGGGGCAGCAGCCCCGTCTCCTCCAGGATCCGGACGGAGACGGCACGGACGTACGCGATGGTGTCGTCGTAACCGTGCGCGTCGAGCCATTCGCGCGCCTCGGGCCAGCGGTCCTCCGGCTTGTCGCCGAGGGTGATCAGGGCTTCCTTGCAGCCGAGGGCGGCGCCCTTGCGGGCGATGTCCAGCACCTCGTCCGGGGACATGAACATGGCGTGGCCGGCCCGGCGCAGCTTGCCGGGGACGGTGACGAAGGTGCAGTAGTGGCACCTGTCCCGGCACAGCCGGGTGAGGGGGATGAAGACGCTCTTCGAGTAGGTGATGACGCCGGGTCGGCCCGCCTGTTCGAGACCCGCGTCGCGCACCCGGGCGGCGGACGCGGCGAGGTCCGTCAGGGCCTCGCCGCGGGCCTGGAGCAGCACCGCCGCCTCGGCGACGTCGAGGGCGACGCCGTCCCGTGCGCGTTTGAGGGCGCGACGCATGGAGTTCTCGGTCGGGCCGGTTCCGGAGGTCGCGGAAGTCGTCATCCTTCGAGGATACGTTCGGGGTGATCAGCGCAAAGGGCTGCGCCCGGCCTGCAGAAAACTCGCGTGGTCGTCCAGCACCCGCAGCACCTCCGCCTCCCCCGCCGACGGCAGCTGGACCACCACCTCCTCGATGCCCAGGTCGGCATAGTGAGCCAGCTTGCCCGGGGTGGGCTGGACCGCGTACGGGACGACCTGGAGGGCGGCCGGGTCGCGGCCGGCGTCCGCCCAGGCCGTGCGCAGCACCGGCAGGGACTCGGTGAGACCCCGGCCGCCGATCGGCAGCCAGCCGTCGGCGTAGTCGGCGATGTGGGCGAACAGTTTCGCCCCGGCCGTCCCGCCGACGAGCGTGCGCGGGCCGACGACCCGGCCGCGCGGCTTCTGCACCGGCTTGGGGTGGGCGTGGCTGGCCCGTACGGCGGCGAACTCCCCGTCGTAGGAGGTCGGTTCCTCCGACCACAGTGCCTGCATCAGCCGCACCCGGTCCCGGACCAGTTCCCGGCGGGTGCGCCACGCCACCCCGTGGTCGGCGGCCTCCTCGACGTTCCAGCCGTAGCCGAGGCCGAGGGTGAAACGGCCGCCGGACAGGTGGTCGAGGGTGGCGATCTGCTTGGCCAGGGCGATGGGGTCGTGCTGGGCGAGGAGGGTGATCCCGGTTCCGAGGCCGAGGTGCTCGGTGACGGCCGCGGCCTGGCCGAGGGCCACGAAGGGGTCGAGGGTGCGGCCGTATGCGCGGGGCAGGTCGCCGCCGGCCGGGTAGGGAGTCGTCCGCTCCACCGGGATGTGGGTGTGTTCGGGGAGGTAGAGGCCGGCGTAGCCGCGCTGCTCGAGCTCGCGGGCGAGTCGCACCGGCACGATGGTCTCGTCGGTGAGGAAGATGGTGACGGCGATACGCATGGCCCATCTGTACCGGTCCGGGCTTCCACTGTCCATACCGACTGGTCGGCACCGCATGGTCCCGGCGACGCCCGGGTGTCGCGCACGCGAAACTCGGTTCTCGGACAACAACTCCCCTCCCTTTCACCGGAGTTCACGCCCGGGTGGGAGACTCGCCACCATGGGTGACGACACGCACGACCAGGCTCACGGCATCGGCAGACGCGCACTGTTCGTGACGGGCGCCGCCGCTGCCCTTACGTTGGGAAGCGTGAGCTTCGCAGCGGCGGACGGTCAGCGCGAGGAGACCCGGACGGTGGACGGCACTCTGCCACCGGGCTCCCCCGACTTCGTGTACGTACCGGTCGAAGTCCCCGCCGGCGTACGGGAGATCAAGGTCGCCTACACCTACGACAGGCCCTCGGTCCCGGCCGGCACCCAGGGCAACGCACTCGACATCGGCCTGTTCGACGAACGCGGCACCGAACTCGGCGGCCGGGGCTTCCGCGGCTGGTCGGGCGGCGCCCGCACGGAGTTCTTCGTCCGCGCCGACGACGCGACGCCGGGCTACATCCCCGGCCCGGTGCGGGAGGGCACCTGGTACGTCGCGCTGGGCCCGTACACGGTGGCACCGCAGGGCCTGACGTACGAGCTGACGATCACACTGACCTACGGCGAGGCGGGCCGGACCCCGCGGCCGGTGTATCCGCCCTCCCGGGCGAAGGGGCGGGGCCGGGCCTGGTACCGGGGGGACTGCCATCTGCACTCCTGGTACTCCGACGGCCGGCGGACCCCGGCCGAGATCGCGGCCCTCGCGCGGGCGGCGGGCCTGGACTTCATCAACTCCTCCGACCACAACACCCACTCCTCGCACCCCCACTGGGCGGACCAGGCGGGTGACGACCTCCTGATCATGCTCGGTGAGGAGGTCACGACCCGGAACGGCCACGTGCTGGCGCTCGGCACCGAGCCCGGCACGTTCGTGGACTGGCGCTACCGGGCCCGGGACAACCGCTGGGCCCGCTTCGCCCGGGACATCCGCCGCGCCGGCGGCCTGGTCGTCCCCGCCCACCCGCACGCCACCTGCGTCGGCTGCGGCTGGAAGTTCGGCTTCGGCGAGGCGGACGCCGTGGAGGTGTGGAACGGTCCCTACACCCCGGACGACGAGGTGACACTGGCCGACTGGGACAACCGGCTGGTCGCCTCCGTACGGCAGGGGCGGCCCTGGCTCCCGGCGATGGGTAACAGCGACGCGCACCGGGACCCGGACACGGTCGGCATGCCCCAGACGGTCGTGCTCGCCGACGACCTGACCCGGGAGGCGATCCAGGAAGGCATCCGCGCGGGACGGTCGTACGTGGCCGAGTCGAAGAACATCACCCTCACCTTCACGGCGGCGGGCGGGCGCGGGCAGCAGGCGGGCGTCGGAGAGCGGCTGGAGGTGGCCCCCGACACCCCGGTGACCGTACGGCTGGAGGTGTCGGGCGCACCGCGCTGCTCGGTGCGTTTCGTCACCGACCAGGGGGTGCTGTTCACCAGCGATCCGCTGCCGGTGTCGGGCACGGGCACGGTCGAGTGGCGCACGACTCCCGCCTACGCGGCCTACGTACGCGCCGAGCTGCGGCACGAGGCGGCGCTCGGGCCGGTGCCGGGCGCGCTGGCGGCGTTCACCAACCCCGTCTTCCTCGGAGCTGCTTGACCCCGCGTCGGGGTCCGGTTCAGCGGACCCTGACGGTGTACAGGAAGTAGGCGGCGTTGCCGTCCGGCGTTCCGGTGGCGGTGGGGACCGGGCTCGCCGAGGCCGCGGCCTGGGCGGCGCTGCTGCACCGGGCCATCGGGCAGTGCAGCAGCTTCACCGTCGTGGTGCCCTTCTTGCGCGCGGTGAAGTCGAAGTACTCGGTGCCCTTGCCGCCGCCCTCCACCCCCTTGGGGCTCCCGTGCGCGTCCTCCCACTTGCCGCGGTACCTCAGCACACGCCTGCTCGGCCGCGGGTCGGCCAGGTACCAGTGCTCGCCCAGGGCGGGATCGGCGGGCACCGAGAGGGTGAACTTGGCGCCCGCGCGGACCCTGATGGAGTGCTCCTGGACGCCGTACTCGTGGTGCCCCGCACCGCCGACGAGGCCGCAGCCGGCCAGAGCGAGGAGCAGGAGGGACGAGGCCGCGAGCCGGCGGGCCACTGTCGGTCGGTGCACGGTCAGTCCTGGTCGCTTGCGGTCGGTTCCGGTTGACGTGGACGGTGTCACCGGTGATCAAGATCGCGGAGGAGGCTAGCACGCGTCCCTCTTCACACCGAGGGCCCGGGCGGCCCTACCCCGGCCACACGATCGCCTGTACCTCGCTGTACGCGTGCAGGGCGTACACGCCCACGTCCCGGCCCACCCCGCTCTTCTTGAAGCCGCCGAACGGGGCCTCCATGTTGCGGCCGACGGTGTTCACCCCCACGCCCCCGGCCCGCAACTGCCGGGCCACCCGGAACGCCCTGGCCACGTCACCGGACCAGACGTAGTCGATGAGCCCGTACTCGGAGTCGTTGGCGAGGGCGATGCCCTCGTCCTCCTCGTCGAAGGGAATCACCGCGACCACCGGCCCGAAGATCTCCTCCCGGGCCACGCGCATGTCGTTGGCGCAGTCGGCGAGAAGGGTGGGCGAGACGTAGAAACCCCGGTCCAGTGAGGGCCGTTCGCCGCCCACGACCACCGACGCGCCCTCCTTGCGGCCGAGTTCGACGTACGACTCGACCCGCGCCCGGTGCTCCGCCGAGATCACCGGCCCGACGACCGTGTCCGGCTCCCGCGGATCCCCTACCTTCAACCTCCGTGCGTACGCGGCGAGTTGCTCGACCAACCGGCCGTACACCCCGCGCTGGGCCAGCACCCGTGTCGGTGCCGTGCAGATCTGCCCGCTGTAGAAGGAGAAGGTGGTGCCGATGCCGGCGGCGGCCGAGCCGAGGTCGGCGTCGTCGAACACGACCGCCGCGCCCTTCCCGCCCAGCTCCATCAGCTGGCGTTTCATCTCCCGCCCGCACACCTCCGCGATCCGCCGGCCGACGGCCGTGGACCCGGTGAAGCTGACCATGTCGACGTCGTCGGACGCCACCGCCGCCTCACCCACGGCCGTCTCCCGCCCGGAGACGACGTTCACCACCCCCGGCGGCGCCCCGGCCGCCTGGAGCGCCTCGGCCATCCTGTAGACGGACAGCGGATCCTGCGGGGCGGGCTTCACGACCACCGTGTTGCCCATGGCCAGGGCCGGCGCGACCTTGCCGGCCGGGTTGGCCCACGGGTTGTTGTAGGAGGTGATGCAGGTGACGACCCCGACGGGCTGCCGCAGAGCCAGCGCACCCATCACCCCGGCCCGCCCCATCGGCCCGGCCTCGTTGATCTGGGGCGCGATCGCCCACTCGGCGGGCTCCGCGCGCGCGTACCGGCGGAACCGGGCGGCGGCCACCCCGACCTGCATGGCCCGGGCGGTGCCCGTGGTCGCGCCGGTCTCCGCGCGGGCCAGCTCGGTGTAGGGCCCCATCCGCTCGAGGATGAGGTCGGCGGCCCGGCCCAGCACCGCCGCCCGCTCCTCCGGCCGGGTCCGCGACCACGCCCCCAGCGCCTCCCGGGCCGCCGCACAGGCCGCCCGGACCTGCTCCGGCGAGGCCTCCGGCGCCAGGCCCACGGTCTCCTCGGTGGCCGGGTCGGTCACCGCGTAGTACCCGCCGTCCGGCGCCACCCACTCCCCGCCGACGAACAGCCGCTGCCCGTCGCTCACCGGATCCGCCGGGCTCACCGGGTGCTCACCGTCCGCGTGTCGGTCCCCGACCGCAGCACCTTGCCCGGCACGGCACCGGTCACCACGTCGTCCCGGATCGCCTCAACGCCGTTGACCCACACGGCACGTACCCCGATCGCCCGCGAGTCCAGGCGCGGACTGTCACCCGGCAGGTCGTGCACGAGCCGGGCCCGGCCGGCGTCGATGCGCTCGGGGTCGAACAGGACGAGGTCCGCGTGCCAGCCCTCCCGCACCCGTCCCCGCTCCCGCAGCCCGAAGAGCCGGGCCGCGTCGTCGGTCAGCATCTTCACGGCCTGCTCAAGACCGACCAGCTTCCGGCCGCGCAGACAGTCCCCGAGGAACCGGGTGGTGTACGGCGCCCCGCACATCCGGTCCAGGTGCGCGCCCGCGTCGGAGCCGCCGAGCAGCACGTCCTCGTGGCCCCAGGTCTCGGCGCGCAGCGCCCAGGACGCCGGGTCGTTGTCGGTCGGCATCGGCCACAGCACCGTACGCAGCTCGTCGGCCGCGCAGATCTCCACCAGGCAGGCGAAGGGGTCCTGCCCCCGCTCCTCGGCGATGTCCTGCACGACCCTTCCCGTGAGCCCGCGGTTGGCCTCGCTGTAGGTGTCCCCGATGACGTACCGCCCGAAGTTCGCCAGCCGCCGGAAGACGCCCGCCTCCTTCGAGCGGGCCCGCCGCAGCATCTCCGCCCGGACGGCGGGGTCCCTGAGCCGGGCGATCCGCTCCGGCACCGGCAGCCCGAGGACCGGCCCCCAGCCCGGGATGAGGTTGAGGGCGCAGAACGTGCCCAGGGACATGTTCATCGGGGTGAGGATCGGCATGGTGAGCGCGACCACCCGCCCGCCCGCCTTCCGGGCCCGCTCGCTCGCGCCGAGCTGCCGCGGTACCCGCTCCGGCACGGCCGCGTCGATGGTGAGCACGTTCCAGTTGAGCGGCCGCCCGGCGACCGCGCTCATCTCCACGAGCAGGTCGATCTCGTCGTCGCTGAACTGGTCCAGGCAGCCGGCGACGATCGCCTCGATCTGCGTCCCCTCGTGCTCGCCGACGGCCTTCGACAGCGCCAGCAGCTCCGCCGGCCTGGCGTGCCGGGACGCGACGGGCTGCCCGTCCCCGTCCGCGTGCGTGCTCGACTGCGTGGTGGACAGCCCCCAGGCGCCGGCGTCCATGGCCTCGTGCAGCAACCGCGCCATCCCGGCGAGCTGCTCCTCGCTCGGCTGCCCCCCGACCGCCTCCGGCCCCATGACGTGCCGCCGCACCGCGCAGTGTCCCACCATGAAGCCCGCGTTGACGGCGATCCGCCCGTCGAGGGCGTCCAGGTACTCCTCGAAGGAGTGCCAGTTCCAGGGCGCCCCCTCCTCCAGCGCCACCAGGGACATCCCCTCCACCCTGGACATCATCCGGCGCGTGTAGTCGGCGTCCTCGGGGCGGGCGGGGTTGAGCGGCGCGAGGGTGAACCCGCAGTTCCCGGCGGCGACCGTCGTCACCCCGTGGTTGAGCGAGGGCGTGGCGTAGGGATCCCAGAAGAGCTGGGCGTCGTAGTGGGTGTGGGGGTCGACGAAGCCGGGGGCGAGGACGAGACCGGAGGCGTCCTCGGTGGTGCGGGCGTCCTCGGTGACGGTGCCGACGACGGCGATACGACCGTCCCGTAGGCCGACGTCGGCGGTGTATGCGGGCGCACCGGTGCCGTCCACGACGGTGACGCCCTTGATGAGATGGTCCAACATGCCCGGAACCCCCTCAGACGGCCTGACGGAACCGGCTGGTCCGGTGCACCGGATCCGTGTCGATCTTCGGAATCACGTGCTCCCCGATCAACCGGATCGTCTGCAGCGTCTCCTCCTTCGGCACCCCGACGGGCAGACCGAAGCTCAGCTGGTCCGCCCCCGCCTGCTCCCACCGCTTGCACTGCCGCAGCACCTCGTCGGGATCGCCGCAGATGAGCAGCTCCTCTTCCACGAGCAGCTCCACGAACTCCGGCGTGTACCGGGGCAGGGTCTCCGGCCACACGGGGAAGCCCTCGGGGCGCGGGAAGGTGTCGTGGTACCGGAAGACGAGCGAGGGGAGATAGTGCAGTCCCCCGTTCACCGCGATCTCGATCGCCTCCGCGTGCGTGGGCGCACAGATCGCGGTCGTCGTCACCATGACGTTGTCGTTGACGAAGTCCCCGACCGGTTCCGCGTTGACGATCGCCGTCTTGTACTGCTCCAGCACCCACTCCATGTCGGACACCTTCTGGATGCTGAAGCCGAGCACGCCGAGCCCCTTCTTCGCGGCCATGGCGTACGACGGCGGGGAGCCGGCCGCGTACCACATCGCCGGGTGCGACCTCCCGTACGGCTTCGGCAGGACCTTGCGCGGCGGCAGCTGCCAGTGCTTGCCCTGGAAGCCCACGTACTCGTCCTGGAGCCACATCTTCGGGAACTCGGCGATGGTCTCCTCCCAGATCTCCTTGGTGTAGTTCATATCGGTCACACCCGGTATGAACCCGAGGATCTCGTGGGACCCGGCGCCCCGCCCGCTGCCGAACTCGAAGCGCCCCTCGCTGAGGTGGTCCAGCATGGCGACCTTCTCGGCGACCTTCACGGGGTGGTTGACCTGGGCGAGGGGATTGAAGATCCCCGACCCCAGATGGATCCGCTCCGTCGCGTGCGCCAGATACCCAAGGAACACGTCGTTGGCCGACAGGTGCGAGTACTCCTCCAGGAAGTGGTGCTCGGAGGCCCAGGCGTACTTGAAGCCGGACCTGTCCGCCTGGATGACGTACTCGGTCTCCTCCATCAGCGCCTTGTGCTCGGCCAGCGGGTCGGTCTCGGCGCGCTTGCCCACGTATCCCTGTACAAAGAGCCCGAATTCCACGGTGGTTCACCGTCCCAGTCCAGGTGGTCCCTACGAGTCCTACGACTTTCTGACGTACCGTCAGATTCGTCAATAGGTGACGAACCGTCAGATCACGCTGACCCCCGACAGCCATCCGCCGTCGATCACGAACGGCTGCCCGGTGATGTACGACGAGTCCGCCGAGGTCAGGAACAGCGCCAGCCGGGCCACCTCCTCCGGCTGCCCGACCCGCCCGAGCGGCACGAGCTTGCGGTACAGCTCGTCCAGGGCCCGGCTCATCTCCTCCGGGTCGGCGTCCGGGTCGAGCCGCGCCGGGTTGGACATCGGGGTGTCGATGGCGCCCGGACAGATCGCGTTGACCCGGATGCCCCGGCCCGCCAGCTCGAGCGCGGCCACCCGGGTCAGCCCCAGCACGGCGTGCTTGGTGGCGGCGTACGTCCCGACGGCCGCCATGCCGGTCAGGGCCGTGTAGGAGGCGGTGTTGACGATGGTCCCGCCGTCGGCCAGCTCCGGCGCCACCGCCTTCATCCCCAGGAAGCAGCCGACCTGGTTGACCTGCACGACCTGCATGAACTCGTCCAGCGGGGTGTCCACGAGGGCGTTGAAGCGCAGGATCCCCGCGTTGTTCACCAGCCCGTCGATGTGCCCGTACGCCTCCTTGACCCGCCTGACGGCCTCCCGCCAGCCCTCCTCGGTGCCGACGTCGAGATGGACGTACAGCGCGCCTATCTCCTTGGCCAGGGCCTCCCCCTGCTCGTCCAGCACGTCGGCGACCGCCACCCGCGCCCCCTCGGCCCGGAAGAGCCGCGCCTCCTGCTCGCCCTGTCCGCGTGCCGCCCCGGTGACGATGACGACCCGTCCGTCCAGCTTGCCCATGCGACTCCTCCTCGGTCCGGCAGGGCTTCCTCAGTCCAGCAGGGGCGCGACCTCGGCCCCGAACATGCCGATCTGCTCGATGAGTTCGGTGCGGCTCCGGCTGCGGAACCGCACCTGGACCTGGTCCACGCCCATCGCCCGGTAGGCCCGCAGTGACTCGGCGATCTCCTCCGGCGTCCCGGTGCGGGTCCGCCGTCCGACCTCCCAGCCGGGCCGCCCGACGTACAGCGGCTCGGTGAGGGCGCCGACGGTGAACGGCCCCTCGATGCCCGCGTCCGCCCGCAGGTGCCGTATCCGGTCGATCTGCGCGGGCAGCCGCTCCCGCGGATCCCCCTGCGGCAGCCAGCCGTCCCCCTTCAGCGCGGCCCGGCGTACGGCGGCGGGCGAGGAGCCGCCGACCCAGAGGGGGACCTGCGGCTGCACGGGCCGGGGACGCTGGCCGAGCCCTGCGAAGTCGTACAGCTTCCCGTGGTGCTCGGGGAACTCCTCCGCACCCAGGGCGGCCCGCAGCGCGTCGATCACCTCGTCCAGCACGGCACCCCGCCGCTCGAAGTCCACCCCGAGTGCCTCGAACTCCTCCCGCACGTGCCCGGCGCCCACCCCGAGGACCAGCCGGCCGCCGGAGAGGTGGTCGAGGGTGGCGTACTGCTTGGCGGTGAGCAGCGGATGCCGCAGCCCCACGACGGCCACGTGGCTGAGCAGGCGCACCCGCTCGGTGACGGCGGCGAGGTGGGCGAGGGTGGCGACCGGGTCGTACCAGACCGTGCCCATGGCCTGGGCGAGCCGGCGCGGGACGGCGACGTGGTCGCAGGCGGCGAGGTAGTCGAACCCGGCCCGGTCCACGGCCCGCGCGACGGCCACCAGGTCCTCCGGCCCGGCCCCCGCCTCCCACCCCTCCGCGAACAGGGTGCTCTGCGCCTGGACGGGCAGCTGGATGCCGTACGCCAGGGCGCTCACCGCCACAGCCCCTCGGGGGTGAGCCCCAGCAGCTCGATGGCGTTGCCGCGCACGATCCGCTCGACCACGTCCGCCGGCAGATGGCCCATCTGAGCCTCACCGACCTCGCGGGACTTGGGCCAGGTGGAGTCGGAGTGCGGGTAGTCGGTCTCGTACAGCACGTTGCCGACCCCGATGGCGTCCAGGTTCCTGAGCCCGAAGGCGTCGTCGAAGAAGCAGCCGTACACGTGCCCGGCGAACAGCTCGGACGGCGGCCGGGTGACCTTCCCGGCGACCCCGCCCCACCCCCGGTTCTCCTCCCACACGACGTCGGCGCGTTCGAGGATGTACGGAATCCACCCGATCTGCCCCTCGGCGTACATGACTCTGAGGTTCGGGAACCGCTCGAACTTGCCGCTCATCAGCCAGTCGACCATCGAGAAGCAGCAGTTGGCGAAGGTGATGGTGGAGCCGACGGCGGGCGGGGCGTCGGCGGAGGTGGAGGGCATACGGCTGCTGGAGCCGATGTGCATGGCGACGACCGTGCCGGTCTCGTCGCAGGCGGCGAGGAACGGGTCCCAGTCGTCGGTGTGGACGGACGGCAGGCCGAGGTGCGGGGGTATCTCGGAGAAGGCGACGGCCCGGACGCCCCGTGCCGCGTTCCGCCGTACCTCCTGGGCGGCCAGCTCGGCGTCCCACAGGGGGATGAGGGTGAGCGGTATCAACCGCCCGTGCGCCTCGGGCCCGCACCACTCCTCCACCATCCAGTCGTTGTAGGCGCGCACGCACAGCAGCGCGAGCTCCTTGTCGGCGGCCTCCGTGAAGGTCTGGCCGCAGAAGCGCGGGAAGGTGGGGAAGCACAGGGCGGACTGCACGTGGTTGACGTCCATGTCGGCGAGCCGCGCGGGCACGTCGTACGACCCGGCCCGCATCTGCTCGTAGGTGATGACCTCCAGCTTCACCTCGTCCCTGCTGTACCCCACGGCGGTGTCGAGCCGGGTGAGGGGCCGCCGCAGGTCCTCGTAGGCCCACCAGTCGCCGAGGGGCCCGTCGGTGCTGCCGGGTTCGCCCATGACGGGCTTGAAACGCCCGCCGAGGAAGCTCATCTCCTTCAGCGGGGCGCGCACGATCCGGGGCCCGGAGTCCCGGTATTTCTTCGGCAGCCGGTCCTGCCAGACACCGGCGGGCTCAACGGTGTGGTCGTCGACGGAGATGATCAGCGGGAACTGTGTGGTCTCCATGGCCCTCACGGTAGCGCTGATCTGACGGTCCGTCAGCTCCCGTGCTCCGGCCGGATGCTTGCGAAGAGGGTGTGAGGGCTTTGTGTGCTGGAACGCGCCGCCCTGTGATCGGTGTCTCCCACGGCTGACGCAACCGCCCGGAACAAGGCAAACTGACGGGGTTGTTCGTGATGCCGAGGGGGACGAACGCATGGACGGTGGGCCGCGAGTGCCTGAGCAGCGGCGTCCCGGCTCCGTGACCGTCGCGGAGCAGGAGGCGCTGCGGTTCGGCGTGCTCGGTCCGGTACGGGCCTGGCGCGGCGAGGAGCAGCTCAGCACGGGCTCGCCCCAGCAGCGCGCCCTGCTGGCCGCCCTGCTGCTGCGCGCGGGCCGTACGGCGACGGCGGCGGAGCTGATCGACGCCCTGTGGGGCCCGGAGCCCCCCTCGCAGGCCCTGGCGGCGGTGCGCACCTACGCGTCCCGCCTGCGCAAGATCCTGCCCCCCGGCGTGCTGGTCAGCGAGTCCGGCGGTTACGCGGTGCGTTCGCTGGGCGAGGGCACCCTGGACCTGGCCGTCGCGCAGGACCTGGCGGCGGATGCGGAGAAGGCACGGGCGGCGGGCGACCTGTGCCGGGCCCGCGACCTGCTGAACCAGGCCCTCGGCATCTGGGACGGCGAGGTCCTGGCCGGCGTCCCCGGCCCGTACGCCGAGACCCAGCGGGTCCGCCTGGAGGAGTGGCGCCTGGGCCTGCTGGAGTCCCGCCTGGACATGGACCTGGAGCAGGGCTGCCACGTGGAGGCGGTCTCGGAGCTGACGGCACTGACGGCCGCGCACCCCTTGCGTGAGCGGTTGCGCGAGTTGCTGATGCTGGCCCTGTACCGCAGCGGCCGGCAGGCGGAGGCCCTGGCGGTCTACGCCGACACGCGCCGTCTGCTGGCGGAGGAGCTGGGGGTCGATCCGCGGCCCGGACTGCGGGATCTCCAGCAGCGGATCCTCCAGGCGGACCCGGCGCTGGCGGAGCCGTCGTCCCCGGCGGCGGAACCCGCGATGGTCCCGGTCCGCCCGGCGCAGTTGCCCGCGTCGGTCCCGGACTTCACGGGCCGTACGTCCTTCGTGTCCGAACTGAGCGAGGTCCTGTCCTCGGCGTCGGAGTCCCCCGACGCCGGAGGCCCGGTGATGGCCGTGTCGGCCCTGGCCGGCATCGGCGGCGTGGGCAAGACGACCCTGGCGGTGCACGTGGCCCACCGGGCGCGGGGAGCCTTCCCGGACGGCCAGCTGTACATGGACCTGCAGGGCGCGGGCCCCCGCCCCGCAGAGCCGGAGACCGTACTGGGCTCTTTTCTGCGCGCCCTGGGCACGGCGGACTCGGCGATCCCGGACTCCCTGGACGAACGGGCGGCGCTGTACCGCTCGGTCCTGGACGGCCGCCGGGTCCTGGTGCTGCTGGACAACGCGAAGGACGCGGCACAGGTACGCCCGCTGCTGCCCGGCACGGAGGGCTGCGCGGCCCTGGTGACGTCCCGGGTCCGCATGGTCGACCTGGCCGGGGCCCACTTGGTGGACCTGGACGTCATGTCGCCGGACGAGGCACTGGCGTTGTTCACGAAGATCGTCGGCGAGGAGCGGGTGGCGGCGGAGCGGGAGGCCGCACTGGACGTGGTCGCGGCCTGCGGCTTCCTCCCGCTGGCGATCCGCATCGCGGCGTCCCGCCTGGCGGCCCGCCGTACGTGGACGGTCTCGGTGCTGGCGGCGAAGCTGGCGGACGAACGCCGTCGGCTCGATGAGCTGCAGGCCGGCGATCTGGCGGTGAAGGCGACCTTCGAGCTGGGGTACGGGCAGCTGGAGCCGGCCCAGGCCCGGGCGTTCCGGTTGCTGGGCCTGGCCGACGGCCCGGACATCTCCCTGGCGGCCGCGGCGGCGGTCCTGGACCTGCCGACGGAGGAGACCGAGGACCTGCTCGAATCCCTGGTGGACACGTCACTGCTGGAGTCCGCGGCGCCCGGCCGCTACCGCTTCCACGACCTGGTCCGGCTCTACGCGCGTGCCTGCGCGGAACGGGACGAGCAGCCGCCCGGCGAGCGCGAGGCCGCCATGTCCCGCCTGCTGGACTTCTATCTGGCCACGGCGGCCCAGGTCTATGCGATGGAGCGGCCGGGGGACCGGGTCGTGGACCATCTGCAGTCGACCGAGTACCCGGGGCTCGGGTTCGAGGACCGGCACGGAGCCCAGGACTGGCTGTACGCGGAGGCCGTGTCGCTGCTCGCGTGTGTGCGCCAGTTCGCGGGACCGGGCACCCTGCTGCGCGCCATCGACCTCCTGTGGGTCGCCGTCGATCTGACCGAGTCCGGCGCCAATTCGCGCGAGTACGACGCCGCCGCCCTCGCCCTGCTCGACGCGGCGCGGGCGTGCGGCGACCGGCGCGCGGAGGTACGGGCCGCGGTGGTGCTGGCCAACGCCCACCAGCTCTCGGGGCGGTTCGCGGAAGCGGACGACGCCGCCCGCCAGGCGCTGGAGCTGGGAGAGGCACCCGACCACCCGCTGGCACGTTGCTGGGCCGAGAACTGCCGGGGTGCCATGGCCTTCTACCAGCGGCGGTACACCGACGCGGAGAAACACTTCAAGCAGGCGCTCGCGGACTTCCGGGACTGTGGGGACCGGGCCGGCGAAGCCAGTGTCCTGTGCAACCTGTCACGCATCCACGTGGTGACCGGGCGCCCGAGGAGCGCCGTGGAACTGGCCCAGCAGGGCGTCGACATGTACGAGACCCTGGGCCACGCCGTGAAGAGCGCCAACGGACGGTACGCCCTGGGCATGGCTCTCACGCAGAACGGCCGGCACGTCGAGGCGACGGAGCGGTTCCAACAGGCGCTCCAGGTCTTTCGTGAGAGCCGCCAGCGGCTGTGGGAGGGCATGACCCTGTTCCGGCTCGCGGAACTCGACCTCGAGACCCAGCGGCACGCCCAGGCCTCCGCCAACGCCGAAACCGCACTGACCGTGCTCCGCGGGATCGGTGGTGAGTGGCGCAGGGGGAACGTACTGACCGTTCTGGGCCGTGCCCTGCACGGGATCGGACAGTCCGGGCGGGCCCACGTGTGCTGGCAGGAGGCCCTTTCCCTCTACGAGGCGCTCGGTTCGCCCGAGGCCGACGCGGTCCGCGCGCTGCTGTCACCGGCCGCCACCGTGTGAGCCCGCCGCACCGTTCATCGTTCGTTTATCGCCGGGCGCCATTCTCTTGTTGTCGGACCGTCGTGTCGGGGGGCAGGCGGACCGCCGGTGAGGACGTCCCTCAACGATCTAGTGTGGGGCGACCAGTTGTTCGTCCGGCCGTCCATCGGGGGAACGGCCGGACGAACGCAGCCGAGTTCAGCACCCAGGGAGGGAAGCACCATGAGCGAGACCAAGAAGGACCAGACGGTCCAGCCGGACAACATCCACATCACCGACGCCAAGGACGACGGCACGGTGACGCCGGACAACATCCACATCACCGACGCCAAGACCGAGGCCACGGTCACCCCGGACAACATCCACATCACGTCCGAGCCCGCCTGATCCACAGGCCGACGGGGGACCGGCCGCGACGGCGCCGAGGGGGAGCCGTCGCGGCCGTCGCGTTTCCCGGTCACCGCCGGCGCTCCTCCTCACCCCCTCCCCCGCAAAACCCCCTTCACCACCTTCCCGCTCGCGTTTCTCGGCAGTTCTCCCACGAACTCCACGGCCCTCGGCACCTTGTAGTTCGCCATCTCGCGGCGGGACCAGGCGATCAGGTCGTCGGCGGTGAGGAGGGAGTCGGGTCTGCGGACGACGAACGCCTTGGCCACCTCGCCCAGGCGGGGGTCGGGGACGCCGATCACGGCCGCCTCACGCACATCCGGATGCGTGCCCAGCAGCTGCTCTATCTCCGCCGGGTAGGCGTTGAAGCCGCCGACGATGAACATGTCCTTGAGGCGGTCCGTGATGCGCAGGTTGCCCGCCCCGTCCAGGACGCCCACGTCGCCCGTCCTCAGCCAGCCGTCCGGAGAGATCGCCTCGGCCGTCGCCGCCGGGTCGTCGTAGTAGCCGCGCATGACGTTGAAGCCGCGGACCAGGATCTCGCCCGCCTCACCGGGCCGTACCGGCTCGCCCGTCGCGTCCACCAGCCGTACCTCCGTCCCCGGGATCGGGCGGCCCGACGTCGACGCGATCACCGACGGGGCGTCGCCGCGGCGGCACATCGTGACGATGCCGCTCGCCTCCGAGAGGCCGTACGCCGTGAGGACCGTCTCCACGCCCAGTTCGCCGCGCAGGCGTTCCACCAGCCGCAACGGCACGACCGCCGCCCCCGTCACCACCAGGCGCAGGGCGGAGAGGTCGTGGGCGTCCCGCGTCGGGTGGTCCAGCAGGGACTGGTGGAGGGTGGGTGGGCCGGGGAGGACCGAGATCCGTTCCGCCGCTATGTTCGCCAGGGCCGTCTCCACGTTGAACACCGGCTGCGGGACCATCGTCGCCCCGCGCATCAGACAGGCGATCACGCCGGCCTTGTAGCCGAAGGTGTGGAAGAAGGGGTTGATGATCAGGTAGCGGTCGCCCCTCCGCAGTCCTGCCAGGTCCGCCCAGATCTCGTACGCCCGGAGGGTCTGGGTGTGCGTGATCACCGCGCCCTTCGGGCGGCCCGTCGTTCCCGACGTGTAGATGATGTCCGACAGTGCCGAGCCGTCCAGCTCCCGGGACCGGGTGCGTACCTCGGTCGCCGACACCTCCTCCCCTCCCGCCAGGAAGTCCTTCCAGGTACGGAAGTCCGGTGGCGCGTCCTCCGACAGGACCACCACCTGCTCCAGGGCCGGGAGGCCGGGGAGCGGTCCCGGGCCCGTCGGCACCCCCTCCCCCGCCGCCCGGCGCAGGCTCGCCACGTACGACGCACCCAGGAAGGTGCCCGTCACGAAGAGCAGGCGGGCCCCGCTGCGGCGCAGTACGTCCGCCGCCTCCGTGCCCTTGAAGCGGGTGTTGAGAGGGACGAGGACGGCGCCCGCCGTGACCGCGCCCAGTGCGGCGGTGATCCAGTCCAGGGAGTTGGGGGCCCAGACCGCCACCCGGTCGCCGACCCGCACCCCGCTCGCCAGGCAGGCCGCCGCCGCCCGTTCCACTCGGGCGCCCAGTTCGGCGTACGTGATCCTGGTGCGGCCCTCGACCACCGCCTCCGTGTCCGCGTACCGCTCGGCGGACCATCGGACCAGATCGGGGATGGTGTCCCAGTGGCCCCGGCCTCCGTCGCCCCCGTCGCCCCAGTCGCTCATCACAGGCCCCCTGTGCCGCATAGCTGACTGACCGTCAGATTAGCTGTAATCTGACGGACTGTCAGGATGCCAGGAAGAGGGGGAGGACGGCATGGCAGCAACCGGGCTCAAGGACGCCACCGCCATCGTCGGGATCGGGCAGACCTCGTTCGCCAGGCAGCTTCCGGAGGACGAGAAGACGCTTGCCTGCCGGGCGGTGCTCGCCGCGCTCGACGACGCGGGGATCGCGCCCGGTGAGGTCGACGCGCTCGCCTCCTACACCATGGAGGAAACGGACGAGGTCGAGCTGGCCAAGGCCGTGGGGTTCGGGGATCTGACCTTCTTCAGCAAGGTGGGGTACGGCGGGGGTGGGTCCTGTGCCACCGTCAGCCACCTCGCCGCCGCGATCGCCTCCGGGCAGGCCACCGTCGGCGTCGCCTGGCGGTCGCGGAAGCGGGGCAGCGGGCCCCGGCCCTGGACCAACACCGCCGTCCAGCTCCCCACGCCCGCCCAGTGGACCCGGCCCTTCGGGCTCCTCCGGCCCGCCGACGAGATCGCCATGCTGGCACGGCGGTACATGCACGAGTACGGCGCCACCCGCGACCATCTCTTCAACGTCGCCCTCGCCTGCCGGAACCGGGCCAACCAGAACCCGGCCGCCGTGATGTACGAACGGCCGCTGACCCGCGAGATGTACATGACCTCGCGCTGGATCAGCGAGCCGCTCTGCCTCTTCGACAACTGCCTGGAGACGGACGGGGCCCTCGCCTGTGTCCTCGTGTCCAGCGAGCGCGCCCGGGACTGCGCCCAGCGGCCCGTGTACGTCCACTCCGCCGCCCAGGGGCTGCCCGCCCAGCACCACGGCATGGTCAACTACTGGAACGACGACCCCCTCACCGGCCCCGCCTGGACCGCCGCCCGGCACCTGTGGAAGCACGCCGACCTCACGCCGGAGGATGTCGACGTGGCGCAGATCTACGACGCCTTCAGCGTCCTCATACCGCTCTCGCTGGAGGGCTACGGCTTCTGCGGGAGAGGCGAGGGCGGGGCGTTCACCGAACACGGGGCCCTGGAGATCGGCGGGCGGCTGCCCCTCAACACCGGCGGCGGCGGGCTCAGCGAGGCCTATGTGCACGGCTTCAACCTCATCAACGAAGGGGTGAAGCAGTTGCGCGGGACCAGTACCGCCCAGGTGCCCGGTGCCGCCACCTGCCTGGTCACGGCCGGCGAGGGCGTGCCCACCTCCGCTCTCCTCCTCAGGAGCTGACCGAAGGAGCCGATCATGCTGACCCCCGTCACCGACACCGACGGCGCGCCCTTCTGGGAGTACGCGGCCCGCGGTGAACTGCGCGTCCAGGCCTGCGGCGACTGTCACGAACTCCGCTTCCCGCCCCGCCCCTGCTGCCCGCACTGCCAGTCCTTCTCGAGCGAGTGGCGGCTCACCGGCGGGCGCGGGCGCGTGTGGTCGTACGTCGTGCCGCATCCGCCGCTGCTGCCCGCGTACGCGGAACAGGCGCCGTACAACGTCGTCGTGGTGGAGTTGGAGGACGCCCCGCGGATCCGGCTGGTGGGAAACCTGGTCGCCCGCGCCGGCGCACCCCTCAACTCCCTTGATCCACACAGGCTCAGGGTCGGCGCGCGGGTGCAGGTCGTCTTCGGTGACGGCGGGCTGCCGCAGTGGGTGCTCGCGTGAGCGCCGTACGGGTCGACACCGACAAGGACGACGGGGTCGCCGTCGTCACCCTCGACCGGCCGCACCGGCTCAACGCCATCGACCTGGACATGGCTCACGAACTGGCCGCCGTCTGGAGGGCGTTGCGGTTCGACGACGCCGTGCGGGCCGTCGTGCTCACCGGGGGCGGGGAGCGGGCGTTCTGCACCGGGATCGACCGGGATGTGGATGTGCCGCAGCCCTCGTCGCCGTACATGCAGGACGATCCGCTGCTGACCGTCGGGCCGAAGGCCAACGACCTGTGGAAGCCGGTGGTCGCGGCCGTGCGCGGGATGGCCTGCGGAGGTGCCTTCTACCTGCTGGGCGAGTGCGAGTTCGTCCTCGCCGACCCGACGGCCGTCTTCTTCGATCCGCACACCACGTACGGCATGGTCAGCGCCTACGAGTCGATGCTGATGGCCGCGCGGATGCCGTACGGGGAGGTGGCCCGGATGGCGCTCATGGGGAACGCCGAACGGATCTCCGCCCGGCGGGCCCATGAGATCGGGCTCGTGTCGGAAGTCACGCAGGAGGGTGCGGTGTTGGCGGCCGCCGTGCGCTGTGCCGCCGTCGTCGCCGGGTATCCGCCGACAGCCGTCCAGGGCACGGTACGGGCGTTGTGGGCGGCCAGGCAGGCGGCCCTGGCCCACGCGTTCACGCAGGCCCCGCCGCTCATCGCCCTGGGCAACCTGCCGGCCGGACGGCAGGCGGAGCTGTTCGGGAACCGGGACCGCAGCGGGCCGCGGACACGGTGAGTGACCGTATGGCGGGGAACGCGCACCCGGGGTAGCGTCAGCCCTGGGACGGCCGCCGTCTGGAGCCCTTCCGTGACACACCGGTACGACGGCCGTCGCACAACTCCGGCGCGGAGCTCACGCCGTGCGGGCCGTGCCCGTGCCCTTCTCCGCGTCCAGCGCGTACACGCACCGGTCCTTGCTGCACGCGTACACCACACCGTCCTTGACCACCGGGGAGCCGGTGATCTCGCCGCCGGTCGCCAGCTTCCAGCGCAGGCGGCCGTCGTCCGCCTTCAGCGTGTACAACAAGTGGTCCGTGGAGCCGAAGTGGATGCGGCCCTCGGCCACCGCCGGGGCGCCCACCACGTCGCCGCCCGCCTGGAAGCGCCACTTGGGCGTGCCGGTGACCGCGTCCAGGGTGTACAGGCCCTTGCCGCTGCCCACGTGGACGTGGCCGGCGGCGACCAGCACCGGTTCGACGGAGGAGCGCGCCTCCGTGGCGATGCGCCAGCGGTCGCGGCCGTCGGTGGCGTCGAGGGCGTAGACCGTGCCCAGGTAGTCCGCCAGGTAGACGCCGCCGCCCGTCACCGCCGGGCCCGGCGCGAAGGCGGGCGGCCCGAGGAAGACGGCGGGGGCCTCGAAGTGCCAGCGGACCATGCCGCTCGCCGCCTCGATGGCGAGGACGCGGGTGCCGGCGGCGACGTACACATAGCCGTCGGGGGCGGGGGTCAGGCGGACCGGCACGCCGCCGCAGGAGGCCGCGTCGCCGACCGGGTACGACCAGCGCTCCTCGCCGGTGCGGGCCTCCAGGGCGCGCAGCCGGGCGTCCTGCCAGACGTAGACCGTGCCGTCGTGGACGAGGGGGCCCGCTTCCGGGGACTCGAAGTCGGTCTGGCAGCCGGCGATCTCCCACAGCTTCTGCCCGTGCGCGGCCTCCCAGGCCTGCACGCCGCCGCCGCGGGTGCCGGTGACGACCGTGCCGTGGTCGGCCTTCAGGGAGTACACCCAGGCGTCCGTGGACAGCCGCCACAGGTCGGTGCCCTCGCGGGCGTCCAGGGCGAACAGGGTCGGTCCGTCGGAGGCGTGGACACGGCCGTCGGCCACCGCCATCGACCAGGCGACGTCCCGGGTCTTGAAGCGGCGCCGGCCGGTGGCGACGTCCAGGGCGTGCACCTCGAAGGAGGTGACGTAGACCAGGTCGCCGTCGACCGCGGGGGTGCCCCAGACCTCGTTGGACATGCGGAACCGCCAGGGCCGCCAGCCGCTCGCCGTCTCCGGGGGCTGGGGCGGTGCGGGCGGGACGTTCGGGTCGGGGCCGGTGACGCCGGGGCGCGGGCGGGACCAGCTGGCGACCAGGCCGGCCTCCGGCGGCGGCGCCTTGACGGCGGCGGCACGGGCGTCGGCGACGCGCGGGCCGGGCCCGATGGGCACCTGGGCGCCGGCCAGCCGTACCGGGCCGGTGTCGGGCGCGGCGGAGGGGGCGCCGACGGGGACGGGGGCCGGGGGGTCGTACGGCGGCGGCGGGGGTACGGCCGACCGGCCGCCGCTCCTCGGGCCGCCGGCCGGGGCCGGGGAGGGCTTGGCGGCGGGGCGGCCGCCGCGGCGGGCCTCGATGAGGGCGACCGCCTTCTCGGGCAGCCAGGCGGAGGCGGTGCCGCTGTCGTCGGAGCCGGAGCCGAAGAGATGGGGCGCCAGCTGGGCCTGGAGGTCGGCCGGGGTGGGCCGGGCGGAGGCCTCCATCTGCATGCAGACCTCGATGAGCGGGCGCAGCTCGTCGGGCAGGCCGGTGAGGTCCGGGCCCTCGCGGAGCAGCATGAAGACGGTCTCGACCGGGTTGGCGCCGTGGAAGGGCGGGTGGCCGGTGGCGGCGAAGACCAGCATGGAGCCGAGCGAGAAGACGTCGCTGGCGCCGGTGACGCTGCGGGAGTCCTTGGCCTGCTCGGGGGACATGTAGGCGGGGGTGCCGACGGCGACGTTCGTCATGGTCAGCCGGGTGTTGGAGACACCCGAGGCGATACCGAAGTCGATCACCCGGGGGCCGTCCTCGACCACGAGCACGTTGGACGGCTTCAGGTCGCGGTGGACCAGCCCCGCGCCGTGGATGGACTGCAGCGCTTCCGCCACTCCCGCGGCGAGCCAGCGCACGGCCTGGGCCGGGAGCGGCCCGCAGTCGTTCACTATCTCCTCGAGCGAGGGCGCCGGGACGTAGGCGGTCGCGAGCCAGGGCACGGCGGCGCGCGGGTCGGCGTCGACGACGGCCGCCGTGTAGAAGCCGGAGACCGCGCGGGCCGCCTCCACCTCACGGGTGAAGCGGACCCGGAAGAGCTGGTCCTCGGCCAGCTCGGTGCGCACCGTCTTGATCGCCACGCGCCGGCCGGACGCCGAGCGCGCGAGATAGACCAGCCCCATGCCGCCGGCGCCCAGCCGGCCCAGCACCTCGAACGGCCCGATCCGCCGCGGATCGTGCTGCGTCAGCTGATCCACCACTTGCCTGCCACCTCCCCGTACGAGCCGCGTCACCCACATATGTACGCGACCGAAGTGCAGCGTCTCACCACCGCACCGCCGTGGCGGCACGCACCCCAGATTCTTCCTGGCCGGGCGGCTGGTTGCGAACCCGGTGATATTCGGGGTGTCTCGGTACCAATCATGGCAAAGCGGACGGATCAGCGCTGCAACAGTGCGAACGACGCCCCCTGATTGTCGGTGACGACGGCCACTCGTCCGTACGACGTCTCGAAGGGTGGCGCCTGCACCCGGCCGCCGAGTCGCTGTACGGCCCCGAGGGCGTCGTCCAGGCCGGTGACACGGAAGTGGATGAGGAAGTGCGGGGGATACTCGGCCGGAAAGACGTCGGTGACGTCGGCCCGGCCGAAGTCGGGCCGGGCACCCGCACCGAACAGGGCGTCGTGGAAGAGGCCGCCGTAGAAGGCGTTGGCGGCGGCGATGTCCCGGGTGTACAGCTGGGCCCAGACGAAGGTGCCGGGCTGGTGCCGCCGGCCGAAGCCCCGGAGCCTGCCCGGCTGCCACAGCCCGAACACCGCGCCCTCGGGGTCGGCGGCGAGGGCGGCGACCCCGAGGTCGCCCACCGGGAACGGGGCCATGACCAGCTGGCCGCCGGCCGCGGTGATCCGCCGGCCGAGGGCCACGGCGTCGGGGGTGGCGAAGGACACGGTCCAGACGGTGGGCATACGGCCGTCGATCTTGGGCGCCAGCGAGGCGACGGGCTCCCCCGCCAGCCGCGCCCACACGGAGGAGCCGTACGCACCCTCGAAGGTCCACCCGAAGAGCTCACCGTAGAACCGTTTGCCCGCCTCGACGTCGGCGAGCTGGGCGTCCACCCAGCAGGGCACACCCTCCCCGTAGCCCTCTTCAGCCTCCACCACCTCTGCATCTATCACCTCTTCCGCCTCTTCCGCCCCTTCGTGCCCGGATGCCCTGTTTTCGGCCATGCCGTCAAAGTAACCGCGCCGCACGCACCGCGCAGACCAGGCACACCACCCTCAGAGCACCCGTGCACCCCATTTGCAGTCGGCCGAATCGCGCTCCGATCACCCCTCGGTAAGCTGACGGCATGACAGGACAAGTGCGTACCGTCGACGGCCGCGTGGCCGGCCGGCGTGGGCAGGCGACCCGGCAGAAGCTGCTCGACTGCCTCAGCGAGATGCTCAGCTCCTCCCCCTACCGGGACGTCAAGGTCATCGATGTCGCCCGGAAGGCAGGAACTTCACCCGCGACCTTCTACCAGTACTTCCCCGACGTCGAAGGCGCCGTCCTGGAGATCGCCGAGCAAATGGCGGCTGAGGGCGCCGGATTGACCGAACTGGTCCAGGGTCGCACCTGGGCCGGTAAGTCGGGATGGCAGACGGCACAGGAACTCGTGGACGGGTTCCTGGAGTTCTGGCGCAGGAACGACGCGATCTTGCGGGTCGTCGACCTCGGCGCGGCCGAGGGGGACAAACGGTTCTACAAGATCCGCATGAAGATCCTGAACTCGGTGAACAACTCCCTCGTGGACTCCATCACCGAGCTGCAGTCCAAGGGCAGGGTCGACAAGGACGTGAACCCGGCGGCGGTGGCCGGCTCACTGGTCGCGATGCTCGCGGCGGTGGCGGCGCACCAGAAGGGTTTCCAGTCCTGGGGTGTGAAGCAGGCCGAACTGAAGCCCAACCTGGCGCTGTTGGTGCACCTGGGTGTGACCGGAAAGAAGCCGAGCAAGTAACACACGGGCTCGGCCCCTCACTTTTCCTGTACCCAAGTCCTGTCTGGCGGGCGGTAGTTCACTCTGCGGTGAGCCACTGCCTGCTGTGCTATGCGGGCAGCGGACGGTCCCGTACGACGTGCTTCATCACCAGCGTCGACGTCAGCCGCTGCACTCCCGGCAGGGTCGCCAGCCGCTCGTCGTACAGCCGCTGGAAGGCCGCGAGGTCGGCGGTCGCCACCCGGAGCAGATAGTCGGGCTCGCCGAACAGCCGCTGGGCGTCGAGCACGTGCTCCAGCTCGCCGACCGCCCGCTCGAACTCGGCGACCGTGTCCCGGTCCTCCTGCCGCATCGACACGAAGACCAGCGCCTCGAAGTTCAGCCCGAGCGCCCCCGCGTCCACCACCGCCCGGTAGCCCTGGATGGCACCGGAGCGCTCCAGCTCGCGCAGCCGGCGGTGACAGGGGGAGACGCTGAGGCGCACCCGGGCGGCCAGCTCGGTCACGGTCAGCCGCCCGTCCTGCTGCAGCTCGGCAAGGATTTTCCGGTCCACGTCGTCCATGAGGAAGATCTTCCCCCAGAACGGCCCCCTACGGGCAAACTTCGGGAACACTTTCGGGCCATACACGCCTAATGTCCCCACCATGGACTCGGGACTGCTCTTCTCCTTCCTCGCCGTGGACCTGCTGCTGGTGTGCGTACCGGGCGCCGACTGGGCGTACGTGATCGCGACCGCGCTGCGCCGCGGCTCGGTGCCGCGCGCGGTGGCCGGCCTGGTCTGCGGCTACGCGCTGCACACGGCCCTGGCGACGGCGGGCCTCGCGGTCCTGGTGGCGGGCTCGCCGAAACTGCTGACGGCCCTGACGGTGGCGGGCGCCGGTTACCTGCTGTGGCTCGGCTGGAGCGTGTTGCGCCGACCGGCGGTGCCGGGCGCCACGGAGGAGGTGTCCGCCGACGGGCGCCTCTTCCTCCGCGGCGCCACGATCAGCGGCCTCAATCCCAAGGGTCTGCTGCTCTACCTGTCCGTCCTCCCCCAGTTCCTCACCCTGCGCGGCACCCACCTGCCCGTCCCCGCCCAGACTGCGGCCCTCGGCCTGCTCCACATGGCCTGCTGTGCGGCCGTCTACCTCACGGTCGGTGTCCTCGCCCGGGTCCTGCTCGCCGCGCGTCCGGCGGCGGCCCGTGCGGTGACGCGTACGTCGGGGGCGGCGATGCTGGGGATCGGCGCGGTGCTCCTGGCGGAGCGGCTGGTCACGCTGTAGGTTCGGCCGTCTTTCGGCTGCGGTTTCGTCGTGGTTGCCCGCGCCCACGCGGCGGAGCCGCACATGGATACGGCCCCGCGCCCCTATCGGTGCGCCCTCGTGAGCCGGAACAGACGGATTTGCCTCGTCACCCGGGCCTGATAAGTGGCGTACGGCGGCCAGAACTCCAGGAGTGCCGTCCAGGCCTCCGCCCGCTCCTTCCCCGCGAGCAGCCGGGCGGTGACCGGGATGTCCCTGCCCTTCCAGCTGATCGAAGCCTCCGGGTGGGCCAGCAGATTGTGGCTCCAGGCGGGATGGCCGGGCCGCCCGAAGTTGGAGCCGACCAGCAGCCAGCCCTTGCCGTCACCCTCCGGCATGCAGGCCAGCGGAGTGCGGCGGGGCAGGCCGGTGCGCGCGCCGGTGGAGGTGAGGATCAGACCGGGCAACATCTGAGTGCTGAGCAGGTACCGCCCCCCGGTGAGCCGGTGGACCGCCCGGTCGAGTGCCGGGATCACATGGGGTGCGACCTTCGCGAACCCGCGCGTCGAAGACACCCTCTGCACCATCCGGACGCCGATCACACCGTCACCGCCCCACCCTCGAAGAGACCGGTGGCCTCGGCGGCCCGGTCCCGCAGCCGGTGCACGGGCCCGAAGAGCAGTTCGTCCCCGGCGGCCCGCTTGAAGTACAGCTGGGCATCGTGCTCCCAGGTGAACCCGATCCCGCCGTGCAACTGGATCCCCTCGGCGGCGGCGCACCGCAGCGCCTCCAGCGCCTGCGCGAGCGCGAGCCCGCCGGATCGCTCCGTCCGGGCACCGGCGCCGCAGGCCCACGCGGAGCAGTACGCCGCCGACCGAGCCGCCTGCACCCCCACATACACGTCCGCCAGCCGGTGCTTCACCGCCTGGAAGGACCCCACCGGCCGCCCGAACTGCTCGCGCTGCCCGACGTACTCCACGGTCCGCTCCAGGACCCGCTCCGCCGCCCCGACGGCCTCACACGCGAGCACCGCGGCGACCTGGTCCCCCAGCGCGGCGAGGGCGGGCAGTACGGCCGCCTCCCCCGCACCCTCCTCCCCGAGCAACTCACCGCGCACATCGCGCAGTTGGACGCGCCCCTGGGGTCGGGTGGCGTCGAGCGCGGTCTGCCGGGCCCGTACGACACCGGGCGCGTCCCCCGCCACCAGGAACAGCAGGGTCCGCGACCGCGCGAAGCCCCCGGTGTGCGCGGCGACGAGCAGCAGCCCCGCGCTGTGTCCGTCCAGCACCTGGTCGACCTGCCCGTACAGCCGCCAGTCACCGTCGCTGCGCCGGGCCTGGACACCTCCGGCCCGCCCACCCCCGGCGGAGAAGGCCTCGTTTCCGCAGGTCAGAGCGAGGGCCGCGGTGAGGGTCGGGCCGGGGACGGCGAGGGTGGCGGTGAGGGTGCCGGCGGCCAGGCGGGGCAGCAGCCCGGCGCGCTGGGCCTGGGTGCCGAGGGCGAGGATCAGCGGGGCGGTGAGGACGGAGGTGGCGAGCAGCGGGGAGGGGGCCAGCGCCCGCCCGGTCTCCTCGCAGGCGAGGGCCAGTTCGGTGACCGAGCAGCCGACGCCGCCGTACCGCTCGGGCAGGGCGAGCCCCGGCAGGCCGAGCCGGTCGGCGAGGGCGGACCACAGGAGGGGGTCGTGGCCGGCGGGGCTGTCGACGGCGGACCGCAGCTCCGGTGATCCGCACCGCTTGTGCAGCAGCTCGCGCAGGGTGCGGCGGATCTCGTCCTGCTCGGGGGTCAGGCGCGTGTCCATGCTCTTCCCTCTCTATCTGACGGTCCGTCATATTAGGAGTGCCATAGCGAGATGCACAGGGGGAGGAGCCCTCGTATGAGCCGTGGGAGCCGGAAGGTCGCCGTGGTCGGTGTGGCCCTGTCCGACTGCGGGCGCGTGGACGACGCGACGGCCTACGCCCTGCACGCCCAGGCGGCCCGCCGGGCCCTGGCCGACGCGGGCCTGGACCGCTCGGTGGTCGACGGTTTCGCCTCCGCCGGGCTTGGCACCCTGGCCCCCGTCGAGGTGGCCGAGTATCTGGGCCTGCGCCCCACCTGGGTGGACTCCACCTCGGTCGGCGGCTCGACCTGGGAGGTCATGGCGGCGCACGCGGCCGACGCGATCGCGGCGGGCCACGCGAACGCCGTCCTCCTCGTCTACGGCTCGACAGCACGCGCGGACATCAGGGCGGGACGCAGGACGGGCGACCTGTCCTTCGGCGCCCGCGGCCCGCTGCAGTTCGAGGCCCCCTACGGCCACACCCTGATCGCCAAGTACGCGATGGCCGCCCGCCGCCACATGATCGAACACGGCACGACCGTCGAGCAGTTGGCCGAGGTCGCCGTCCAGGCCCGGGCCAACGCGGCGCTGAACCCGGAGGCGATGTTCCGCGACCCGATCACGGTCGACGACGTCCTGGCCGGCCCGGTGATCGCCGACCCCTTCACCAAGCTGCACTGCTGTCTGCGCTCGGACGGCGGCGCGGCGGTCCTGCTGGCGGCCGAGGAGTACGTGCGGGACTGCCGTACGGCGCCCGTCTGGATCCTCGGCACCGGGGAACACGTCTCGCACGCGGCGATGTCCGAGTGGCCGGACTTCACGGTGTCACCGGCGGCGGTGAGCGGGCGGCTGGCCTTCGGGCGGGCCGGGGTGGGGCCGCGGGAGATGGACTTCGCTCAGATCTACGACGCCTTCACCTACATGACCCTGGTGACCCTGGAGGACCTGGGCTTCTGCGGGAAGGGCGAGGGCGGGGCGTTCGTGACGAAGGGCCGGCTGCTGGTGCGGGGCGGGGAGCTGCCGGTGAACACGGACGGGGGCGGCCTGTCGGCCCAGCACCCCGGCATGCGGGGGCTGTTCCTGCTGGTGGAGGCGGTGCGGCAACTGCGCGGGGAGGCCGGGGAGCGGCAGGTGCGCACGCGGGACGGGCAGCCGCCGAGGCTGGGGGTGGCTTCCGGGACGGGCGGCTGGTTCTGCTCGTCGGGGACGGTGGTGCTGGGCCGGTGAGGGTCCCGGGTCCCTCGTCACTCCTTGTCCCGCAGTGTGCGCCAGATGCGGGTGCGGTGCAGGAGGTAGAAGGAGCCGATCAGGGCGAGGATCTGCAGCCCCACGGCGAGCAGCCAGAACTCGTCCTTGGTCTCCAGCCGGTTCGTCAGGAACGTGAAGTTCATGCCGAAGAAGCCGGTCAGGAACGACAGCGGCAGGAAGATCACCGACACGATGGCCAGCCGGTTGATCACGCCGTTCTGCTCGCCCGCGACGAGCGAGGAGTAACTGGCGAAGGCCCGGCGGGTGGCGTCCTGGAGGGACTCGATGTCGGCCAGGACCAGCCTTCCGGCGTTCTGGAACCCCTGGGCACGCCGTTGCCGGTCCTCGGGGAAGGCGGGGCTCATCATCCGGCGGGTGAGGATCTCGTCGGTCGCCTGGAGGTAGGGCAGCAGGGAATGGTGCAGGAGTGCGGAGCGCCGCCGCAGCTGCGCGAGACGGTAGACGTGCTCGGTGCGCCGGTTCTCGAACATGTCGTCCTCGAGTTCCTCGGTCTGCAGCAGCTCCCGCACGGCCGCCCGGCGGAAGGTGTCCAGAGCCTCCTGGAGCAGGAGGAAGAGCAAGGCCACCGTGTCGTCGGGCCGCTCGTGCCGCAGGGCCACGGCGAGGTCCTTCGCCAGTCCGGCCTGCCCCCGGTGCACGGTGACCAGGAACCGCTCGGTCACCACCACATGGAGGTGGACGATCTCCTCCCCGTGCACCACCGGCACCACGAAAGCGGCCCGGTCCCCCAGGAACTCGGCCCGCGCGGGCTCGTCCTTGCTGCCGAACCAGTCCAGTTCCTCGCCGTCCAGGCCCAGCTGATCGGCGACCGGGGTGGCAGGCGCCGGGGCGTCCTCCGGCAGCTCGACGTCGACGAGCAGGAAGGAGGCGGCGGCCAGCCGCTCGCGCGCCTCCGACACATCCGTACGGGTGACGGCCACCTCCGGCATCGACACCACCGTTACGATCATCGCCCCTCACCGACGTTCCCGAAGCCCGTGACTCCGAGCGTCCCCGGCTTCGGGCGGTCCCGCACGCGGAGGCACTCGTGTGCGTCGCGGGACGGCTGCCGAACGGATGACGGCGCCGGTGGCGATACTCGGCACATGGAAACGGATCTCCACGCGACTCTGAGGTCGCTGCGGGTATGGGACCCGGACGTCACGGACCTGCGCTCCTTCGCCCCGGACACCGCCCCGCCGACCCCGCTGCCCCTGTTCACGAGCTGGCTGGCGGAGGCGGTGGCGGCCGGGCAGCCGGAGCCGCACACGATGTCGCTGGCCACGGTGGACGAGGAGGGCAGGCCGGACGTGCGGATCGTGATGCTGCACGGCGCCGACGCCGACGGCTGGTCCTTCGGCACGCACGCCACGAGCCGCAAGGGCCGGGCCCTGAGCGCGCACCCCTGTGCCGCCCTGGCCTTCTACTGGCCGGTGCTGGGCCGCCAGGTCCGGGTGCGCGGTCCGGTGACCGCGGCGCCGTCCCGGGAGAGCCAGGCCGACCTGCACGCCCGCTCGACGGGGGCGCTGGCCGCGGCGCTCACCGGGCGGCAGAGCGAGGAGCTGTCCTCGCTGGAGGAGCTGCGGCGGGCGTCCCGGGCCGCGTGGGAGCGGGCCCGCGAGAACCCGACCGAGCCGTCTCCCACCTGGACCCTCTACCGGGTTCACCCGGAGACGGTGGAGTTCTTCCAGGGGGACCCGGACCGGCAGCACGTGCGGCTGGAGTACCGCAGCACGGAGTTCGGCTGGAACAGGGTCCTGCTGTGGCCTTAGCCGGGCACCCACCGGCCGGGCGATCCTCGTGAGCCCGGCCCCGGCGATCGCGGCCCCGGCCGGGTTCCGGGTAGCCCGGACGTCACCTCTCGGCGCCCTCGAACGTCCACGTCGCGAAGTCCGCGACCGGGCGGTAGCCGATGCGCTGGTACAGCCCGTTGCTCGTGGGGTTGGCGAGGTCGGTGAAGAGGAGGATCTCCGCAGCTCCGGCCTCGCGGGCGGCCCGGCTCACCGCCGCCGTGGCCGCACCCGCGTATCCGCGCCCGCGCAGGCCGGCCGGGGTGTAGACGGGGGCGATGCGGATCTGGCCGGCGATCTCCGGGGTGGCCCCCGCCATGGAGACCGGGGTGCCGTCGGCCTCCTCCCAGAGGGTTGCGCCGCCCTCGGCGATACGCGCGTCGGCCCACGCGGCGGTGTCCGTGCCGACGCCGTGGCCGGTGTCCGTGTCGAACTCGGCCTTCCAGCGGCCCAGCAACGCGCGGTCCTCGGGCCCCGCGATCCGCGCGCGGCCCTGCGGCCTCGGCTCCGGTACGGTCAACTCGTCCAGCCGGTACAGCCGTTGGCGCCGGCCCGGCGCGACCGGCGTACCGGTGTGCCGCTGCCAGGCCGCCGCGAAGACCTCCGCCGTCTCCCGCGGTCCGGAGATGCCGGGCGCCGGGCGCCCCAGGTCGGCGAGCCGGACGGCCAGGGCGTCGGCCCCCTGCGCGGTGAGCCGGGTGACATGGAGGGGGAACGGCGGCGTGTGGATCAGGGTCGCGCGGACCGTGCCGTCGTCCAGGACGCCGAAGAGCGGTACCTCGGCGCTGTAGAAGTGCAGCCCGCGGCGGCGCAGCGCGTCCCCCACCGTCAGCGGGACCGTGTGCAGGGCGGGCCGGGAGCGCAGGAAGTCGCCGGCGAGGGCGAGGAACTCGTCGAGGTCTTCGGTGAGATGCCAGTCGTCAGGGCGCATACGGCCCATGATCGGCGCCAACGTCCGGGCGGCGCACCGGTTTTCCTCGCCGGCTCAGCCCTCCGGACGGAACACCGGCCTGCCGTCCGTGAACGTCACGCGCAGGGGCAGCCCGGCCCGCAGCTCCGCTTCCGCGCACTCCACCACCTGCGTCATCATCCGCGGGCCCTCCGCCAGATCGACCACCGCGGCCACGTACGGCGCGCGCTCGCGGAAGGGCGGCAGGTCGTTGCGGTGGACGGTGGACCAGGTGTAGAGCACGGCCCGGCCGCTCGCCTGCTCCCAGGTGACGTCCTCGCTCCAGCAGTGCGGGCAGAACTCGCGCGGGTAGTGGTGGGCCCGGCCGCAGGCGCGGCAGCGGCGGATCAGCAGCAGGCCCCGCTCGGCCGCCTCCCAGTAGGGGCGCGTCAAGGCGTCGGGCTCCGGGAGGTCGTGGCGGACCGCGCCCATCAGAACCATCCCAGCCATGCGTCGATCGACCAGCTCTGCCAGGCCATCGCGAAGAACCCGACGAGCGAGATCAGCGCCATCATCGAGTTCTGGCCCTGTTCCGCCCAGTCGTGGATCATCAGGACGAAGTAGGTCGCGTTCAGCAGCAGTGCGCCCAGCAGCGCGACCGGGGTCAGGAAGCCGAGGATCAGGCCGAGACCGAGGGCGAGTTCGGCGTAGGCGACGACGTACGCCATCAGCTTCGGGTGCGGTTTGACCACCGTCTCGAAGCCGGCCCGCACCGGCGCCCAGCGATGCTTCTGCGCGATCTCCGCCGCCCACGCGATGCCGCTGCCCCGCTCGAACCACGCCTTCTTGTCCTTGTGCCGCCAGCTCTCCAGCCACCACAGACCGAGACCGATCCGCAGCACCGCCAGCCACTCCGCACCGCCGAGCCATATCGAGTCCATGACATCTGACGGTACGTCAGATTCGGTGGCTTGCCGAGACCTGCGGAAGCAGGCGGGAGGAGCGGGACCGATCTCCGTACCGCCACAACCAGGTGTCCTACGTCACCGGTCCCACCCACTCCTCCTACACCCGTGATCAATCCGCAACCAATTCCGGTCTTGACCGAGACCCATCAACCGGATGCGTGGTTACGCTCCGGGCATGACCGACTCCCGTTCCGCTTCCGTGCCGCTCTCCGCCACGCCCGCCGACCGCCCGGTCTACGTCATCGGCGCCGGTCCGGGCGGTCTGGCCGCCGCGTACGCGTTGCGGGCACGGGGCATACGGGCCGTGGTGCTGGAGAAGGCCGACCGCGTGGGCGCCTCCTGGCGCGGCCACTACGACCGGCTGCATCTGCACACCACCCGGCGGCTTTCCGCGCTGCCCGGCCTGAAGATCCCCCGGAAGTTCGGGCGCTGGGTGTCCCGCGACAACGTGGTGCGCTATCTGGAGAAGTACGCCGAACACCACGAGCTGGAGATCGTCACCGGTGTGGAGGTCTTCCGTGTCGAGCGGGCCGGGGACGGCACCGGCTGGCTGCTGCACGCCTCCGGCGGGCGCGAGCTGACCGGCAGCGCGGTGGTCGTCGCCACCGGCTACAACCACACCCCGCGCATCCCCGACTGGCCCGGACTCACGGAGTACGGCGGGGAGTTCCTGCACGCGGGCGCCTACCGCAACGCCGAGCCGTACGCCGACCGGGACGTGCTGGTCGTCGGCGTCGGCAACACCGGCGCGGAGATCGCCGTGGACCTGGTGGAGGGCGGGGCGGCGCGGGTGCGGCTGGCGGTGCGCACCGTCCCGCACATCGTGCGCCGTACGACGCTCGGCTGGCCCGCGCAGTACTCCGGCGTGCTGGTACGGCATCTGCCGGTGCGGCTGGTGGACCGGCTCGCCAGATCGGCGGCCCGGCTCGGCGTGCCGGACCTGTCGGCCCACGGGCTGCCGCGCCCGGACACGGGGATGTACAGCAGGGTCCTGCAGGGCGCCGTCCCGGTGCAGGACGTCGGCCTGATCGACGCCGTGCGCAAGGGGAAGGTGGAGATCGTGGCCGCCGTCGAGTCCTTCGAGGACGGGAACCCCGGAAAGGTCGTCCTCGCCGACGGCACCCGGATCGAGCCGGACGCGGTGATCGCGGCGACCGGCTACACGCGGGCACTGGAGGGGCTGGTCGGGCATCTCGGGGTGCTGGACGGGCGCGGGAAGCCGGTCGTGCACGGCGGCCGCACGCCCGCGCAGACACCCGGCCTGTACTTCACCGGCTACACCAACCCGATCAGCGGGATGTTCCGGGAGATGGCGCTCGACGCCGGGAAGATCGCGAAAGCGGCGGCCAGGCACCTCCGCACCCGCCGGTGACTTCGCGAGGTCCGACCGGTTCCTGACACAGCGTCAGTTCAGTAATCTGACAGAGCGTCAGTTTACTTGTGCTGTCTCACAGGAGCGGGCGGACCGATGCTTGGATCAACCCACGGCACCCTCACCACCGACTCCCGCCGGGCCCGGGTCATCGCGTGCGGCGAGCAGCGGCCCGGCCCCGTCGTCCACGACCGGGTCGACGACCTGGACGTCAGCGGGCGGCCGCTGTACGCGGACGTCCCCGACCTGACCCGCTTCTTCCGGCCCGAGTCGGTCGCCGTGATCGGCGCCTCGGACGCGGAGGGACGCCCCAACACCGGGATCACCCGGCAGCTGCTGGCCTGGGCCGAGCGGGTGGGGGCGCGGGTGCATCCGGTGCATCCGTCCCGCCCCTCGGTCTTCGGCATCCCCTGCGCCGCCTCCGTCGCCGAACTGCCCCCCGGGCAGGTCGATCTGGCCGTGCTGCTGGTGGCCGACCCGCTGCCGGTGGTCGAGGAACTGGCCGACGCCAAGGTGAGGTTCGCGGTCGCCTTCGCCTCCGGCTTCGCCGAGACCGGGGAGGCCGGCGCCGAGGCCCAGGAACGGCTCGCGGACGCCGTACGGCGCTCGGGTCTGCGGCTGCTCGGCCCCAACACCAACCTCAACGCCTTCGAGCACTTCCGGGACGACCTGACCGGCCCGGCGATCGCGCTGATCACCCAGTCCGGGCACCAGGGCCGCCCCGTCTTCGCCCTGCAGGAGCTGGGCATCCGGCTCTCCCACTGGGCGCCCACCGGCAACGAGGCCGACCTGGAGACCGCCGACTTCCTCTCCTGGTTCGCCGAGCAGCCCGAGGTCGGCGCCGTCGCCTGTTACGTGGAGGGCCTCAAGGACGGCCGCGCCTTCCTGCTGGCCGCCGACCGCGCCGCCCGCCGCGGGGTGCCGGTGGTCGCGGTGAAGGTGGGCCGCACCGAGACCGGCGCCCGTACGGCGGCCTCGCACACCGGCAAGCTCACGGGCGCCGACGACGTGGTGGACGCGGCGATGCGCCAGTTCGGGGTCGTACGGGTCGACGGTCTCGACGAACTCCAGGACACCGCGGCCCTGTTGGCGCGGGCGCGGGCCCCGCTGGCGGAGGGGGTCGCGGTGTACTCGATCTCCGGTGGCACCGGTGCGCACGCGGCCGACCTCGCCACGGCAGCCGGACTCCACCTGCCCCGGCTGTCGGAGTCGAAGCAGGCCGAGCTGCACCAGTGGATACCGGAGTACCTGAGCGTGGCCAACCCGGTGGACAACGGCGGGCACCCGGTCGGCGACCACCGCGGCCGGAAGATCATCGACGCCCTCCTCGCCGACCCGTCGGTCGGCGCCCTGATCTGCCCGGTCACCGGCCCGTTCCCGCCACTGAGCGACAGGCTCGTGACGGACCTGGTCGCGGCGGCGGAGGAGACGGACAAGCTGGTGTGCGTGGTGTGGGGTTCGCCGGTGGGCACGGAGGCGGCCTACCGCGAGGTCCTGCTCGGCTCCTCCCGCGTGGCCACCTTCCGCACCCTGGGCAACTGCCTCGGGGCCGTCCGCGCCTGGCTGGACCACCACCGCTTCGTGAGCGACTACCGCTCCCCCTTCGACGAGGCCCCGCGCACCCCCTCACCGTCGTACCGCAAGGCGGAGGCGCTGATGCGTCCCGGCCAGCAGCTGAGCGAGCACGCGGCCAAGCAGCTGCTGCGCGCCTACGGCATCCGGGTGCCGCGCGAGCAGCTGGTGACCAGCGCGGCGGCGGCCGTCCGGGCGGCGGCCCAGGTCGGCTACCCGGTGGTGATGAAGGCTTCGGGCGCCCAGATCGCCCACAAGACCGAACTCGGCCTGGTGAAGATCGGTCTGACCTCGGCCAGCCAGGTCAGGGACGCCTACCGCGAGCTGACCGACATCGCCCGCTACGAGGGTGTCCCGCTGGACGGGATCCTGGTGTGCCAGATGGTCGAGCAGGGCGTGGAGATGGTGGTGGGGATGACCCACGACGACCTGTTCGGCCCGACGGTGACGGTGGGCCTCGGCGGGGTCCTGGTCGAGGTCCTGCACGACGCGGCCGTGCGCGTCCCCCCGTTCGGCGAGGACCAGGCCCGCGCCATGCTCTGCGAGCTGCGCGGCCGGGCGCTGCTGGACGGCGTCCGGGGCCGCCCTCCGGCCGACCTCGACGCGCTGGTGGAGGTGATCCTGCGGGTCCAGCGCATGGCGCTCGAACTGGGCCGGTCCGTCTCGGAGTTGGACGTCAACCCGCTCATGGTGCTGCCACGGGGACAGGGCGCGGTGGCGCTGGACGCGCTGGTGGTGTGCCGATGAGCGAACTGGAGACCGAGCGCGGCGGCCAGGTGTCGTACGTGACGTTGAACCGCCCCGATGCCCTCAACGCCCTCACTCCGGCTCTGCGGGACCGGCTGATCGACCTGCTCACGGAGGCCTCGGCCGATCCGGACGTCCGGGCGGTGGTCCTGACCGGCACGGGGCGGGGCTTCTGTGCGGGCGCGGACCTGCGGGGTGGCGTCGGCGGCGACCGGGTCCCGGGCGACGTGGCCCGCGTTCTCCGCCTCGGCGCCCAGCGCCTGATCGCGGCCGTCCTGGACTGCGAGAAGCCGGTGATCGCCGCCGTGAACGGTACGGCGGCGGGCCTCGGCGCGCACCTGGCGTTCGCCTGCGACCTGGTCCTGGCCGCCGAGTCGGCCCGGTTCATCGAGGTGTTCGTACGGCGGGGGCTGGTGCCGGACGCCGGTGGGGCGTACCTGCTGCCCCGCCTGCTGGGCCCGCAGCGGGCGAAGGAGCTGCTGTTCTTCGGCGACGCGGTGCCGGCGCCGGACGCGGAACGCCTGGGCCTGGTCAACAGGGTCGTACCGGATGCCGACCTGCCCAAGGCGGCCCGGGAGTGGGCGAACCGCCTGGCCGCCGCCCCGACCCGCGCCCTGGCCCTGACCAAGCACCTGGTGAACAGCTCCCTGGAGTCGGACCGGGCCACCGCCTTCGCGGCGGAGGCCTGGGCCCAGGAGATCAACATGACGACCGAGGACGCCCGGGAAGGACTGAGGGCGTTCGTGGGGCGCCGGGAGGCGGAGTTCCGGGGGCGGTGAGGACCGGTCCCCGGTGCGGTGAGGGTCAGTCCCCGGTGCGGTCGAGGATGCGCAGGACACCCGCGTCGGGGTCGCCGAAGAGGATGAACAGCCGGGGTGCGTCCCCGGTGCCGCTGACGGACCAGCGGGTGTCCTCGCCACAGGCGGTTCCGAGGTGCAGCAGGACGCCGTCCCGTCCGGTGTCGTCCGTGCGGGGGTCGGGCTCCCACGTGCCGGAACCCGCGCAGATCACGTAGTCCTTGTCCGGGTCCCCCCAGTCGCCCTCGGCGGGTTCGGCGGGGAGCTTGTGGGCCTCGGCCCGCCCGTCGGCGCCGAGGCGCAGCTCGGCGCCGTCGCCGTCCCGCCAGACCCCGACGAACTGGGCGCGGGTCAGCCGGGGCGGCTCGTACTGCGGGATCAGACCGGCCGCGGAGGCCGCGATCCCGCCGCCGAGCGCCAGCGCGAACAGGACGCCCGAGCCGAGCGCGGCCCGCCACCAGGGGCCCCACCGCCGCCAGGCGCGCCGGCGCACATAGGGCACGCCGAGCGTGGGCAGCAGGCCGACGGCGGTGAGCACCGGGACGGTCGTCGTGAGCGGCCAGTGCCGGAGCAGGGCCGCGAGCAGCCCCCAGAAGGCGGCCGGGCCCAGCGGCGCCAGCAGGTGGCGGAGCCGGCCGGGGCCGGGCAGCGCGCGGGCGAGCCACACGGAGGGCAGGGTGAGGACGAACGCCTGCACCACGCCGAGGAACGGCAGGATCAGCGGGGCGAAGAGGAGCATGCAGAGCAGGCCGACCACGGCCGGCGCCCCGCCGAGCCCGACGCCGTAGTCGTCACGGCTGAAGCTCTGGATCCACACCAGCACCGCCACGGCCGGCAGCTGCGCCGCGCCCAGTGCCGCGGCCGCGTTCAGATCACCGGACGCCCGGGACACACCGCTGTCGCCGGGTCTTTCCCGTTTCTTTCCCCACCCCACGGCCGCAGCTTACGGACGGCCCGTAGGGGGTCCGCCGCCGACCTTCCCATCTGATGGGCCGTCAGCTTCAATGGATGGCGTGATGGGACATGCAGGGGCGGCGGCCGCCGCCGTCCGGTATCTGGGGCGCAGGCCCGTGGAGCCGTTGCCGCGGCCGGAGTTGCGGTGTGTGCGGGAGGACGAGCGGGCGCCGGTGGAGCCGGGCGAGTTCCGGCGGGTGCTGGGGAACTTCGCGAGCGGCGTGACGGTGATCACGGCACCACCCGCCGACGGGGAACACACCCCGGCCGGCTTCGCCTGCCAGTCCTTCGCCTCCCTCTCCCTCGAACCGCCCCTGGTCTGCTTCATGGTGGGCCGTACGTCGACCACCTGGCCCCGGATCGCCCGCGCGGGAGTCTTCTGCGTCAACGTGCTCAGCGCCGGCCAGGACGAACTGTGCCGGGCTTTCGCGGTGAGCGGCGCCGACAAGTTCGCCGGCGTGCCCTACGACCCGGCACCCGCCTCCGGCTCCCCACGCCTGGCCGGCGCCGCCGCCTGGATCGACTGCACCGTCCACGCCGTGCACACCGGCGGCGACCACCTGATCGTCGTGGGCCGGGTGGCCGCCCTCGGCACAGCGGAACCGGGCGACCCGCTGCTCTTCCACCGGGGGCGGTTCGCCCGGCTCGGCCGCTGAGGCCCCAGCGGCCGGACCTGCGGGGCGGAGCCTGCGGCGGGTCGGCCCGTGCAGTTCGGGACGGGTACCGCTGCCGGCGCAGTTGGTGGACGGTGCAGTCGTTTCCACCCGACGGCAGACGACCGCTTCAGGACACGGCGACCGCCGGAATCGCAGGAGCCGTCCGGCGGATCACCAGGGACATCAGGGCCGCCGCCGCGCACAGGGTGCCGGAGGCGTACCAGACGAGGTCGTAGGAGCCGAAGACGTCGCGGGCGAGGCCGCCGAGGTAGGCGACGAGGGCCGCGCCGATCTGGTGGGAGGCGAGCACCCAGCCGAAGACGATGGCGCTGTCCTCGCCGTAGTTCTCCCGGCACAGGGCGAGGGTCGGCGGGACGGTGGCCACCCAGTCCAGGCCGTAGAAGACGATGAAGAAGAGCATCGGGGGGTGGACGGCCGGGCCCAGCAGCATCGGCAGGAAGACCAGGGAGAGGCCGCGCAGGGCGTAGTAGACGGCCAGGAGGCGGCGCGGTTCGAAGCGGTCGGTGAACCAGCCGGAGGCGATCGTGCCGGCCACGTCGAACACGCCGACGACCGCGAGCAGGGAGGCCGCCGTCGTGACCGGCATCCCGTGGTCGTGTTCGGCGGGCACGAAGTGCGTCTGGATCAGGCCGTTGGTGGAGGCGCCGCAGATCGCGAAGGTGCCGGCGAGCAGCCAGAAGGTGCCGGTGCGCACGGAGGTGGAGAGGACCTTCAGGGTGCGGCGGGCGGCGCCCGTGACCGGCGGGGGCTTGGGAACGAACTCCGTTGCGCCGTAAGGCTTCTGGCCGATGTCGGCCGGGTGGTCGCGCAGCAGGATCCAGACGAAGGGGACGACGGCGAGCGCGGCCAGGGCGACCGTCACGGCGGCCGGGCGCCAGCCGTGGTGCTCGGTCAGCCAGGACAGCACCGGCAGGAAGATCAGCTGGCCGGAGGCGGACGCGGCGGTGAGGATGCCGCTGACCAGCCCGCGCCGCTCGGTGAACCAGCGGTTGGTGACCGTCGCCGCGAACGCCAGGGCCATCGAGCCGCTGCCGAGACCGACCAGCAGGCCCCAGCACAGCCACAGCTGCCAGGCCGCCGTCATCCACACGGTCAGGCCCGAGCCGGCCGCGATCACGGTCAGCGCCACGGCGACCACCCGGCGGATGCCGAAGCGGTCCATCAGCGCGGCGGCGAACGGCGCGGTGAGGCCGTAGAGCGCGAGGTTGATGGAGACGGCCGCGCCGATCGTGCCGCGCGACCAGCCGAACTCCTGGTGCAGCGGGTCGATGAGCAGGCCGGGCAGGGAACGGAAGGCGGCCGCGCCGGTGATCGTGACGAAGGTGACGGCGGCGACGAACCACGCCCGGTGCACACGGCGGCGCCGGGCGGGCGGGGCGGCCTGGACGGGGGCTGCGGCTGGGCTTGTCTGAGTCACGTCATCGAGGGTCCGCTTTTCTTGACCGCGCATCGAGTGGCCCGGTGGACAGCATTCGCTAGGATCGGGCCATGAGTGGTTCCGAGGGTTTCCGTCCGCACCGGATCGTCGTGCTCGCCCTCGACGGGCTGCTCCCCTTCGAGCTGGGCATACCCCACCGCATCTTCGGCCGCCCCAAGGACGAGCACGGCAGGCCCCTGTACGAGGTCGTGACCTGCTCGGTACGGCCGCCCGGTCCGGTCGAGACCGACGCCGACTTCGCCGTGCACGTCCCGAACGGCCCGGAGGCCCTGGCCGGTGCCGACACGGTGATCGTCCCGGCGTCGTACGAGCTCGGTCCCGTCTTCGAGGAGGGCCGCCTCACCGAGGAGCTGTCCGCCGCCCTCGCCCGCATCCGCCCCGGAACCCGGCTCGCCTCCATCTGCACCGGCGTCTACGTCCTCGCCGCCGCCGGTTACCTCGACGGCCGCCCGGCGACCACGCACTGGGCCGACGCCGAGCGTTTCCAGCGCATGTTCCCGCGGGTCAGGCTGGACGCGGACGTGCTGTTCATCGACGACGGGGACGTGCTCACCTCGGCCGGCGTGGCCGCCGGGATCGACCTGTGCCTGCACATGGTGCGCCGCGACTTCGGCACGGCGGTCGCCAACGACGTCGCCCGGCGCACGGTCGTACCGCCGCACCGTGACGGCGGCCAGGCCCAGTACATCCACCGCCCGGTCCCGGACCCGCAGCTGGCCACGACGACCGCCGCCCGCGCCTGGGCGCTCGGCCGTCTCCACGAGCCGATCCAGCTGCGGGACATGGCCGAGCAGGAGGCCATGTCGGTGCGCACCTTCACCCGCCGCTTCCGCGAGGAGGCCGGCATCAGCCCCGGGCAGTGGCTCACCCAGCAGCGCGTCGAACGCGCCCGCCATCTGCTGGAGACCACCGACCTGTCCATCGACCAGGTGGCCCGCGAGGCGGGCTTCGGCACGGCCCAGTCGATGCGCCAGCATCTGCAGCAGGCGCTGGGGGTGACCCCCACGGCGTACCGGCGGACCTTCCGGACCGGGGTCAGAACGTGAGCACCGCCCGCGCCACCCGTCCCGCCTCCGCGTCCGCGCGGGCCCTGGCGAAGTCCTCCACCGGATGGACGGCCGTCACCAGCTCGTCGAGCAGCAGGCGGCCCCGGCGGTAGAGGTCGGCGTACAGGGCGATGTCCCGCTGCGGGCGGGAGGATCCGTAGCGGCAGCCGAGGACGGACTTGTCCAGGTAGAGGGAGGAGACGAGGAAGGACGCCTCGGCCGTGGCGGGCGGGACACCGAGGAGGATCGCCTGGCCGTGCCGGTCCAGGAGGTCGATCGCCTGCCGGATCAGCTCCACCCGGCCCACGCACTCGAAGGCGTGGTCGGCGCCCGTGGGCAGGATGTCCTTCACGCCGTCCGTGGAGGTCAGGAAGTCGGTCGCGCCGAACTGCCGGGCCACCTTCTCCTTGGCCGGGTTGGCGTCGACGGCGACGATCCTGAGCGCCCCGGCGAGCCGGGCGCCCTGCAGCACGTTCAGCCCGATCCCGCCGGTCCCGATGACGACGACGCTGTCCCCGCGGTCCACCCGTGCCCGGTTCAGCACGGCCCCGACTCCCGTGAGCACCCCGCACCCGATCAGCGCGGCGGACTCCAGGGGGATGTCCTTGGGGATCCGCACCGCCTGTACGGCCTTGACGACCGTGCGCTCGGCGAAGGCCGAGTTGGCGGCGAACTGGTGCAGGAGCGTGCTCCCCCGCGTGAACGGCTTCCCCGGGCGCCCGATGGCCTGCCGGCACATCGTCGGCCGGCCCCGGTCGCACTCCGCGCACGTGCCGCAGTTGGCGAGCGTGGACAGCGCCACATGGTCGCCGGGCGCGACATGGCCGACGCCCGCGCCGACCGCCTCCACGACCCCGGCGCCCTCGTGCCCCAGCACCACCGGCACCGGGAACGGGATGGTGCCGTCCACCACGGACAGATCGCTGTGGCACAGCCCGGCCGCCGCGATGGCCACCAGCACCTCACCCGGCCCCGGATCCCGCACCACCAGGTCGTCGACCACCCGCACCTGTGTGCCGTCGAACACCACACCACGCATCACACGGCCCCCTTGGGCTCTCTGGGCAGACCGAGCACGCGCTCGGCGATGATCGTGCGCTGGACCTGGTCCGAGCCGCCGTAGATGGTGTCGGCCCGGGAGAAGAGGAACAGGTGCTGGTCCGCGCCGAGTTCGTACGGCGCCGTGGCCGACCAGTCCACCGGCCCGACGGTGGCCGCCGCCCCCCTGACCTGCATCGCCAGCTCTCCGAGCCGCTGGTGCCAGCCCGCCCACAGCAGCTTGGCCACGCTGGCGGCCCCGGCGTCGGCCGAGCCGCCGAGGGTGCGCAGGGCGTGCCGGCGCATGGTCCGCAGCTCGGCCCACTGCCGTACGAGCCGCTCCCGTACGACGGGGTCCGTGGCCGCTCCCGTCTCCAGGGCCGTGCGTACGACCTGGCCCAACTCCTCGGCGAACCCGATCTGCTGGGCGAGGGTGGACACCCCGCGCTCGAACCCGAGCAGACTCATGGCCACCGGCCAGCCCCGCCCCTCCCCTCCCACGAGGTGATCCACGCGCGCGTACGCCCCGTCGAAGAAGACCTCGTTGAAGTCGCTGGTCCCGGTCATCTGCCGGATGGGGCGGACCTCGATGCGGCCGGGCTGGTCCATGGGGACGAGCAGAAAGCTGAGGCCGTGGTGGCGCCTGGACTCGGGATCGGTACGCGCCAGCACGAAGCACCAGTCGGCCTCATGGGCGAGCGAGGTCCAGATCTTCTGTCCGCTGATCCGGTAGCGGTCACCTTCGCGGACCGCCGACGTCCGCACCCCGGCCAGGTCCGACCCCGCCCCGGGCTCGCTGTATCCCTGGCACCACAGCTCCTCACCGGCCGCGATCGGGGGGAGGAAGCGGGCCTTCTGCTCCTCGCCGCCGTGGGCGATGAGCGTGGGCGCGAGCAGGTTCTCCCCGATGTGCCCGGAGCGCGGGGGCGCCACCGACCGGGCGTACTCCTCGGCCCAGACGACCTGCTGGGTGAGGCCGGCCGTACGGTTCCCGTAACCCGGCTCCGGCCAGCCGAGCCCGATCCAGCCGGATCGACCGAGGGTGCGTTCCCAGGTACGGCGGTCGACGGCCGGGTCCGCGTTGGCAGCCAGCCACGCACGGGCCTCCGCGCGGAACATCTCGTCCTCCGGACTGAACCCGAAATCCATGAATCCCCCTCAGCCTGAGCGCCCCGTCAGGGGCGCGGGGAACTGCGCGAGAAACCACAACGAACCCGCAGCCGCCAAAGCCACAACGCGCCCCGAGCTACCGGGCGTTCGGCCGATTACCGATCCGCGCCGCCTCTTCCATCGCCAGTAGCTGGGACAGCATCGGCATCGGATCCACTCCCACAGATCCCGGCAGAAACTCCGCGATCTTTTCCGGCGTCCAACCACCCGGGGCATACGCCGAGCGCAGCTCACGGGGCTGTGCCCAAACTGCGATCTTCGGCCCGGCGACGGTGTACACCTGCCCGGTGATGCCCAGCGCAGCGGCCCCGTCGGACAGCAGGTAGACCACCAGCGCGGCCACGTCCTCCGGCTCGCCGATCTCCGTCAGCTCCATGGGGACGTTCGCCGACATCCGGGTACGGGCCACCGGCGCCACCGCGTTCGCGGTCACCCCGTACTTGTGCAGGCCGAGCGCGGCGCTGCGGACGAGCGAGATGATCCCGCCCTTCGCCGCGCTGTAGTTGGCCTGGGACACGGAACCCTGGTGGTTGCCACTGGTGAAGCCGATCAGTGTGCCGGAGCGCTGCCGGCGCATCACCGCGGACGCCGCCCGGAAGACGGTGAAGGTGCCCTTGAGGTGGGTGGCGAGCACGGGGTCCCACTCCTCCTCGGTCATGTTGAAGAGCATGCGTTCGCGCAGGATCCCGGCCACGCACACGACCCCGTCGAGCCGGCCGTACGAGGCCAGCGCCACGTCGACCACCCGCTGCCCGCCCGCCATCGTGGAGATGTCGTCGGCGACCGCGACCGCCTCCCCGCCCGCGGCCTCGATCTCCTTGACGACGGCCTCGGCGACCTCGCTGGTGGGCGAGGCGCCGTCGACGGAGACGCCGTAGTCGTTGACGACGACCTTGGCGCCCTCGGCGGCTGCCGCGCGCGCGACCGCCCGTCCGATGCCCCGCCCGGCGCCCGTCACGGCGACGACCTTTCCAGCCAAGAAGTTCCCCACGCCCGGCCCCTTCCCGCAGTTTCTGACGGTCCGTTAGATTTTATGGCGCGCCGGACGCACGGACACAAGCCCCGGGGAGGAACCGGATGGCACTGCCGGAGGAGTTCCACGAGATCGCCAAGCGGGTGAACAACTGGGGGCGCTGGGGAGCGGACGACGAGATCGGCACCCTCAACCTGATCACCGACGAGGTCGTCCGCGAGGCCGCCGCCTGCGTCCGGGCCGGCCGCCGCGTCCCCCTCGCCCTCCCCCTTCGGCCGGACGGGGTGCAGACGGGAGTGATCCCCGGGCGGGTCAACCCGCTGCACGTCATGGTCCAGATCAACCAGGAACTCTTCGGGCCGGGCACGGTGGCGTGCAGCGACGACGCGGTGACCATGGGCCTGCAGGCGGGCACCCACTGGGACGCGCTCACCCATGTCTCGCACTCCGGGAAGCTCTACAACGGCCGCCCGGCGCACACGGTCACCGCGCACGGCGGCGCCGGGTTCGCCGGGATCGACAAGGCGCGGCACGTCGTCTCGCGCGGGGTGCTGCTGGACGTGGCACGCGCGCGTGGCGTGGACCGGCTGGCGGGGGGCCACGCGGTGACGCCGGAGGACCTGGAGCGGGCCGAGGAGTTCGGCGGGGTGCGGGTCGGGGCCGGCGACATCGTGCTGGTCCGCACCGGGCAGGTGCAGGTGTATCTGGCCGGGGACAGGCACGGGTACGGCTATCCGTCGCCGGGGCTGTCCGTCCGTACACCGGAGTGGTTCCACGCGCGCGATGTGGCGGCGGTCGCGAACGACACGCTCACTTTTGAGATATTTCCGCCCGAGTCGGAGAATCTGTGGCTGCCCGTGCACGCCCTGGACCTGGTGGAGATGGGGATGCTCCAGGGCCAGAACTGGAATCTCGAGGAGTTGTCCACAGCCTGTGGAGAAGAGCGCCGGTACGCGTTCCTGCTGTCGGCGATGCCGGAGCCGTTCGTCGGCGCGACGGGGACTCCGGTGGCGCCCGTGGCCGTTCTCTGACGACCGGCCGGCGGCGCGCCTCCCCCCACCGTCGCGCGCACGCGCCGCCCACCGGGTGCGACCCACACTCGACGAGGGCCGCCGTCACCCAAGCCCTCGTCGTCCCCTCGCGGCGAATCGTCGCCCACAAGCGTGTTCAGGCGGTCACGGGTCGTCAACGCCGGTACGGGGATTTGTTACGTACACCCTGTTCACGGCACCCGCGCACGGATGCACCCCCGGCGCACCGCCGCGCCGGGTGCTACACCGCCTCGAAGGCGAGACCCTCGTACGCGGACAGTCCGCCCCCGTACGCCATCGCCGCGCTCTCCCTGGGCTGCGAACAGCGGTCCAGTTCGCACCAGATGCTCTTGCCGGCACCTTCCGGGCGCCAGCCCCAGCGATCGGCCAGGCAGTCCACCAGGGCCAGGCCACGGCCGCCGGTGGCCTCCCCGCCGGCGCAACGCGGCACGGGGGCGCGGGAGCTGCTGTCGGCCACCTCGACGCGCACGGTGGCCGCCGCCGGTGCCTCCGGAGCCTCGGGGGCTCCGGCCGGCTCGGCCGCCGCTCCCGGCAGCTCGGCCTCGGCGCCGGGCAGGGAGAGCCGGAGCACGGCCGCGTGGCCGGTGTGCACGACCGCGTTGGTCACCAGCTCGGAGACGAGCAGGATCAGGGTTTCCGCCAGGGGCTCGTCGGCCGTTATCCCGAGCCCGGGGAGCCGCGAGAGGGCCCACCTCCTCGCCCGACCCACCTCCGTGGGGTCGGGCCGGATCTCCAGCTGCACTTGAAGCACCTGCACCGCTCACACCATCCGAACCGGCGGACACATGACCCCACGCCACCCGGCCGTCGCGGCGGCTGCGGCCACGACGGCGATCACGAGGGCCACGATCGTAGCCATTTTCTGCATGGCCAGAACAACGGCCCGAGCAAGGGTCACGGAACGTGATTCCCTTTGAAGACAGCATGGTTGACGTACAGTCACCCCAACAAGCGCTTCGGGCATATTCCAGCGCGAAGGAGTACGCGTGCGGCATACTGTGCGAGGCTCGTGCCAGGGAGTCGAACAGGCGTCGGCCGAAGCCGTTACCGCCCCGTGAGCAGCTACGCGCACCGGGCGACCCGGTGCCGCCCCAGGGGCACCGCGGGACCGGCTCGTGCTCGCAGCCACTCGCATCCCACACAAGGTACCGGAGGGGGCTCCCGACTCCGGGACGTGACGAGCCTCTTGAAGGACACAACCAGGTATCGACGCTCCGTGATACCGGCGCGCCACAATCCGCGACATCATGGGCCAAGGCTTTGTCGCCGGTGCAGTCCAGGGCGCGGTCGCCTCGTCAGGCCGCCAGCCGCGCGGCGAGCAGCTCCTCACTCTCCGTGCTCCCGCCACCGCGCCGGGCCCGCACCCACGCCCGCTTCAGATGCAGGTGCACGTCCGCCTCCCAGGTGAAACCCATGCCGCCGTGCACCTGAAGGCAGTCACGCGCCCCGCGTACGGCGGCCTCGTCGGCGAGCAGCCGGGCGGCGGCGATGTCGGCCGGGTCGCCGGTGACGGCGGCCGCGTAGACGGCGACGCGCGCGGTCTCGGTGCGCACCAGCAGGTCCGCGCACAGGTGCTTGACGGCCTGAAAGGCCCCGATCGGCCGCCCGAACTGCTCCCGTGTCCGGGCGTGTTGCACAGCCGTCTCCAGCACCCGCACGGCGGTCCCGAGCTGCTCGGCAGCGGTGAGGAGGGAGGCGAGGGGGTCGGGGTCGGGGGCGCCGGTGCTGATGCTGGTGCTGGTGCTGGTGCTGCCCGGGTGTCGGGCCTTGCGGTGGGGGGCTGCGGGAAGGCGGTGCAGGGGGGTCAGGGGGTCGACCGAGCGCAGGGGCACGGCCCCCGTCGCCTCGCCCCGTACCACGTCCGCCGGCTCCAGCCACTCCACCAGCTCCCCGTCCACCGCCGCCACCACCGTCTCCCCGGTGGCCGCACCGGGTACGGTCCCGGCGGCGAGGTGGGTGGCCACGAGCGGTCCGGGCAGCAGTGCCCGTCCCGCCTCCTCGAAGACCAGCACCGCCTCCGGGAGGCCCAGCCCGACCCCGCCGTCCGCCTCCGGCAGCCGCAGGGCGAAGAACCCCGCGTCCCCGAGCACCCGCCACAGCTCCCGGTCCAGCCGCCCCGGCGCATCCACGGCCGCCCGCAACGCCTCGCGCCCGAACCGCCGGTCCAGCAGCTCCCGTACACCTGCCTTCAACGCACGCTGGTCCTCAGTGAGTTGGAAACGCACGCTCATCTCCCTCCGACCGGACCCCACACCCGCACCGGCTCACCCGCACCCGCCGACGGCGAATCCGCCTCCCCAACCACCGGGGCCACCCGCACCCGATGCCGAGCCCGCGCCCTCATCGCCCCTTCGGCAACCCCAGGATCCGTTCCGCGACGATGTTGCGCTGGATCTGTGAGGTCCCGGCGGCGATCGTGTAGGACAGGGAGGACAGACGGTCCAGGACCCACGGCTGACGGAGGTCCAGGCCGGCCGGGCCGAGTACGTCGGCGGCGGTGTCGTACAGCTCCTGGCGGGCGTGCGAGTACCGCAGCTTGAACACCGAGCCGCCGACCCCCGGCACCCCACCGCACGCCTCCGCCTCGCTCACGTTCCACTGGGTCAGCCGCCACAGCGCCCGGAACTCCGCCTCCAGACGGCCGAGTCGGCGCCGTAGCACCGGATCGTCCCAGCGGCCGTTCTCCCGGGCCGCCCCCGCGAGCTCGGCCAGGACGCGGCGGCAGGCCACCACCTCGCCGACGAACGCGGTGCCGCGCTCGAAGGACAGGGTCACCATGGTCACGCGCCAGCCGTCGTTCTCCGCCCCCACCCGGTTCGCCACCGGCACCCGCACCTCGTCCAGGAACACCTCCGCGAACTCGGCCGACCCGGCGAGCGTGCGCAGCGGCCGCACGGTGATGCCGTCGGCGGACATGGGCATCGCGAGCCAGGTGATGCCCCGGTGCCGGGGTGCCGAGGGGTCGGTGCGGACGAGCAGTTCGCACCAGTCGGCGACCTCGGCGTGGGAGGTCCAGATCTTGGACCCGGTGACCACGTAGTCGTCGCCGTCGCGCCACGCGCGCGTGCGCAGCGACGCCAGATCCGATCCCGCGTCCGGTTCGCTGAACCCCTGGCACCACACCTCCTCGCCGCGCAGGATCGGCGGCAGCCAGCGCGTCCGCTGCTCCTCGGTGCCCTCGGCGGCGATGGTCGGTCCGGCGTGCAGCAGCCCGACGAAGCCGGCCCCGACGTACGGGGCACCCGCCCGCTCCGTCTCCTCCAGGAAGATCAGCCGGGTCGTCGGCGAGGCGTCCCAGTGGACGTCGGCGTACCCGGCCTCGTACAGCATCCGCTGCCAGCCCAGGTCGTACGCCCTGCGTGCGGGCCAGTCGTCGGGTGACGGCTTCGGCGGCAGCGTGGGCAGCACCTTGGCGAGCCACTCCCGAAGCCGGGCCCGGAACTCCTCCTCCCCGGGCGTGTACGACAGGTCCATCACCGGTCGAGGTCCAGGTCCAGCATGCGGATGGCGTTGCCCCGCATCAGCTTGTACACGGTCTCGTCGTCCAGGCCCTTCACATGGTCGAGGGCGACCTCCTTGGTGTGCGGGAAGGTCGAGTCGACGTGCGGGTAGTCGGTCTCGAAGGTGGCGTTGTCGCGACCCACCACGTCCAGCGACGCCACCCCGTGCCTGTCGCGGAAGAAGCAGCAGAAGATCTGCCGGTAGTAGTACGTCGACGGGGGTTCCGGGACGAGGTCGCGGACCCCGCCCCAGGCCCGGTGCTCCTCCCACACGTCGTCGGCGCGCTCCAGGGCGTACGGGATCCAGCCCATCTGCCCTTCGGAGTAGGCGAGTTTGAGCCGCGGGAACTTCACCAGGACCCCGCTGAAGAGGTAGTCCATCATCGAGGCCATCGCGTTGTTGAAGCTCAGCGAGGCCTGGACGGCGGGCGGCGCGTCCGGGGAGGCGGCCGGCATCTGCGAGCTGCTGCCGATGTGCATGTTGACGACCGTGCCCGTCTCCTGGCAGACGGCGAAGAACGGATCCCAGTGGCCGGAGTGGATGGAGGGCAGCCCGAGGTGGGTGGGGATCTCGGAGAAGGTCACCGCCCGGACCCCGCGCGCCGCGTTCCGGCGGATCTCCGCGACCGCCAGTTCCACGTCCCACAGCGGGATCAGGCACAGCGGGATCAGCCGGCCGCCGCTGTCCCCGCACCACTCCTCCACCATCCAGTCGTTGTAGGCGCGCACGCACGCGAGGGCGACCTCCTTGTCGTGCGCCTCGGCGAAGGTCTGCCCGCAGAAGCGGGGGAAGGTCGGGAAGCAGAGGCTGGCCTCGACGTGGTTGAGGTCCATGTCCGCGAGGCGTGCCTTCGGGTCCCAGCACCCGCGCCGCATCTGTTCCCTGGTGATGCCCTCCAGCGTCATCTCGTCCCGGTCGAAGCCGACGGCGGCGATGTTGCGCTTGTACGGGAACTTCAGGTCCTCGTAGATCCACCAGTCGGTCGGCTGGCCGGCCGGGTCCATGGTGATCTGGTACTTGCCGCCGATGTAGGCGAGCTCCCCGATGCCGGCGGTCAGCGGCTTGGGCCCACGGTCCCGGTACCTGGCCGGGAGCCAGACCTCGAAGAGGTGGGCGGGCTCGATCACATGGTCGTCGACGCTGATGATGCGGGGCAGTTCGGTCATGGGTCCCCTCCGCCGGACGGTACTTATCTGATGGTCCGTCAGATAGCATGCTACCTGACGAGTCGTCAGCCAAGGAGGGGCACACGTGAACGGCACCCCGCACGCCCTGAGTTCCTCCCGCACGCTGTGGGAGCTGGTCGTCCGCCGCGCGGCCCTCACCCCCGACCGCCCGGTGCTGCTCCAGCAGGACCGCACGCTCACCTTCGACGGCCTGCGCGCGCGTGCCGAGCGCGTGGCGGCCGGCCTGTACGGCATGGGGGTGCGGCCCGGCACGGTGGTCGCCTGGCAGCTGCCCACCCGCATCGAGACCGCCGTGCTGTCCTTCGCGCTGGCCCGCCTGGGCGCCGTACAGTCCCCGGTGATCCCCTTCCACCGGGACCGGGAGGTCGGCTTCGCGCTGCGCGCGTCGAAGGCGGAGTTCTTCGCGGTCCCGGGCGTGTGGCGGGGCCACGACCACACGGAGATGGCGCGCCGGCTCGGCGCGAAGGGGATCTTCGAGGCGTACGACGCCCTCCCCGACGGCGACCCGTCCGTCCTCCCGGCCCCGCCCGCCGAGGGCACCTCGGTCCGCTGGATCTACTGGACCTCCGGCACCACCTCCGACCCCAAGGGCGTGCTGCACACCGACCGCTCCCTGATCGCCGGCGGCTCCTGCCTCGCCCACGCCCTGCGCCTGACGCCGGACGACGTCGGTTCCATCGCCTTCCCGTACGCCCACATAGGCGGTCCCGACTACCTGGTGATGCTCCTGCTCCACGGCGTCCCGGCGGTGATGTCCGAGCACTTCGCGCTGCCGGACGCGCTGGCGGAGTACCGGCGGCACCGGGTGACGGTGGCCGGCGGCTCCACGGCGTTCTACTCCCTGTTCCTGGCCGAACAGCGCGGACGGCCGGGCGAGAAGCTGATCCCGTCCCTGCGCCTGCTCGCGGGCGGCGGCGCGCCCAGGCCTCCCGGGCTCTACCACTCGGTGGTCCGCGAGATGGGCGTCCAGCTCGCCCACGGCTACGGCATGACCGAGGTCCCGATGATCACCATGGGCGATCCGGAGGACAGTGCCGAGAACCTGGCGACGACCGAGGGCCGCCCGCCGGCCGGCATGGAGATCCGGGTCGTCGACGGCGAGATACGGCTGCGCGGCGAGGCCGTCTGCCAGGGCTATCTGGACCCCGCCCAGACGGCCGCCGCCTTCGACCCCGACGGCTTCCTGCGCACCGGCGACCTGGGGCATGTGACGGACTCCGGCCACCTCGTCCTCACCGGCCGTCTGAAGGACGTCATCATCCGCAAGGGCGAGAACATCTCGGCCAAGGAGATCGAGGACCTCCTCGCCGCACACCCCTCGGTGGCGGACGTGGCGGTGATCGGCCTGCCGGACGCCGAACGGGGGGAGCTCGTCTGCGCGGTGGTGGAACAGCCCCCGGACGCGGCCGGGTTGACCTTGCCGACGGTCGTCTCCTACCTGCGCTCAGCGGGCCTGTCCGTGCACAAGCTGCCGGAGCGGCTGGAGGTGGTGGACGCGCTTCCCCGCAACGACACCCTGCGCAAGGTGCTCAAGTACAAGCTGCGGGAGCGGTTCACCGACCGGCCCTGACGAGGGCCGAGCTACTCCGCGACCGTGAAGTACTGGGCGAACGCCGGGATGATGTCCGGTTCGGTGATGGCGCCGTCGGTGTCGGTGTCGAGGGCGGCGGCGACGGTGCCGGCGAGCTCGGCGGGGACGTGCAGGACGCGCAGGACACGGGCGGCGGCGGCGACCGTGACGCGGCCGTCGGCGTCCGTGTCCGCCACCGCGAGGGCCGCGTGCAGGAAGGGGCGGGCGATCTCGGCGAAGCGTTCGGGGTTGTCGCGCAGCCGCTTGACCGCGCCGCTGACGAACTCCTCGCGGGTGATGCGCTGGTCGCCGTCGCGGTCGGCGATCCCGGCCATGCCCTGCCAGAACGCCTCCGCGCCGGCGTACAGCGCCTGCCCCTTGTCGGAGCGTGCGGTCACGGCGAACTCGGCGAGGAGCGCCTTGGCCGCCGCGCTGAAGTCCTCGCGGTCGATCCAGCCGTTGCCGTCCTGGTCGAAGGTGGCGAACCGGGCTGCGATCCTGCGCTCGTATTCGGTGCTGACCATGTCTTTCGGGCCGCCTTAGGTGTGCGTCGTCCGGGTTCCCACGGGTGTGTGCGGGACCTGGCAGGGAGCGTATGACGCGGGTGGCCGTCGGAAGGCGTCAATCCGGCGGTTGTGCCGAAACCGGGGGAATTCTGCGACAACTGTGTGGCTGTGTCGCGAAGGAGCGGGGCGGCGCATCAGGCCGACAGGGGTCCCGCCTCGTCCGTGGTCGCGGAGGCGACGTCGGGGCAGACGTCGAAGAGCCGGCGCACGCCGAGCGCGCCGAGGACCCGGTTGACGTGCGAGCCGTCGTCGGCCCCCCGGTCGGGCAGGATGAGCCGGAGCCGGCCCTGACAGGAGCGGATCAGCCTGCGGGCGGCGACGAGGACGCCGACCCCGCTGGAGTCGCAGAAGAACACGTCGGAGAGGTCCACGACGAGGCTGTGGTGCCCCTCGGCGACGACATCGTGCACACGTTGACGCAGAACCGGCGAGGTCATCAGGTCCAGTTCCCCGGACACCCGGAGAACGGCCCACTCGCCCTGTTCGACGCCGGTCACCTTGAAGGCCACGTCCCTGCCCCTCCGCTCGCCGGAACTCCCGGAACCGCCCGGAAACGGAAGCAGTTCCTACGCTTGCATCCGCGCGGCTGCCCACCGGCCGTTCCCTGAAACGTCGAGCGACAAACTACACGTGATCAACAAGGGGCTTTTTTCGGTCACTATCGGTCCTGTCCGATCAGAGATGCACTCAAGTCGTGTGAAGATTGCGTGAAGAGGGCACTATCACCTGCAGCCCTTCCGGGGGCGCGCATTGACACAAAGGGGCGTGCGCTGTCACAGGTGCCGACTACATTCGAGAAGACGGTGCAGACAGGCTGGACACGCCGGACACGGGTGAGGGGAGGGGACCGCATGGCCACGAAGGACGTACCGCCCCGCTGGGACCGCAGGATGCAGCAGCGGCTCGCCCGTGGTGAGGCGGCCGCCCTCGGCGAGCTGTACGACCGCTTCGCCTCGCTCGTGCACGGCCTCGCCCACCGCGTCCTCGGCGACGAGAAGGCCGCCGACACCCTCACCCGGGAGGTCTTCGCCCACCTCTGGGAGCACCCCGAGACCTACGACCCCAAGGAGGGTCCGCTGCGCACCTGGGTGGCCGACGTCACCAACCGGTTCGCCGTGCAGCGGCTGCGCGACAGCGAGGCCGCCGCACTGCCGCAGGGCGGCGCGGGTTCCCTGGCGGAACTGGAGCGCAAGGTCCGCCGCGCCTCGGTCGCCGCCCGCGCCGACTACATCGTCCACTCCATGCCCGCCCCGCTGCGCCGCGCCCTCGACCTCGCCTACTTCCAGCGCCGCGACTACCGCCAGACCGCCGCCGACCTCGGTGTCACCGAGGACGAGGCCCGCCGCCGGCTCCGCCTCGGCCTGCAACTGCTCTCCACCGCCCATGACGCCGGAACACCGCCGGGACACGGGGGTGCGGTGTGAGCGGAGCGGGAGGATTCGGGGCACCCGACGGGCACGGCGAGCACGAGGGGCCGGGAGACGAGGAGCGGCGCACGGGGCAGCCGTACGAGGGTGACGGCAGCCGGGGTGACGGCAGCCGGGGCAACAGCGGCCGGGGTACGGGCGGCCACCCCGGCGAGGGCGCCGACGCCGATGGCGGTGGCTCCGGGCAGCACCCGCGCCAGGCCGGCGGCCCCGAGCCGGACCGGCCGGCGCGCATACCGACGCCCCGCGCCTCCGTCGAGGACAACGGGCGTCCACTGCCCGACCTCGCCGATCCGGGGGACCTCCCGCACGACGTCCTGAAATCGCTCCTCGGTGCCTGGGCGCTGGCCGCCTGCTCGGCCGCGGAGACCGCGGCCGTCGAGGACCACCTGGGCTCCTGCGGAAGCTGCGCCGACGAGGCCCGCCGGCTGCGCGAGGCGGTCGGCCTGCTGCACCAGCCGGAGAGCCTCGACCTGGACCCGGGACTGCGCACCCGCGTCCTGCAGAGCTGCCTGGAGCGCCGGCCGCCGCGCATCCCGGTCCCCGAGTGGGCGGCGCCGTACGACGCCGAGACCGCGCGCCTGGACGCCCTGCTGCAGGACTTCGGGGACGCGGAGTGGCACGCGCCGGTGCGGCTGCGGTGGTTCGAGGCCGACGCGGCGAAGAGCCGTCGTACGACCGTGGCGGGGGTGATCGCACACCTGCTGTCCGTGGACGGGCTGATCGCGCTCGCGCTCGGCCTGGACGACCCGCTGGCCGAGGTCGTCGACAAGGCCGAACGGGACGCGTCGGGCCCGCAGGGGCGCACCGAGGCGTACTGGCGGAACTCCCACTTCCCGCCGACCCGCTCGGTGCGGGGGCCCTGGCGGGAGCAGAGCCACGGCCTGGTGCGGACGGTGTCCTTCACCGGCGGGCACGCGGGCGGGCTCGCGGTGTCGTACGGCGACTTCGAGCTGCCGCTGCACGACGCCATGCTGGACCGGGCCTTCGAGTGCTGGGTGCACGCCGAGGACATCGCGGAGGCGGTGGACTACCCGTACCAGCCGCCCGCGCCGCGCCACCTGAACGGAATGATCGACCTCGCGGCCCGCCTGCTGCCCGCTGCACTGGCGGAACGCCGGCAGGCGGGGCTGGCCTCGCCCGCCCGCGGCCGCCACCTCGGCCTCGCCGGCGAGCCCGGCCGCAGCCTGCGGCTGGAGATCGAGGGTTCGGCGGGCGGCGAGTGGCTGATCCCGCTGGACTCCCCGGCGGCGCTGGGCTCCGCGGACCTCGAGGTGGCCCATGTGGCGCTGGACGGCGTGGAGTTCTGCAAGCTGGCCGCCGGCCGGGTCTCGCCGGAGGAGGCCGCGGTGGGGCAGGTGGGCGACCGCGCGGCGATCAGGGACGTACTGTTCGCCACGGCGGGACTGAGCCGGCTGTAGGGGCGGGTTGCGGTTTCGCGGGCGGCCCGAGCCGCTAGGCCCTGTCGTCAAACTCCCTCCCCCAGCCTTCGGCCGGGAGGTGCCCCCAGCCCCGCGACGCCATGCACGCACTCTCGCCGCAGGGCCCGCCCTTCGGGCGGACGACGGGAGTTTGACGACAGGGCCTAGGCGAACACCACGGTCCGTCGGCCATTCAGCAGAATGCGCCGCTCCGCATGCCACTTCACCGCCCGCGCCAGCGCCTGGCACTCCACGTCGCGGCCGATGGCCACCAGCTGATCCGGTGTCACATCGTGGCCGACCCGCTCGACCTCCTGCTCGATGATCGGGCCCTCGTCCAGGTCCGCGGTCACATAGTGCGCGGTCGCCCCGATGAGCTTGACCCCCCTGGCGTGTGCCTGGTGATACGGCTTCGCGCCCTTGAAGCTCGGCAGGAAGGAGTGGTGGATGTTGATGATCCGGCCGCTGAGCTGCTTGCACAGGTCGTCGGAGAGGACCTGCATGTAGCGGGCGAGTACGACCAGTTCCACGCCCTCCTCGCGCACGATCTCCAGCAGTTTCGCCTCGGACTGGGACTTCGTGTCCTTCGTCACCGGAATGTGGTGGAAGGGGATGTTGTAGGAGCCCACCAGCTCCTCGAAGTCGGTGTGGTTCGAGACCACGCCCACGATCTCCACCGGCAGCGCGCCGATCCGGGCCCGGAACAGCAGGTCGTTCAGGCAGTGCCCGAACTTGCTGACCATGAGCAGGATCCGCGTCTTCTCGTCGGCCCGGTTGATCTGCCAGTCCATGTGGAAGGAGTCGCCGATCGCCGCGAAGCTCGCCCGCAGCTTCTCCACCGTCACCGGCGCCTCGGCCGAGAAGTGGACGCGCATGAAGAACAGACCCGTGTCGTGGTCGCCGAACTGCTGGCTGTCCTCGATGTTGCAGCCGGTCATGAAGAGGTAGCTCGACACGGCGTGCACGATGCCCTGCTTGTCCGGGCAGGACAGGGTGAGGACGTACTGGTCGGCCGGGGCGGCGGGCGCGGACTGCTCGTTCATGCACCACAGGTTCTCACGTCCGGGCCGCCCCCGGCGCTGTGGTCCGCTACGCGGACCTCGTCATGATCCGCAGCACTTCCAGGCTCTTCGGCGGCGTGTCCGGGTCCTCCCCGTCACTCGCCGCCATCCGGACGTGCGCGTCCCGCGCCGCCCGCACCGCCTCCGGCCACCCCTGGTGGTCGAGGTAGGCGGCGACCGGTGCGTCCGGGCCGACCTGGTGCATGATCCGCAGTACCCGCAGTACGGCGGTGTCCACGAGCGCCGCCTCCTGCGAGTCGCGGAATATCGTGCCGACGTACTTCTCCGCGGACCAGTTGTCCAGCCAGGTGTCCTCCACCAGCCGGTAGACGGCGTCGGTGACGTCGCCGTACCCGTCCACGCCGGCCAGCCAGACGTCCCGCTGGAACACCGGGTCGGAGAGCATGTGCAGCGCCGAGCACACATTGCTGCGCCAGCGCCACCACGGCATGTCGCTTAGGGGCATGCCGCCCATGGTGGAGGAGCGACGGCCACGACGGGAAGAGTTCTCCGTACCTTGCACGGTCATCGATCGTACGTTCCCCGCCACACCAGCCTCACCGGCCCCCGCAATTCACCTCGCTGTCACCTTTCGTTGACCCAGGGTCACTCGCCGGTTAGTGGTGTGAGGGAATCGTGCTTACACATGACCGGCAGGCGACGCGCGATCAGTACTTTCCTCCATTCCTCCCTCCGCCCCGGCAGAGCCACCGCCCTGACCGCGGGCGCCGTGGCCCTCTGTGCGTCGCTCACCGCCGGATGCGGGGTCATCCCCGGTGCCACGGGGGGCTCCGGGGGTGACCCGATCAAGGTCATGACCTGGGCGCCCGAGGGGACCGACGCCACCAACAAGCCCGGCATGCCCGCGATGGCCCATGCCTACGCCAAGTGGATCAACGCGCACGGCGGCGTGGGCGGCCGCGAGCTCCAGGTCCTGACCTGCAACGACCACAACGACAGCGTGGGCGCCGCCAAGTGCGCCAAGTACGCGGCCGACGAGAACGTGGTCGCGGTCGTCGGCTCCTACAGCCAGTTCACCGACTCCTACTCCGCGCCGCTGGAAGGCGCCGGCATCCCCTACATAGGCGGCTACGGCGTCACCAACGACGAGTTCACCGGCCAGATGTCCTACCCGGTCAACGGCGGCCAGCCCGCCCTGCTCGCCGGCCTCGGCAAGGCCCTCGCGGCCGCCTGCGGCAACATCTCCCTGGTCCGCCCCGACAGCATCGCCGGCGACGAGCTGCCCGTGCTGCTCGACTCCGGGCTGAAGGCGGGCGGGCACGCCAAGGCGGGCGACCAGCTCGCCGAGGAGGCCGCCACCGACTACGGCGGCCAGGCCGACCAGGCGCTGCGGTACGCCGGCCGGGACCTCACGAAGAAGGGCTGTGTGGTCCCCGCGCTCGGGGACCGCACCGACACCTTCATGGACTCCTTCCGGCGGGAACGCGAGAGCTTCCCCTCGGTACGGCTCGCGACCGTGCTCGGCAGCGTCGACCAGACCGTGATCAACGCCACCGGCGGGGCGTCGGGGCCGTACGAGGGGGCGTACATCACCGGCTGGTACCCGCCGGCGTCGGACGCGCGGTGGGACCCGATGAAGAAGGTGATCAACGAGGAGGCCTTCGGCGACACCCGCATCGACCCCGCGGACGCCGGAGTGCAGACCACCTGGATCGCCTACACCGTGCTGAAGGCCGTCCTGGACAAGATCGGCGACGGTGACGTGACCGCCGACTCCGTGCGGCGCACCCTCGACGACGGCCTGCGGGTCTCCACCGGCGGGCTCACCCCGACCCTGCACTGGACCTACTCCAGCACACTCGGCGCGGTCGGCTTCCCGCGGATGGTCAACGCCGACGTCACCCTGCAGGTGGTGCAGGACGGCAGGCTGGTCGACGCCCGCAGGGGCATCGGCGGATTCGACGGCGCCACCGACATGACGCAGACGCTGGAGAGCGCCGACGTGCAGTGACGCCCGCCGGCGCGTCCCCGGCCCGCCGCTCAGAGCTGGGTGGGCTGGCGCTGGGTGAGGCCGTACTTCTGGGCGATCGCGTTCCACAGCGCCGCCGCCTTGACCTTCTGCGCGCTGGCGGTGCCGCTCGCCCGGTTGCCGGCCTGGGTCTCGCCGGTGGTGCGGGCGTGGCCCTTGCGGCAGACCTTGTGGTCCTTGGCCTGTCCGGCCCAGGCCGCGTAGTGGTTGTCGGCCGCGGCGGACGCCTGCCAGGCCTTGGTCAGCGCGGCGGTGAGCTCGCCGTTGTTCGGCAGCTTGTCGACGGACAGCCGGCCGAGCTGGGTGACCAGGTCGCCCCGCTGCTGGGCCGCGGCGCGCAGGTCGGTCGCGGCTCCGTCGAGGTTGTCGCAGTTCTTGACGTCGGCGACCGCCTTGATCACCGAGGCGCGGCTGCTGCCGCTGTCGGCGAGCAGCTTGTCCAGCGCGACCGCCTGCTGCCGGGCCGGATCGGCGGGCGAGCCGGAGCTCTGGCCGGGCGCCGCGGACGTGGCCGCGACCGGCCTGCCGTCGGCGGCCTGGCCATTGCCGCCGCCGCTGAGCAGCGCGCCGGCGCCCACACCGATGACGACGATGCCGACGCCGATCGCGGCGATCAGCGGCACCCGCGACCGGCCGCGCGGCTGGTCGTGGTCGTCGTCGTGCGCGGGGGCGTACGACGGCTGCTGCGCGCCGTACGAGGGCTGCGTGGCGCCGTACGGCTGCTGGACGCGCGGCATCTGCTGGGTGGCCCCGGACGGGCCGTCCCCGCCCGCCGGGCCGCCGCGGAAGAGGCTGTCGAACTCGGCCGGCGGCTGCCGGTCCGCCCCCTCGGCCTGCGCGGCGTAGGGCGGTATGTACTGGGTGGCCTCCGCGTCGCCGGGGGCGGGCGCGGGCGCCTGCTGCGGGACGCGGCCGAGGTAGCGGGTCTCCTCGCCGCCCGACTCGGGCGGCAGCGCTCCGGGCGCCACCGGCGGGATGTACTGGGTCGCGCCCTCGTCGACGGGGGCGGCCGGCACCGGCGGGAGGTACTGCGTGGCGCCCTCGGCGGGGGCCGCCGCCTGCACCGGCGGTATGTACTGCGTCGCACCCTCGTCCCCCGCGGGCAGCGGGGCGGGGGCGGCCGGCGGCTGCGGGTACTGCTGCTGCGACTGCGGCAGGGACTGCTGCTGCGGCTGCTGGTACGGCTCGGGTGCCGCGCCGTACCCGGGCTGCTGACCGGCGCCGTGGCCGGCGCCCTGCGCGCCGCCGTGGTCGTACGACGGCATCTGGCCGTACGACGGGGCCGGGGCGCCCTCCGGGGGCAGCGGGCCGGGGTTCGCGGCGGGCGGCTGCTGGGCCGGGGCCTGAGGGCTGTGCCACTGCTGGGCCTCCGCCGGGGGCCAGCCCTGGCCCGGCTGGGGCGGCTGCTGCTGCTCGGGCCCCCAGGAGCCACCCCAGGCCTGCCCGCCGGCCGGGGCGGCGGGGGCGGGCGCGCCGGTCATGCCCGGCAGCAAGGGCTCGCCTCCGTCGGAGGGCAGCACGATGCCTTCGCGCGCGGGCCGCGCCGAGGGCTCCTCGCCCTGTCCACTCTGCGTCACCGGGACTCCTACTAATGGGGGACCTTGTGAATCGGGCTCACGCTACCGGGTCCCCCGAGCCGGGTGCCATGCAGCTCAGGGCGAGACCTCCTTCCCTGTGACGGCGGTAACAAAACTGCCCCGCGGCGCGCTGATATAAGGCACCCTTCCGCCCCCGCGCGCCGTTCGCCGTGCGTTCACGCGACCGGGAGGCCGGTGTTCACGCGGCGGCCTGCTGGAGATCGAGGCGCGCCCCGAACTCCCGTACCACCGCCTCCTCCCGGAAGGGTTCCAGGCGCTGCTGGAGATCCTCCAGATACTCGGCGCCCCGGTTGGAGCGGAGCGTCTCCAGCAGCTCCACCGCCTTCAGGCCGGTGCTGCAGGCCTGTTCGACCTCCCGCCGCTGCACCTGGGCCGTGGCGAGCAGCACATAGCCGATGGCCCGCCGGCGGACCCGGGTCTCGGGGTGCCCGGCCAGCGACTGCTCCGCGTACCGGGCCGCCTGCTCGCTCTGGCCGAGATCGCGGTGGCAGTGCGCCAACTCGTCGGCGAGATACGCCTCGTCGAAGTGGCGGATCCACACGGGGTCGTCACCGGAGGAGTCGTCCGCCTGTTCCATCGCCGTCACCGCCCGCCCGATGGACGCCTGCGCCGCACGCCCGTCGCCGAGCAGGGCGTGCCCGCGCGCCTCGGCCGCGTGGAACATCGCCTCCACACGCGGGGTCACCCGCCCGCGCGCCCCCTCCTGCGCCGCCCGCGCCAACTGGGCGATCTCCCGCGGGTTTCCGAGCTGGGCGGCGAGGTGGCTCATGGACGCGGCGAGGACGTAGCCGCCGTACCCGCGGTCCCCGGCCGCCTGCGCGAGCCGCAGCGACTGGATGTAGTACCGCTGGGCCAGCCCCGGTTGCCCGGTGTCCACGGCCATGTACCCGGCGAGCTCGGTCAACCGGGCGACCGCGGCGAACAGTTCCCGCCCGACCGTCTCCCGGTACGAGCCGGCGAGCAGCCCGGAGACCACGCTGTTGAGGTAGTGCACGACGACCGGGCGCACATGTCCGCTGCCGTACTGGTGGTCCAGGTCGGTCAGCGCCTGCGTCATGGACCGTACGGCCGCCACGTCGGCCTGCCCCACGCGCGGGCCCGCCTGCCGGGCCACCTGGGCGTCCGGCGCCGAGATCAGCCAGTCGCGGCTGGGCTCGACCAGCGCGGAGGCGGCGACGGAGGAGCCGGACAGGAAGTCCCGCCGGCCCACGTCGCTGCGCCACAGCTCGCAGACCTGCTCGATGGCCCCCAGTACCGTCGGCGAGAACTGGAGACCGACCCCCGAGGCGAGGTTCTTGCCGTTGGCCATGCCGATCTCGTCGATCGTGACCGTACGGCCGAGCTTGCGCCCGAGCGCCTCCGCGATGATCGCCGGGGCGCGGCCCCGTGGCTGCTGTCCGCGCAGCCAGCGGGCCACGGACGTCTTGTCGTAGCGCAGGTCGAGGCCGTGCTCGGCGCCGCACATGTTGACCCGCCGGGCCAGCCCGGCGTTCGAACACCCCGCTTCCTGGATGAGTGCCTGCAGCCGTTCGTTGGGCTGCCTCGCCACGAGAGGCCTTGCGGCCATGTGCTACCCCCTGCGTTGCGATCCCCTGGGCGTAACCGTTCCGGGAAGATCACTGCCCAGCTGACATACCGTCAATGCGCGACATGTGCCGTTTGCCGGGGTAACGACGGCTGCCAACCCCACCCCTGGCTACCCACCCCACGCCCTGCTTCCCCCCGCGCGCCCCCACCCGTGCACCCATGCGCCCCGACTGCCGAATCGATGCGCCATCCCCGCGCGCGCTATGGCCGTAACCCGAGGTGGGTGCGGGAGTTGAGAGGGGCGTGGAAGAGACGATCGCGGGCGCCGAAAACACTCAGATTGCCGGTCAGATTCCGCAGCAGCGCGGGGAATCGCTGCTGGAGACCGCCGTACGCTACGCCGAGGAACGCCACTGGGACGTGTTCCCGGGCACCTGGCTGGTAGCGGTCGACGGCAGGCAGCGATGCTCGTGCGGCGACGCCACCTGCCCTGCGCCGGGTGCGCACCCCGCGCGCCCCGACTGGGCGACCCAGGCGACCGGCAGCGCGACCGTCGCACGCCGGATGTGGCAGAAGCAGCCCACGGCCTCGATCCTGCTGCCGACGGGGCGGACGTTCGACGCGCTGTCCGTCCCGGAGAGTGCGGGGTTCCTCGCTCTGGCCCGCATGGAGCGGATGGAGCTGACGCTCGGGCCGGTGACGTTGTCTCCCGACCGTCGCATGCAGTTCTTCGTGCTGCCGGGGGGTGCCGTGAAGGTGCCGGACCTGGTGCGCAAGCTGGGCTGGTCGCTCACTTCCCTCGATCTGGCCGCGCTGGGCGAGGGCGCGTACGTGGCCGCTCCTCCCACGCGTTTCGGATCGCGCGGCGCCGTGCAGTGGGCCTGCCGGCCCACCCCGGCGAATCGGTGGTTGCCGGATGCGGAGGAGCTGATCTCGTCGCTGGCGTATGCGTGCGGGCGGGACCGGTAGCCGTTCGCCGTCCCGTCCGTGTGGTCTCGGTGCGTCGGCGGGTGCGTGCTCAACCGCGGTTGCTCACGCAGTTCCCCGCGTCCCTCAGGTGGACATCGCCGCCGTAACCTTCATGCATGACCGAAGTTGCAGTGCGGGTACGGGGGCTCTGGAAACAGTTCGGGCAGCAGGTCGCTGTCGGCGGGATCGATCTCGAGCTGCCCGCCGGGAAGTTCATCGGGCTCGTCGGGCCGAACGGAGCCGGAAAGACCACGACCCTGTCCATGGTGACCGGGCTGCTGCGGCCCGATGACGGCATGGTCGAGGTCGTCGGTCATGACGTATGGCGGGACCCCATAGCCGTCAAGGCGCGGATCGGTGTCCTTCCCGAAGGGCTGAGGCTGTTCGAGCGGCTGTCGGGGCGGGAGCTGCTCGGGTACTCGGGGCGGCTGCGCGGACTGCCGGGGCCCGAGGTCGACAAGCGGGCCACGCAGTTGCTGGACGTCCTCGACCTGGCCGGCGCCCAGCACAAGCTCGTCGTCGACTACTCCACCGGCATGCGCAAGAAGATCGGGCTCGCCGCCGCGCTCCTGCACAATCCCGAGGTGCTCTTCCTGGACGAGCCGTTCGAGGGCGTCGACCCGGTGTCCGCGCAGACCATCCGGGGCGTCCTCGAGCGGTACACCGCCTCCGGCGCCACCGTCGTCTTCTCCTCCCACGTCATGGAGCTGGTCGAGTCGCTGTGCGACTGGGTCGCCGTCATGGCGGCCGGGCGGATCCGCGCGACCGGTACGCTCGCCGAGGTGCGCGGCGCGCATCCGACGCTCCAGGGGGCGTTCCTGGAGCTCGTCGGGGCGAGCGGACGGGACGCCGGCTCCGATCTGGACTGGCTGGGCGGCGGAGCGGCCCGATGACGAACCTCACCTCCACCGTCGTACGGCTGAAACTGTCCCTGCTGCGGAACGGGCTGCGGCAGTCCGGGGGCCGGCGGGCCGCGTTCGTCGTCTCGGCGGTCGTCGCCGTGCTGTTCGCCCTGCTGCAACTGCTCGGGCTGCTCGCCCTGCACGGGCACGCGCACGCCGACGCCGTCGCCGTCCCGGGTACGGCCGTGCTGGCGCTGGGCTGGGCGGTACTGCCGCTGTTCTTCCCGACCGGCGACGAGACGCTGGACCCCACCCGGCTGGTGATGCTCCCGCTGCGCCCCCGCCCGCTGGTCCGGGCGCTGCTCACGGCCTCCCTGATCGGCATCGGCCCGCTGTTCACGCTGCTGGTACTGGTGGGCTGCACGCTGTCCGTCGCACAGGGCGCCGCCGGCGGCACCGTGGCGGTGCTCGGCGTCTGTCTCGCCCTGCTGATCTGCGTGGCGCTGGCACGGGCCGTCGCCACCGCCAACGTACGGCTGCTGAGCAGCAGGAAGGGCCGCGATCTGGCCGTGCTGAGCGGGCTGGTGATCGCGGTCGGGGCGCAGCTGGTCAACTTCGGGGCGAGGGAGCTGGGTTCGGCCGGGCTCGGACAGCTGCAGCCGGTCGCGGACGTACTGTCCTGGGTACCGCCGGCGTCGGCGGTGGCGGCGGTACGTTCGGCGAGCCAGGGCTCGTACGGCGTCGCTGCCGCCCAACTCGTCGTTGCCGCAGCCGGGTTGGTGGCACTGATCACCGTGTGGGCGCGGAGCCTGACCCGGCTGATGACCGCGCCCGACGCCTCCACGCTGCAGCCGGCCGACGCGGCAGACCGCGGCCGCTCGGCCGCCGGACTCGGCCGGCTGCTGCCGCAGGGCCGCACGGGCACGGTCATGGAGCGCAGCCTGCGCTACATCTGGCGGGACCCGAAGACCAAGGCCGCCTGGGTGACCTCGCTGGCGATCGGGCTGATCGTGCCGGTGTTCAACGCGGTGCAGGGCACCGGGTCGATCTACTTCGCGTGCTTCGCCGCCGGAATGCTCGGCATCCAGATGTACAACCAGTTCGGGCAGGACACCTCCGCATTCTGGATGGTGGCCATGACCATCTCCTCACCCCGGGACGCCTACGCCGAGCTGCGCGGCCGTGCCCTGGCACTGCTGCTGGTCACCCTGCCGTACGCGGCGCTCGTGACGGTGGTGACGACGGCCCTGCTGGACGCCTGGCCCCGGCTGCCGGAGGTACTGGGCCTGTCCCTGGCCCTGCTGGGCGCGATGCTCGCCACCGGCGCCTGGACCTCGGCCCGCTTCCCCTACTCCATCCCCCAGGAGGGCCACAAGAACGTCGTCCCCGGCCAGGCGGGCCTCGCCTGGATCTCCATCTTCGGCGGCATGATCGCAGCCGCCCTGCTGTGCTCCCCCGTCATCGCCCTCACCATCTGGCTCCACGTGAGCGCAGGCGGGGAGACGTGGAGGTGGCTCCTCCTGCCGGTGGGCGCGGCGTACGGCGCCGGGCTGACCCTGGGGGGCCTACGCCTGGCAGCTCCGCGAACAGCAGCACGGTTGCCGGAGATCCTGACGGCGGTGAGCAAGGGGTAAAGGATTTCCGTCCTTGACAGGCGCCGGGAACTGCAGCTCCCCAAGGGTCGCGGGGCTGTGTCTGATATGCGGCTCCGCCGCGTGGGCGCGAGAACCCACCACGCACCCGCACTCGCCGACGAAAGCCCGACCCGGCAGACGAACAGGCACTCAAACCCCGAGCACCCGATCAAGAAACGGCGAGACAGCCCCCCGCCAAGCCAACGGCAGTTCATAGTGCGCAAGGTGCCCCGCATCGGAAACCTCCGCGTACTCCCCCGCCGGCAGCACCCGCACCATCTCCTGCGCCTCCGCCCGCCCCAGCTCCCCGTCCACCCCACGCACCACCAGCGTCGGGCACCGCACCTGGGCCAGCTCCTCCCAGTGCGCGTCGTACACCCAGGTCTCCCGGGACCTGAGCATCTGCTCCGGCTCGAACACGGGCCGCCAGCCGTCGGCACCCTCGTGCATCACCTCGGCGTAGAACTCCCCGCGCGCCGGATTCGGCCGCTCCACCCAGGGATCGTCCTCACCGAACCACTTGCGCACGTCGGCCAGCGTGGCGAAGGGGACGGGCCAGGCCTGGAACCAGTCGGCCCACTCCCGCTGCGAGGCGGCGCCCAGGGCCGAGGCCCGCATGTCGCAGATGATCAGGCCCCGGACCAGTTCGGGGCGTTTCGCCGCGAGCTGCCAGGCGGTCAGCGCGCCCATGGCGTGGCCGATGAGGAGTGCGGGGGCGAGGCCGAGCTGTTCCAGGGCGGCCTCGGCGTCCTCGACATAGGCCTCGCGGGTGTAGGCGGCCTGTCGGGGCTTCTCGCTCTGGCCGTGCCCGCGCTGGTCGAGGGCCACGGCACGGTGGCGTGCGGCGAGCCAGCGGGCGGTCGAGGCCCAGTGGGAGGCACGGCCCATCAGGCCGTGGAGTAACAGCACGCCCGGGGCGCCGGGCGCCGCGTCCGCCCAGCCGTCCACCTGATCGTCCGCCGGGTCGAGGCCCGTCTTGGGCGGGTCGGCGAACTCCCAGGCGGCCAGGCGCACCCCGCCCGCTCCCGTCACGTCGATACGCCGTGCCATGGGCCTGGCACCCCCCAGCTCCGCCTGACTCGTACCGGTGTACTGCCGTACTCGCTCGTACTCGCTGCTGTCGCTGTCGTGCTAGTGGTCGTGCTCGTCATCGTGCAGATCGCCGCGCACATCGCCGAGCACATCGTCGTGCATGTCCTGCCGCCGCAGACTATCGAATACCCATTCGAAAAATCCGTCTCTGCGGACAACACCCCTCATTCGAGTGACACCCCTCAAGGAATGATCGCCGCCATCGAGGGGATCTCTTCTGGCGGGAGGCGGACCGCTCGGGGAAAAACGGTCCGAGGGGGATGACCCTGAGAGCTCGGGGCTCCGGGTCAGCACAGGGGAGGACAGGCCCCGGCGCCACAAGGCGCCGGGGCCCTCTCCTGCTCAGCGCTTGGCGACGAACACATGCGAGGCGACGTCCGCCTCCAGCTCGGCCGCCTCACCGCCGCTGCCCACCAGGACACCGCCCGCCGACTCCGTCACGCTCACCACGGAACCGGGCTGCACACCCGCGCGCCGCAGCGTGTACATCAGCTGCGCGTCCGTCTGGATCGGCTCGCCGATGCGGCGGACGACGACCGTCTTGCCGTCCGCGCCCGCGTCCAGGTCGGCCAGCGAGACCATGCCCTCGTCCAGGAACGGATCGGCGCCGTCCTTCTCGCCCAGCTCCTCCAGGCCCGGGATCGGATTGCCGTACGGCGACTCGGTCGGGTGCCGCAGCAGCTCCAGCACCCGCCGCTCGACGGCCTCGCTCATCACGTGCTCCCAGCGGCACGCCTCCGCGTGCACCTGCTCCCACTCCAGGCCGATCACGTCGACGAGGAGACACTCGGCCAGCCGGTGCTTGCGCATCACCCGCGTGGCGAGCCTGCGGCCCTCGTCCGTCAGCTCCAGATGACGGTCACTGGCGACGGAAACGAGCCCGTCACGCTCCATCCGCGCCACCGTCTGGCTCACCGTCGGCCCGCTCTGGTCGAGCCGCTCCGCGATGCGGGCGCGCATGGGGACGACGCCTTCCTCTTCGAGCTCGAGGATGGTGCGGAGATACATCTCCGTGGTGTCGATCAGTCCGGACATACGTGCCCCTCGATTACCTCTGCCGGCAGCCCGGCGCGTGCGCTGGCCCTGGCACCAATTCTGCCGGATCCGACTGACAAGCGGGGGCCTCCGGCGGAACGGGCCGGTACGGGGACCACCGTAGGGGGTTCCGCCCGCCGCCGGGCGCGGCGGACGCGTTCAATCTCGTGCCACCAATCTTGCGGGAACAGGATGTGGGGTGGGTCACGTTCCAGTTGAATGAAGACCACTGAGCGAACCGTGCGCCGCATACGCGCCGACGCAGCCTGCAGGGGGTCCAGGTGAGTGCTTCCCGGCGGAGTGGGACCACCGACGAACTGGGGCCGGACGAGCCCGGTGAGTCGGGGGGATCCGACCTGCTCGCCGCACTGCTCGACGGCATGGACGCGGCCCTGTGCGCCTTCGACGCCGACGGGGTCGTCACACACTGGAACCGGGAGGCCGAGCGGATCCTCGGGTGGACGGCCGCCGAGGCGGTCGGACGGCACGGCTTCGCCGGATGGGCCGTGCGCAGCGCCGACGCCGAGGAGGTGCAGGCCCGGCTGATGTCGGCCATGCACGCACCCGGCCGGCAGGTGCACGAGTTCGCGCTGGTCACCAAGGACGGCGGGCGAGTCCTCGTACGGACGCAGTCCGCCGCCGTGCGCGGACCCGACGGAAAGCCCGCCGGGGTGTACTGCGCGTTCAGCGAGGTGCACGCACAGATCGACCTGGAGCGGTCGATCGCGCTGAGCGAGGCGCTGTTCGAGGACGCGGCCTGGGGAGTCGTCCTCATCGACGCCGACCTGCGGCCCGCCGTCGTCAACGCGCACGCGGCCCGTGCGCTCGGCATCGGGCGCACGTCCGCGCTGGGCCGGCCGCTCGGCGAACTGCTCGCGCAGGGCGTGGAGGAACTGGAGGCCGCGTTCACCCATGTGCTGGCCGAGGGCGCCCCGCCCGCGCCCGCCGACATGTGGGTGACCGTGCGCACCGCCCGGGGCGAGGAACGGCGCTGCTGGCGCAACGGCTTCGTGCGGCTGGCCTCACCCCTCGCGGAGGAACCCGTGCCGCTCGGCGTCGGCTGGCTGTTCCAGGACGTCACCGAGGGCAGGCAGGGCGAGCAGGAGGCGGCCCTGCTGCGGTTCCGCACCAACCAGCTGCACCGGGCCGCGCGCGCCGCCGCCGAGTGCGAGGACCCGGCCGAGGCGGCCACCGTCCACCTCGACTTCGCCCTCGCCGGCTTCGCCGACCACGCGTTGATCGACCGGGTGGTGCCCTCCCCACGCTCGAAGAATCCGCAGGATTCGCAGGGTTCGGAGGATTCGGGGAGTTCAGGGGGCTCGGAGGGCTCGGGGGGCGAGGAGGCGGCCGCACGGCTGGTACGGCTCGCCGCGACGCCCGCCGGAGCGCCGGGACCCAGCCTGCTCACCGGCGCGGCCGGGCTCCCCGTGCGCTACGAACCGGGCCATCCGGCGCTGCAGTGCGTGGCCCGGGCCGGGGCCGTGCGCGCGGACGCCGGGTCGGTCCCGGCGCAGCGGGCGCGGGAATGGGCACTGGCCCGGCAGTGGCCCGGTGACGCGGTGCACGCCCTGTGCGCGGTGCTGCGCAGCCGGGGTCGGACCCTCGGCGTGGTCACCTTCCTGCGCGGCTCCGGCCGCAGCCGCTTCGAGCGGTCCGACACGGCCTACGCGGAGGACGTGGCGGTCCGCATCGCGGCGGCACTGGACCTGGCGGACGCTCTGCGGGGCGAATGAGCGGGCCGCGGCGGCTCAGTGCCGGTAGAAGATCCGGTCGCCGTACTCCCGCATCACGCGGCCGTTCCACTCGTGCCCGCCGTCGACGTTGCCCGAGCGCAGGAGCGGGGGTTCGATGCCCCGGTCGGCGAGGGCGGCCGCGGTGGTCGCCATGACGGCCTGCATCAGGGCGGCGGTGACGACCGTGGAGGCCGGGGCGAAGGGCGCCGGGATGGTGTCCAGGGTGAGCTCCGCGTCACCGACGGCGATCTTCGAGTCCAGGACGACGTCGCAGTGGTCCTTCAGGAAGCTGCCGGAGGAGTGCCGGGACGTGGTCTGCGCGGCGTACGCGACCGAGGTGACGCCGATGACCTTCACACCGAGGGCGCGGGCGCTCAGGGCCATCTCCACGGGCAGGGCGTTCCGGCCGGAGAGGGAGATGATCACGAGAGCGTCGCCGGCACGGAGCGGTGAGGTGTCGAGGACGGCACTCGCGAGACCGTCGACCCGTTCGAGGGCGGAGCCCAGAGTGGCCGGGGTGACGTCGACACCCACCACGCCGGGGACGGCGAGCAGGTTCATCAGAGCGAGGCCACCGGCACGGTAGACGACGTCCTGTGCGGCCAGGGAGGAGTGCCCCGCGCCGAAGGCGAACAGCCGGCCACCGGCGGCAACGGTGTCGGCAAGCAGGGTCCCGGCCGCGGCGATCGCCCCGGCCTCCTCCTCACGCACCCGTTGCAACAGCCCGATCGCGGCGTCGAAGAACAGGTCGGCAGGCGTGCCGTCGCTCATGCGGTGCCCCTTCGCAGCGTCTGTGTCGCGGATCACCGTGCGGTCTGGACCAGTGTGGTGTCAATACGGGCGTGTGGGCCCGCCAGGATCTCCGAAAAAAACAGTTGAGCGCCGTCCATCGGCTTCCTAAGGTGTGGAGCACACGAGAAGGGAGGTGGTTCGGCAGATGTATGAATACCGGACGCGTGAGGTGGCTGCGGGCTAGCGGTCCGCCACCACATCCAGTGCGGTGCCGGACCAGCACGTGACAGACGCGTGCAGCCGGCCCAAATCCCAAGCAGTCACCCGACCCGCGGGCTGCCGGTACGTCCGGCCGGCTCCTCCTTGAGGAACCCAGCCCGCGGGTCGTCTGCGTTTTCCTGCGTTCTCCGGCGTTTTCCGGCTCCTCAGGGGGCCAGGCGCTCGACCTGCCAGGTGCCGTCCGGCCGGGCGGTGTAGCGGAGGCGGTCGTGCAGGCGGTTCACCCGGCCCTGCCAGAACTCGATCGTGTGCGGGGTGATGCGGAAGCCGCCCCAGTGCGGGGGGACCGGGACCTGTTCGTCCTCGGGGTAGCGGGCCTGGAGGTCGGCGTAGGCGGTGTCCAGTTCGGTGCGGGAGGCGATGACGGTGGACTGGGCGCTGGCCCAGGCGCCGAGCTGGGAGCCGTGCGGGCGGGTGCGGAAGTAGGCGGCGGTCTCGTCGCGGCCGGTGCGGTGGGCGGTGCCGGTGACGATGACCTGGCGGGCCAGTGGGTGCCAGGGGAAGAGCAGGGAGATGTACGGGTTCTCCGCGAGGTCGCGGGCCTTGCGGGAGTCGTAGTTGGTGTAGAAGACGAAACCCTCGGTGTCGAACTGCTTCATCAGGACCGTGCGCGAGCTGGGGCGGCCCGCCGCGTCCGCCGTGGAGACGACCATGGCGTTGGGCTCGTAGATGGTGCCGTGCAGCGCCGCTCGGGCGGCGTCCTCGAACCACCGGGCGAACTGGTCCATCGGGTGTGCGGCGAGGTCCTGTTCGGCGAGGCCTTCCGCCCGGTACTGCTTGCGCATGGCGGCGGGATCGAGGACGGGGTCCAGGAGCGGGTCGCGGTCGGTCACGCGGTCATCTTGCCGTATCGAACGCCACTGGCACTGAGTGTCGTACGGACTCCCCAAGTCTGGCACGGGGGGTTATCGTGCTGGTCCCTTGCGGTTTGGGTGACCACCGGTCGAACGGGGCATCACCGGGGTGACCGCCGCCGAACCATCTCAAGGAGCCGCCTGATGTCCGATTTCGTACCCGGACTCGAGGGAGTCGTCGCGTTCGAGACGGAGATCGCCGAACCGGACAAGGAGGGGGGCGCCCTGCGGTACCGGGGCGTCGACATCGAGGACCTGGTCGGTCATGTCTCGTTCGGGAACGTGTGGGGACTGCTGGTCGACGGTGCCTTCAATCCCGGGCTGCCGCCCGCCGAGCCCTTCCCGATCCCGGTGCACTCCGGTGACATCCGTGTGGATGTGCAGTCGGCGCTGGCCATGCTGGCCCCGGTGTGGGGGCTGAAGCCGCTGCTCGACATCGACGAGCGGCGCGCGCGGGACGATCTTGCGCGGGCCGCGGTGATGGCGTTGTCGTACGTCGCCCAGTCGGCGCGCGGGCAGACGCTGCCGATGGTGCCGCAGCGGGAGATCGACAAGGCGAAGTCGGTGGTGGAGCGGTTCATGATCCGGTGGCGGGGTGAGCCCGATCCGAAGCATGTCGCCGCTGTGGATGCCTATTGGACGTCCGCGGCCGAGCACGGGATGAATGCCTCCACCTTCACCGCGCGGGTCATCGCGTCCACGGGTGCGGATGTCGCCGCGGCGCTGTCGGGGGCGGTCGGGGCAATGTCCGGGCCGTTGCACGGGGGTGCACCCTCGCGTGTGCTCGGGATGATCGAGGAGATCGAGCGGACGGGGGACGCGGAGGCGTACGTCAGGCAGGCGCTGGACCGTGGTGAGCGGCTGATGGGGTTCGGGCACCGGGTGTACCGGGCCGAGGATCCGCGGGCGCGGGTGCTGCGGCGTACGGCGCGGGAGCTGGGTGCTCCGCGGTTCGAGGTCGCCGAGGCGTTGGAGAAGGCGGCGCTGGAGGAGTTGCACAGCCGTCGGCCTGATCGGGTGCTGGCCACCAATGTGGAGTTCTGGGCCGCGATCGTGCTCGACTTCGCCGAAGTTCCGGCGCACATGTTCACGTCGATGTTCACGTGCGCCCGTACGGCTGGGTGGTCCGCGCACATTCTTGAGCAGAAGCGGACGGGTCGGCTTGTGCGGCCCTCGGCTCGGTATGTGGGGCCTGGGCCGCGGAGGCCGGAGGACATCGAGGGGTACGGGGAGATCGCCCACTGAGAGGGGTGGGCGGGGCGCGTGGGCGGCTGCGGGTGTCTCGTGGCTTGTCGCGCCCACGCGGCGGAGCCTCATAGGACACGGCCCCCGCGCCCCTGAAGGACGGCCCCTTCGGGGCCCGTCTTTCATGCTGCCGCTGGCAAACCTGCATGGTGCCTCTCCGCCACCAGCGGATGTGCCCTGAGCTTGCCCTTGAGTTCGTTGTAGCCGTACTCGGCGTACAGGGGGTTGGCCGGGTCGGTCGTGATGCCCGGGGCCTTCGACGCGTGGGGGAAGGGCAGTGGCTCGACCCTGGCGTCGAGGCGTGGGTTGTAGAAGAACGGGACGGAGAAGCGTTCCGTCGCTCCCGCGGGGCTGACGACGCGGTGGTTGGTGGCGAGGAGGTAGCCGTTGGTGGCGACTTCGAGGAGTTCGCCGAGGTTGACGACGAAGGCGCCGTCGATGGGCGGGACGTCGTGGAAGTGGCCGTCCTCGCGCTGGACCTGGAGGCCGCCGACGGTGTCCTGGAGGAGCAGGGTCAGGAAGCCGTAGTCCTTGTGGGCGCCCACGCCCTGGTCGGTGCCGTCGCCGGCGCTGCCGGGGTAGCGGACGAGCTTGAGGTGCGGGTGGGCCTGGGTGCCGAAGATCGGGTCGTAGAAGTCGGCGGGGGCGCCGATGGCGGTGAGGAGCTCGTGCAGGAGGCGGTCGGCCACCGCGCTGAGTTTGTCGATCCAGGCCAGGGCTGCCGTGCGCAGTTCGGGCAGGGCGGTGGGCCACTGGTTGGGGCCCTGGAGCCACCAGTAGGGGGGTTCGCCGGGGGCGGGGACGCGGGCGGGGCGTTCGGCGCCTATGTCGAGCTGGTCGCGCCAGTCGCGGGCGCCGGCGGTGCGTTCGTCGCCGGTGCGCGTGTAGCCGCGGAAGTGGGGGGAGTTGATGTTGTCGAGGGCGAGGCGGTCGGCTTCGGGGAGGGCGAAGAAGGCGCGCATGGCGGTGAGCAGCGCGTCGGTCTCTGCCTGGGTGACGCCGTGTCCGACGAGCTGGAAGAAGCCGACGTCGTGGGCGGCGCTGTGCAGCTGGGCGTGGAGCAGGGCGCGGGCCTGGGGGCCGCGGTCTGCGGCCGACAGGTCGATGATGGGGAGCTGGTCGTACGACGGGGTCGTCGTGGGGTGCGTCGATGCGGTGTGCGTCGTCATGGGTGCGTCCACGGGGTGTGTGGGCCACGGGCAGGCCGCCGCAGGTGTGGGAGGCGTCGCCCCGGATGCCGTTAGAAGATGCCGTAAGAAGGCGGGAGAAAAGAGGCTGAATCAGGCCGAAGGCCGACAGCTCATGCTCGTGACGCGCACGTAGTCCACGTGGCGGCGGCGGACGAGCATCGGAGGCATGGGGCAAGGGTACTGCGCGGCGCGGCAAACGCCTGTGGCCCGGTTCACTTGCCGGGAATCGCGTGTTCCAGCAGGTCGGACCACTGGGCGACGACGCGTGCGCGGCGGGCGGTGTCGTCGGTGAGGAGGTTGGCGAGGCCGAGGCCGCGTGCCATGTCCAGGAGGCCCTGGACGGTTTCGCGGACGCCGGGGCGGGTCTCGTCGGCGCCGAGGAGGTCTACGGCGATGCGGTGGGTCTCGCGGCCGACGCGGGCCTCGAGCTCGGTCACGCGGGTGCGCAGCTGGTCCTCGTTGGAGGCGGCGACCCACAGGTGGAGGGCGGCGCGGAAGAGGGGGCCGGTGTAGAGGTCGACGAGGGCGGTGACGACGGCGCGGCGGTCGGCGGGTCCGGCCGGGAAGAGGGCCCGCAGGGCGGTGGAGCGTTCTTCGGCGACGTATTCGACCGCGGCCGTGAACAGGTCCTCGCGGGTGGGGAAGTGGTGCTGGGCGGCGCCGCGGGAGACTCCGGCGCGTTCGGCGACGACGGCGACGGTGGAGCCCGCCCAGCCGTGTTCGGCCAGGCAGGCCACGGCGGCCTCGAGGAGCCGCTGCCGGGTGGCGCGGCTGCGGTCCTGTTTGGGCGCGCGTTCTCTGGCCACGCGGTCGCGTTCCGCCGTCGTACTCATCCGGTCACACCACCCATGCCGCGTCGCGTCTTTCCAGGAAGGCCGTCATCCCCTCCCGGGCCTGGGCGGAGGAGAACAGCCGGGCCGAGAGCGCGGTCAGGTCCGCCGCGTCCCGGTCGAATGTTTCCAGCACCCTAGCCGTGAGCAGCTGTTTCGTCTCGGCCAGGCCCTGGGGTGAGGAGCGGCGCAGGCCGTCGAGGATCGGGGAGAGGGTGTCGTCCACGTCGTCGCCGGTGACGGTGAGGAGTCCGACGCGTACGGCCTCGGGGGCGTCGAAGCGTTCGCCGGTGAGGAAGTAGCGGGCGAGGGCGCGGGGGTCGGCGCGCGGGATCACGGGGAGGGAGATCACCGCGGGGGCGACGCCGATGCGGACCTCGGTGAACGCGAAGGTGGCCTCGGTGGAGGCGGCGGTGATGTCGCAGGCGGCGAGGAGGCCGAGGCCTCCCGCGCGGACGTGGCCGGTGACGCGGGCGACGACGGGTTTGCGCAGTTCGAGGACCTGCCGGAGCAGGCCGGTGAGCGCATCGGGGTGCGGTGGGTCGCGCAGGTCGGCGCCGGCGCAGAAGGTGGTGCCGGTGTGAGTGAGGACGACGGCGCGTACGTCGGGGTCCTTGCCGCAGTCGGTGAGGGCGTCGGCGAGTTCGGAGACGAGGGCGGCCGAGAGTGCGTTGCGGGTGGCGGTGGCGTCGAGGCTGAGGGTTTCGACGGCACGCGCGCGTGTGCGGCTGATCAGTGTCACGGCAGCTCCCTCAGTTCCCGGCGCAGGATCTTTCCGGAGGCGGCGCGGGGGACGGTGTCGATGAAGGTGATCCGGCGGATGCGTTTGTAGGGTGCCACGCGTTCTGCGACGTAGAGCATGATCTCGTTCTCCGTCGGCTCCTCGGCGGCGTCCGCGCGGCGGACGACGAAGGCGTGCGGGATCTCGTTGCCGTCGTCGTCGTAGGAGCCGATGACGGCGGCGTCGGCGATGCCGGGGTGGGTGAGCAGCAGGGCCTCGAGTTCGGCGGGGGCCACCTGGAAGCCCTTGTACTTGATGAGTTCCTTCACGCGGTCGACGACGAAGAGCCAGCCGTCCTCGTCGACGTGTCCCACGTCCCCGGTGTGCAGCCAGCCGTCGGTGTCGATCAGGGCGGCGGTGGCGTCGGGGCGGCCGAGGTAGCCCTTCATGACCTGGGGGCCACGGATCAGTATCTCGCCGGACTCGCCGGTGCCGAGGTCCTTGTCGGGGTCGTCCAGGGACACGATGCGCATCTCGGTGCCGGCGATGAGCCTGCCGACGGTGCCTGCGGGGGCGTCGTGGAGCCGGTCGAGGGGGACGACGTGGGTGCCGGGGGACAGTTCGGTCATGCCGTAGGCCTGGCCGATCGGGGGCAGGCCGAGCCGCTGGGAGCAGGCGCGGGCGAGGTGGGCGTCCAGGGGGGCGGCGGCGCTGATGACGTACTTCAGGGAGGAGAGGTCGTAGCGGGCGACGGCCGGGTGCTTGGCGAGGGCGAGGACGATCGGCGGGGCGACGTACAGGCCGGTGATGCGGTGGTTCTCTATGGCGGCGAGGAAGGTCTCCAGGTCGAAGCGGGGCAGGACGACGACGGTGGCGCCCTTGCGCAGGGGCGCGTTCATCAGGGCGGTGAGGCCGTAGATGTGGAAGAACGGCAGGACGGCGAGGATGCGGTCGCCGGGGGCGGCCGGTACGGCGGGTTCGAGCTGGGCGAGGTTGGTGGCGATCTGCCGGTGGGTGAGCATCACGCCCTTGGGGATGCCGGTGGTGCCGGAGGAGTACGGCAGCGCGGCGATGTCCTCGGCCGGGTCGAAGGCGGGCTGGGGCTCGGGGGCGGTGGTGGCGAGCATGTCGATGAGCGAGCGGTGTCCGGGGGCGCTGTCGCAGACGAAGATCTCGCGTATGCCGCCGGAGAGTTCGGCGGCGCGGCGGGCGGTGCCCAGCAGCGGTGAGACGGTGATGATCCAGCGGGCGCCGCTGTCGCCGAGCTGTTTGGCGAACTCCTCGGGCGTGGCGAGCGGGTGGACGGTGGTGACGGAGGCGCCCGCGCGTGTGGCCGCGTAGAAGGCGGTCGGGAAGGCGATGGTGTTGGGGCTGTGCAGGGCGAGGACGTCGCCCTTGCGCACGCCCGCGTCGGCGAGTCCGGCGGCGGCGCGCCGGTGGAACCGGTCCACCTGCTCGTACGTGAGCGTGGTGCCGTCCGTGCCGTCGATCAGGGCGGGGCGGTCGCCGAATGCGGCGGCGTGGCCCAGGACGGCCTCGTGGATGGGGAGGCTCACGGGCGGGACGTCTGCGTACTCGCTGTGGAACACGGTTCCTCCAAGCGGCTGGACTCAGTACGACTTGGGCAGGCCCAGGGTCTGATGGGAGACGTAGTTGAGAATCATCTCCCGGCTCACCGGAGCAATACGAGACACGCGTGCGGCCGTTATCAGCGAGGCGAGCCCGAACTCGCGGGTGAGTCCGTTGCCGCCGAGGGTGTGCACGGCCTGGTCGACGGCCTTCACGCAGGCCTCCCCGGCCGCGTACTTGGCCATGTTGGCGGCCTCGCCTGCACCGATGTCGTCGCCGGTGTCGTAGAGATGGGCCGCCTTCTGCATCATCAGCCGGGCCAGTTCCAGGTCGATGTGGGCCTGCGCGAGGGGGTGGGCGATGGCCTGGTGGGCGCCGATCGGGGACTTCCAGACGGTGCGGTCGCGGGCGTACTCGACGGCCTTGGCGAGGGCGTACCGGCCCATCCCGATGGCGAACGCGGCGGTCATGATCCGTTCGGGGTTCAGGCCGGCGAACAGCTGCAGCAGGCCGGCGTCCTCGTCGCCGACGAGTGCGTCGGCGGGCAGTCGTACGTCGTCCAGGACCAGCTCGAACTGCTTCTCGGCGGCGCCCAGTTCCATGTCGATCGGCCGTTTCTGGAAGCCCTCGGCGTCCGTCGGGACGATGAACAGGCAGGGCTTGAGGCGTCCGGTGCGGGCGTCTTCGGTACGGCCGACGATGAGGACGGCGTCCGCGATGTCGACACCGGAGATGAAGACCTTGCGGCCGGTGAGCAGCCAGTCGGCGCCGTCGCGGCGGGCGGTGGTGGTGATGCGGTGGCTGTTGGAGCCGGCGTCGGGTTCGGTGATGCCGAAGGCCATGAGGCGGGTTCCGTCGGCGATCCCGGGGAGCCAGGCACGCTTCTGTTCTTCGGTGCCGAAGCGGGAGATGACCGTTCCGCAGATGGCCGGGGAGACGACGAGCATGAGGAGGGGGGAGCCCGCAGCGCCCAACTCCTCCAGGACGATGGAGAGTTCGCTGATGCCGCCACCCCCGCCGCCGTGCTCCTCCGGGAGGTTGACGCCGAGGTAGCCGAGCTTGCCCGCCTCGGACCAGAGTTCGGTGGGGGGTTTGCCCGCGGCGACGGTCTGGACCAGGTAGTCGCGGCCGTAGCGTTTGCCGAGGGCGGCTACCGCCGAGCGGAGGGCTTTGTGCTCTTCGGTTTCGATGACGGGAGACATGGGGCTCCTAAGAAGAGGTTTCCTGCACGACGGCGAGCAACGTTCCTGGTTCCACCTGCTGGCCGGTCCTGGCGTGCAGCGCGGTCAGCGTTCCTGTGACCGGCGCCGAGATCTGGTGCTGCATCTTCATCGCCTCCACCCATACGAGGCCCTGACCGGCCTGAACCGTTGCCCCTTCCGCCAGGCCCTCGGCGATGCGTACGACCGTGCCCGGCATCGGTGCGAGCAGGGAGCCCGGGGCGTGCTGGGCGGTGGGGTCGGGGAAGCGGGGCAGGGCGGTGAGGCGGGTGGCGCCCACGTACACCTCGTCGCCGTACGCCGTCACCGTGAACCGGCGCTCCACGCCGTCTACTTCGAGGACGACCGTGCGCGCGTCGGCGTGCACGACGCGCACCCCGTCGGCCGCGAGGCCGTCCCGGGTGTGCCGGTAGCGGACCTCGTGCTCCTCGCCCGCCACCGCGTATCGCTTGACCTGCGGTTGTGAGGGAACGTTGCGCCAGCCGCCGAAGCGGGAGCGGCCGCGGGCGTCGGCGAGGGCGGCGGCGAGCGGGGCGAGCGGGTCGGGGGCCGGGGCGGTCAGGGCGGGCAGGTGGCGGTCGTAGAAGCCGGTGTCCATGCGGCCGCCCGTGAACTCCGCGTGGCGCAGTGAGCGTACGAGGAGGTCCCTGTTGGTGACCGGGCCGTGCAGGTCGGCTCGCTCCAGGGCGCCGGCGAGACGGCGGATCGCCTCGGTGCGGGTGGGTGCGTGGGCGACGACCTTGGCGAGCATCGGGTCGTAGTGGACACCGATGGTGTCGCCGTCGGTGTAGCCGGTGTCCAGGCGGGTGCCGGCCGGTACGGCGAGGTGGTGCAGGGTGCCGGTCTGCGGGGCCCAGTCGTGGGCAGGGTCCTCGGCGTACAGGCGGGCCTCGATCGCGTGGCCACGCGCGCGTGGCGGGTTCTTCTCCAGGGCCGCGCCCTCCGCGATGCGGATCTGTTCGGCGACCAGGTCGATGCCGAAGACCTCCTCCGTCACCGGGTGTTCGACCTGGAGGCGGGTGTTCATCTCCAGGAAGTGGGCGCGGCCGTCGGCGACCAGGAACTCGACGGTGCCGGCGCCGACGTAGGCGACGGCGCACGCGGCCTGTGTGGCGAGCGCGTACAGGTCCTCCGTGAGCGACTCGGAGAGGCCGGGTGCGGGGGCCTCCTCGATGACCTTCTGGTGGCGGCGCTGCAGGGAGCAGTCGCGGGTGCCGAGGGGCCAGATCGTGCCGTGGGTGTCGGCGAGGATCTGCACCTCGACATGGCGGCCGTGTTCCAGGTAGGGCTCGATGAACACCTCGCCGTCGCCGAAGGCGCTCGCGGCCTCGGCGCGCGCGCCGGCCAGCGCGGCGCTCAGCTCCTCCAGGCGGCGCACGATCCGCATCCCGCGGCCCCCGCCGCCGGCGGCCGCCTTCACCAGCACCGGCAGATCGGCCTGGGTGACGTCGGCCGCCTCGAGGGGCGCGAGACCCATGAGCTCCTTCGCGCGGGTCTTGGACGCCATCGCCTCGATGGCCTCCGGCGGCGGGCCGATCCAGGTCAGTCCGGCGTCCAGGACGGCGCGGGCGAAGCCGGGGTTCTCGGAGAGGAAGCCGTAGCCGGGGTGCACGGCGTCCGCGCCCGCGGCGAGGGCCGCCTTCACGATCAGGTCGCCGCGCAGATACGTATCGGCGGGCGCCGCGCCCGGCAGCCGTACCGCGCTGTCGGCCACGCGCGCGTGGAGCGCGTTCTCGTCGGCGTCCGAGTGCACGGCGACCGTCCGGATTCCCAGCTCATGGCAGGTGCGGAAGATCCGGCAGGCGATCTCGCCCCGGTTGGCGACCAGCAGTGTCGTAATCACGGAACCCCTCATATCCGTCATGGCCGTCACATCCGGAAGACGCCGAAGCCGCCGCGCGCGCCCTCGTAGGGCGCGGTGTGGATCGCGGACAGACACAGGCCGAGGACGGTGCGGGTGTCGCGCGGGTCGATGACGCCGTCGTCGTACAGCCGCCCGGACAGGAACATCGGCAGCGACTCGGACTCGATCTGCTGCTCCACCATCGCGCGCAGGGCGGCGTCCGCGTCCTCGTCGTACGGCCGGCCCTTCGCCGCCGCCGACTGGCGGGCGACGATCGACAGCACGCCGGCGAGCTGCTGCGGGCCCATGACGGCGGACTTGGCGCTGGGCCAGGCGAACAGGAAGCGGGGGTCGTACGCCCGCCCGCACATGCCGTAGTGACCGGCGCCGTACGACGCCCCCATGAGCACGGACAGGTGCGGAACGCGGCTGTTGCTGACCGCGTTGATCATCATCGAGCCGTGCTTGATGATCCCGCCCTGCTCGTACTCCCGGCCGACCATGTAGCCGGTGGTGTTGTGCAGGAAGAGCAGCGGGATGTCACGCTGGTTGGCGAGCTGGATGAACTGGGCGGCCTTCTGCGACTCCGCGCTGAACAGAACCCCCTGGGCGTTGGCCAGGATGCCGACCGGGTAGCCGTGCAGGGCCGCCCAGCCGGTGACCAGGCTGGTCCCGTACAGCGGCTTGAACTCGTCGAAGTCGGAGGCGTCGACGATCCGTGCGACGACCTCGCGCGGGTCGAAGGGGGTCTTCAGGTCACCGGGGACGATGCCCAGCAGCTCCTCCGGGTCGTACTTGGGCGGCTCGGCGGGGCCGGGATCCGGGTAGGCCTTGCGGTGGCCCAGGCGGGCGACCACCCGGCGGGCCTGGCGCAGCGCGTCCGGTTCGTCCACGGCGAAGTAGTCGGCGAGCCCCGACACGCGCGCGTGCATCTCCGCGCCGCCCAGGGACTCGTCGTCGCTCTCCTCGCCGGTGGCCATCTTCACCAGCGGCGGCCCGCCGAGGAAGACCTTCGCCCGCTCCTTGACCATGATCACGTGGTCGGACATGCCGGGGATGTAGGCACCGCCGGCGGTGGAGTTGCCGAAGACGACGGCGACGGTCGGGATGCCGGCGGCGGAGAGCCGGGTCAGGTCGCGGAAGATGGCGCCGCCGGGGATGAAGATCTCCTTCTGGGACGGCAGGTCGGCGCCGCCGGACTCCACCAGGGAGATGCAGGGCAGCCGGTTGGCGAGCGCGATGTCATTCGCCCGCAGGGCCTTCTTCAGGCTCCACGGGTTGCTCGCGCCGCCGCGCACGGTCGGGTCGTTGGCGGTGATCAGGCACTCCACGCCCTCGACCACGCCGATGCCGGTGACGAGCGAGGCGCCGACCGTGTAGTCACTCCCCCAGGCGGCGAGCGGGGACAGCTCCAGGAAGGGCGTGTCCGGGTCGAGCAGCAGCTCGATCCGCTCGCGGGCGAGCAACTTGCCGCGCTCGCGGTGCCGTTGCACGTACTTCTCGCCGCCGCCCGCGAGCGCCTTGGCGTGCTCGGCATCGAGTTCGGCGATCTTGGCGAGCATGGCCTCGCGGTTGGCCCGGTGGTCGGGGCCGGCCGGGTCCAGGGCCGAGGTCAGGATGGTCACAGGAGGGCCTCCGGGATGTCCACGTGGCGGGAGCGCAGCCATTCGCCGAGGGCCTTGGCCTGCGGGTCGAAGCGGGCCTGCGCCGCGACGCCCGCGCCGAGGATGCCCTCGACGACGAAGTTGACCGCGCGCAGGTTCGGCAGCAGATGCCGGGTGACCGGCAGGTCCCGGCTCTCGGGGATCAGCTGCCGGAACCTTTCGGCGGTCAGCTCGTGCGCGAGCCACCGCCAGGCCTCCTCGGTACGGGCCCAGACACCGACGTTCGCGCTGCCGCCCTTGTCCCCGCTGCGGGCCCCGGCGACCAGCCCGAGGGGTGCGCGGCGGGTCGGACCGGGCGGGAGCGGGTCGGGGAGGACGGGTTCCGGTACGGCCTCCAGGGGGCGCGTTTCCTGGGGCGGCGGCACGGGGACACGCCGTCCGTCATGGAGGACCGCCACATGGTCCACGGCACCATGGGGTACAGCCACATCCTCGAAGACCCCATAAGGCGAGCCCTTTCCCGGTGGGGAGAGCACATGGAAGCCCGGATAGCTGGCCAGCGCCAGCTCCACGGCGGCCCCGCTCAGCGCCCGTCCGACGACCCGCTCGTCCGGGTCGCGTACGACGAGCCGCAGCAGGGCGCTCGCGGTCTCCTCGGTGTCGGCGTCGGCCCGGTCGGTGCGGACCAGCTCCCAACGGACCTCGGCGGGCGGCGATTTCGCGAGCGCGTCGGTGAGCTGTGCCCGCACCAGTTCGGCCTTGGCCTCGATGTCGAGTCCGGTGAGGACGAAGACGACCTCGTTGCGGAAGCCGCCGAGCCGGTTGACGCCGACCTTCAGGTCCGGCGGTGGCGCCTCGCCCCGCACGCCCGCGATCCGCACCCGGTCCGGCCCGTCCTGGCCCAGCCGTACGGTGTCCAGCCGGGCGGTGACGTCGGGCCCGGCGTACCGGCCGCCGCCGGTCTCGTACAGCAGCTGCGCGGTGACCGTGCCGATGTCGACCAGGCCGCCGGTGCCGGGATGCTTGGTGATCACGCTGCTGCCGTCGGCGTGGATCTCGGCGAGCGGGAAGCCGGGCCGGCGTACGTCCCCCTCCTGGAAGAAGGCGTAGTTCCCGCCGGTGGCCTGCGTCCCGCACTCCAGCACATGCCCGGCGACGACGGCGCCCGCGAGCCGGTCGTACTCCCCCGGCTGCCAGCCGAAGTGGGCCGCGGCGGGACCGGTGACCAGGGCCGCGTCGGTCACCCGCCCGGTGACGACGATGTCCGCGCCGGCCCGCAGACACCCGGCGATGCCGAAGCCGCCGAGATAGGCGTGGGCGGCGAGGGCGCCGGGGTGGGTGGCGGTGAGGTCGTCGCCCTCGACGTGGGCGACCTTGGCCGGGATCCCGAGCCGGTCCGCCGACTGCCGTATGGCTGCGGCGAGTCCGGCGGGGTTCAGCCCGCCCGCGTTGGTGACGATCTTCACCCCGCGCTCGTGGGCGAGGCCGAGGCAGACCTCCAGTTGGCGCGGGAAGGTGCGGGCGTATCCGGCGCCGGGGTCCTTCAGCCGGTCGCGGGCGAGGATCAGCATGGTGAGTTCGGCGAGGTAGTCACCGGTGAGGACGTCGACCTCGCCGCCGGTGAGCATCTCGCGCAGGGCGTCGGACCGGTCGCCGTAGAAGCCGGAGAAGTTGCCGATGCGCAGGGCGTTCACCGCTCGGCCCCCTTCGGCGGGCGGCCTCCGCCGGACGGGCCCGCGAAGGCCTGCGCGATGTCCAGCCAGCGGTCGGCGTCCGGTCCGACGGCGGTCAGGGCGAGGTCGCGGCGGTGGGCGCGCTGGGTGACGAGGAGGCAGAAGTCGAGGGCGGGGCCGGTGACGCGCTGCGGGGCGTTCTCGGGGCCGTACGCCCACACCTCGCCGGTGGGTGCGGCGAGTTCGACGCGGAACTCCTCGGCGGGCGGGGTGAGCCGGTGGACGGTGTAGGCGAAGTCGCGGGTACGGACCCCGAGCCGTGCCACATGCCGGAGCCGTTCGGTGGGGGTTCGGACCACATCCAGGGCGTCGGCGATGTCCAGGCCGTGGGCCCAGGTCTCCATGAGGCGGGCGGTGGCCATGGAGGCGGCCGACATGGGCGGGCCGTACCAGGGGAAACGGGCGCCGGGTGGTGCGGCGCGCAGTGCCCGGTCGAGGGCGGCGCGACCGGCGCGCCAGGCCGACAGCAGTTCGGCGGGCGGGAGCCGGGCGCCGTCCTCCGCGCCCTCGTCCACGAAGGAGTCCGGGGCGGCCAGTGCCTTCTCCACCCGTGCGTGGAAGGCGTCCGCGTCGGTGACGGCCAGCAGGGCCGAGCGGTCCGTCCAGTGCAGATGGGCGATCTGGTGGGCGATGGTCCACCGGGGCGCGGGGGTGGGGAGCGTCCACCGGTCAGGTGCCAACTCGGCTACGAGTCGGTCCAGTTCGTCGCTCTCGGCACGCAGGTCGTCGATGACGGGCGTCGGGTCGGCCATGGGGGCGAGCATGGCAGTGGCGCCAGAAACAATCAAGCATGCTTGCATGAATTTGGCGGGAGGGCCGCCCGGGGCGGGATGCAGGGCATGGGGCCCGTCAGGCCTCCGGGGCCGGTTCCACACGGACTCCGCCCCGGCCCACCTGGGTACGAACCGCACCGATGCTCGCCGCGATGACCAGGGCGATGGCGGCGGCTTCCGTCGGGGACAGGGACTGGCCGAGGACCAGGAAGCCGGCCGTTGCCGCCATCGCCGGCTCCAGGCTCATCAGGATGGCGAAGGTGGAGGCGGGCAGGCGGCGCAGGGCCAGGAGTTCGAGGGTGTAGGGGAGGACCGAGGAGAGCAGGGCCACCGCCGAGCCGAGCGCGACGGTGGTGGGGTTCAGGAGGCGGGCGCCGGCCGAGGCGACGCCGATGGGGAGGAAGAGGAGGGCTGCGACCGCCATGGCCAGCGCCAGGCCGTCCGCCTGGGGGAAACGGCGGCCCGTACGGGCGCTGAAGAGTATGTAGATCGCCCACATGGCGCCGGCACCCAGGGCGAATGCGACACCTGTGGGGTCGAGACCGCTGAAGCCTCCGCCGCCCAGCAGGAAGACGCCGAGCAGGGCCAGGCCCGCCCACAGCGCGTTGATCGCGCGGCGGGAGGCCAGGACGGACAGGGAGAGCGGCCCCAGGACCTCCAGGGTGACCGCCGGGCCGAGCGGGATGCGGGCGACCGCCTCGTAGAAGAGGCCGTTCATCGCGCCCATGGCGATGCCGAAGGCGATCACCGTGCCCCAGTCGGCGCGGGAGTGGCCGCGCAGCCGGGGGCGGCAGACGAGGAGGAGGACCACGGCCGCCGCCAGGAGGCGGAGGGTGACGACGCCCGGCGCGCCGGCCCTCGGCATCAGGGTCACCGCCAGCGCTCCGCCGAACTGGACCGAGATGCCGCCGGCCAGCACCAGGCCCAGGGGGCCGAGCGAACCGAAGCGGCTCTGCCCGCCGACGGGAGCGGGAGTGACCGGGGTCGGCGTTGTGGTGCTGGAGGTGGCGGTCATCGGGCGGTCCTGTGCTTGATCGGGTTCGTTCATCTCGATGTACTAGCAGGTCCAGGGTAATGGACTCTGACAGGTGCGTGAACCCTTTAAGGGACTGTCCCGGATGCTGGAATCAGATGCCCGGCCACGCCTCCTGGTCGCGGAAGAGGGGGCGACCGTCGGGCAGGGCGGTGGGATGGCCGGTGGGGAGGGGGGCGGCGTAGGCGTCGTGACCGTACGGCTGCTGGCACGCCGGCGCCTGCCCGTACCCCGGCGCCGGCGCCTGCTGCTCCTGCCACAGCGGCATGCGCAGCTCGCCGGTGTCCATCACCGCGTTGTTCTGCGAGCGGTGCAGCCGGGAGTACGCGCCGCCCCGGACGAGGAGTTCGTCGTGCCGGCCGGTCTCCACGATGCGGCCCCGGTCGACCACCAGGATGCGGTCGGCGTCGGGGGCGAGGTTGAGGTCGTGGGTGATCATGATCGTCGTACGCCCGGTCATCAGGCGGCGCAGGGGTTTGACGACGCGACGGGCGGCCATCGCGTCCAGTCCGGTCGTCGGCTCGTCCAGGACCAGGACGGGGGCGTCCCGCAGGATGGCGCGCGCGATGGCCAGGCGCTGCAGCTGACCGCCGGAGAGGCGGGCCGAGTGGGGGTCGACCCTGGTGTCGTAGCCGTCGGGCAGTCGCGAGATGAACTCGTGCGCGTCGGCCGCCCTCGCCGCCTGCTCGATCGCCTGGTCGCCGGCGCCGGGCCGGCCGCAGGCGATGTTGGCGCGGACCGTGTCGCGCAGGACGAGCATCTCCTGCGGGAGCAGCGTCACGTACTCGCGGAGGCGGGCCAGGGGGAGGTCCCGCAGCGGCACGCCGTCCAGGAGGACGTCCCCGCAGTCCGGGTCGTAGAACCGCAGCAGGAGCTTGGAGACCGTGGACTTGCCCGCGCCGCTCGGGCCGGTGACGATCACGAGCTCGCCGGGGCCGACCGTGAAGGAAAGGTCCTGCACGGCGACCCTCTCGGCGCCGGGGTAGCGGAAGGTCACGCCCCTGACCTCGACCCTGCCGTCGGGGCGGCCGCAGTCCGCAGGGCGACGCGGGTCGGTCACCGAGGGGCGGACGTCCAGGATCTCGATGAGCCGCTCGGCGCCGGCCGTGGCGGCGTTGACGGTGAGGCCGAGCTGGGCCAGGCCGCGCACCGGTGGATAGAGGTAGCCGAGGAAGGCGGCGAAGGCGAGGAGCCGGCCGATGGTCATGCGGCCGGTGGAGATCTCCCACGCGCCGATGCCGATCACCGCGAGCACGCACACCGTCTCGATGACCTGGACGAGCTGCTCGTACGCCTCGTTCAGGCGGGTGGAGCGGACCGAGGCGCGGAACCAGGCGTTCGCCTCCTCGCGCAGCCGGCGGCGCTCGGCGTCCCGGCGGCCGTAGGCCTGGGTGAGCACGATGGTGCCGAGGGACTCCTCCACCACGGAGGTGATCGCGCCGTCGGCGACCCGCCCCTCGCGGGAGACGTCCTTGATGGAACCGGAGAAGCGGCGCGCGGTCAGCCAGAACAGCGGCGCGAGGACGAAGGTGGCGGCGGCCAGGTCCCAGCGCAGCCAGAACGCGGCGGCCGCGTAGAAGAGGGCGGAGAAGGCGGCCGAGGCGGCGCCGACCAGCCCGGACACGACCATCGTCTCGATCGACTCGACGTCGCTGGTCAGCCGGGAGAGCAGATCGCCCTGGCGGTGACGCTGGAAGAAGTGCGGCGGCAACTGCTGGACGTGGTCGAAGACGTGCTCGCGCAGCCGCATCACGAACCGCTCGGTCACCCAGGCGGCAAGGGAGTTGCCGGCGTAGGCGACGATCGCGCCGACCACCGCGATGGCCAGCCACTGGCCCGCCGGGCTCCAGAACGCGGCCAGTGAGCCCTTCTGCAGGGCGTGGTCGGTGAGGTCGCTGAACAGCAGAATGGCCCCGGTCTCGGCGAGCGCGGCGAGGACCGTGCACAGCCAGACGATCAGCAGCCACTTTCTGAGCCCCTTGGTCAGCGGCCAGAAGCGGCGGAATGCGGTACGGGCCGGAATGGCCGGGGTGTCGTACTCGAATTCTTCACCCTCTTCACCCATCACGGATTCCCTTCTGAATCACCGTCCCGAACGAAAACGAAAAAAGGGGCCGACGGTGCACCATCGGCCCCTTTCAATTCACTACTCGCTCAGCCGGTTCAGTGGTCCTGGCCGGGCAGCGGCTTGGGCAGCGGCTTCGGAGCGTGCTTCTTCTTGGGCTTCGGCGGGGGCGGGGGCGGGAGCTGCTTCTTCGGCTTCGGGGGCAGCGGGGCGAGCTTCTTGAGGCTCATTCCGACTCCTAGTGTTTCGCAGTTCTGTGGTCCGGGAATTCCGCGTCCGGCGTTCCCGACACCGAAGAAGCTACACGCCGTCCGAGCGACCGAAGAGCAAAAATGGCAAAGGGGCGCTGTGAATAGCTTGGTGAATCCTGAGGGGTCGGCCCCGAAGCTGAGAGTTCCCTTGAGAACCTGAGAGCCTCCTGATGAGTGCGACGCTCAGCGCCGGGCCATGTAGAGGTCAAGTGCCTTGTGCAGCAGACGGTTCAGCGGGAAGTCCCACTCGCCCACGTACTCCACGGCCTCGCCGCCCGCGCCCACCTTGAAGCGCAGCAGGCCGAGGAGGTGGTCGGACTCCTCCAGGGTGTCGGTGATGCCCCGGAAGTCGTAGACGTGCGCCCCGAGTTCGTGGGCGTCGCACATCATGCGCCACTGCATGGCGTTGTTGGGCTGCACCTCGCGCCTGCGGGCGGTGGAGGCGCCGTAGGAGTACCAGACGTGCCCGCCGACGATCAGCATCGTGGCCGCCGCGAGGACGTCGCCGTCGTGCCGGGCGAGGTAGAGGCGCATCCGGTCGGGGTCCTCGGCGGTGAGCGCGGTCCACATGCGCTGGAAGTACGGCAGCGGACGCGCGATGAACCGGTCGCGCCGGGCGGTCTCGGCGTACAGCTCGTAGAAGGCCGGCAGGTCCTCGTAGCCGCCCCGGACGACCTTCACCCCCGCCTTCTCGGCCTTCTTGACGTTGCGCCGCCACTGCTGGTTGAGCCCACGGTGGAGGTCGTCCAACGACCGTCCGGCGAGCGGCACCTGGCAGACGTACCGGGGCTGGCCGGCGGCGAAGCCCTCCTCGCCGCCGGGCTCGGCCTGCCGCCAGCCCATCCGGCGCAGCCGGCCGGCCAGGTCCGCGGCGCCCGGCTCGGACGAGGTCGGCGGCGCGTCCCGCAGCCGGTGCGCGGCCGGGTCGGCGATCGCGGCCTTGACCGCCTCGGGACTCCAGCGCCGGGCCACCACGGGCGGGACCATCTTCACCGAGAACGCGCCCAGCCCCCTGAGATGGGACAGCATCGGCTCCAGCCAGCGCTCCAGCTCGGCCGAGTCCCAGTCGATGACCGGCCCCTCGGGCAGATAGGCCAGGTACCGCCTGATCCTCGGCAGCGGCCTGAGCAGCACCAGCCCGGCCCCGACGAGCCGTCCGTCCGGCTCGAACCACCCGAGGCTCTCCGCCTTCCAGTCCGCCTTGACGTCCCCCCACGACGGCACCTGCATATGGCTGACGGAGGGGCGGCCCGCCACGAAGCCGAGATGCTCGGCGCGGGTGATGGTCCGGAGGGTGAGGGACATGCGCGCTCCTTCGCAGATCGCGAGATCACCGATCGCCTCACCCTACGAACCACCCCGCCCGTCCCTCGGTCCCCACGCCTGGAGCACCTCCGTGTCGGTCGCCCGCGCGTACAGAAAGTAGTCGGCCCACTCGGCGATCTCCGGGTAGGCGCACTCCGCCGTGAGCCGGGCGACGGCCGCCGGGATGTCGTACGGCGTCACACGCAGGTCGGTGCCGGGGCCCAGGAGGCACCAGTGGGCGCCGGGGCGGCCGTACGGCATGCCGACACTGCCGGGGTTGACCACCAGACGGCCGTGCGCGAGGCGGACGTACGGCATGTGGGTGTGGCCGCAGACGACCGTGCCGATGGCGGGGTCGAGGCCGGTGAAGACCTCCGCCCAGCGGTCCGGGCGGGAGTCCACCAGCACCAGTTCCTCGTCGTCGCGCGGGGTGGCATGGCAGAACAGGACCGTGCCGAGGCCGCGGACGCGCAGGGTGAGCGTCCGGGGCAGGGCGGCGAGGAAGTCGACCTGGTCCTCTCTGAGGGCCCGGGCCGCGTGCGGGCCGATGGGGTCGGGGATGCCGGTGCGCTCGCCGCGCCGGTACTCCACCAGCTCCCGGTCGGCGTTTCCCGCGAGCCACAACACCCTCTCGCCCAGCTCCCGCAGCAGGTCCAGCACCTCGGCCGGCTGCGGGCCCGCCGTGATGTCGCCGGTCAGGACGATCCGGTCGGCCGCCGCCACCTCGGGTTCCGCCAGCACCGCCTCCAGGGCGGGCAGCACGCCGTGGATGTCGGACAGAACGGCCAACCGGCGGTATTCCTCGGTCACTTCGTGCCCCCGTGACGTGTGTCCGTCGCCTCCGCCGGACACCGGCGCAGCACGATCACTCCGAGCCTCCGGTCTCCTGGTCCAGCGCCTGAGCCAGCACCTCCGCCAGATGCCTGCCCCGCACCCCGGCCAGTTGTTCCAGCTGGGTGCGGCAGGAGAAGCCGTCGGCCAGGAGAACGGTCTGCTCCGATGCCGCGCGGACCGCGGGCAGGAGCTGTTCCTCCGCGCAGGCCCTGGACACCTCGAAGTGGCCTTTCTCGAAGCCGAAGTTGCCCGCCAGGCCGCAGCAGCCGCCGCTCAGCTCGCCGGTGAGACCCGCGGCCTCACGCAGTCGGTGGTCGGGGGTGTCGCCGAGCACCGCGTGCTGGTGGCAGTGGGTCTGGCCGGCGACCGGGCGGTCCACGGCGGGCGGGGTCCAGTGCGGGGCGTGCCGCTCAAGGGCCTCGGCGAAGGTGACGACGGCGGAGGCGAGCCGGGCCGCGCGCGGGTCCTCGTGCAGCAGCTCGGGCAGGTCGGTGCGGAGGGCCGCGGCACAGCTCGGTTCCAGGACGACGACCGGGGCCCCGGCCCGCAGCACCGGCTCCATCAGGTCCAGCGTGCGCCGCAGGACCGTGCGGGCGCGGTCGAGCTGGCCGGTGGAGAGGTAGGTGAGGCCGCAGCAGACCCGGGCCCGGCGGGCGGTGAGCAGCGCGGCGGCCGACCTGGTCCGGCCGCCGCCGGTCCCGCTTCCGCCGGTCCCGCCGCCGATCCTCCCCCCGCGCGGCAGCAGCGCCGGTGGCAGCGCCACCCGCAGTCCGGCGGCCTCCAGCACTCGGACGGCGGCCCGGCCGACGGACGGGGACAGATGCTCGGTGAAGGTGTCGGGCCACAGCACCACCAGCCTGCCGCTGCCGCCCTCGGCAGGCCGCCGGCCGCCCCACCAGCCGGTGAACGTCCGTGTGGCCAGCCGGGGAATCCCCCGCTCCGCCGCGATCCCGCCCACGCGTTTGCCGAACCGGGCCAAAGGCCCCGTCGAGGCGAGGGCGTTGAGCAGCGGGGCCGTGCGCGTGGCGGCGATCCAGCGCAGCCACTGCGGCAGCCGGCCCATGGTGAGGTGGGCGGCGGGGCGGCGCCGGCCGGCGTAGTGGTGGTGCAGGAACTCCGCCTTGTAGGTGGCCATGTCGACGCCGACCGGGCAGTCGGAGCGGCAGCCCTTGCAGGACAGGCACAGGTCGAGGGCGTCACGGACCTCCGTCGAGTGCCAGCCGTCGGTGACCAGGTCGCCGGCCAGCATCTCGTGCAGCAGCCGGGCCCGCCCGCGCGTGGAGTGCTCCTCCTCGCCGGTGGCCCGGAACGAGGGGCACATCACGGCGGGGCCGGACGCCGTGGTCGTACGGCACTTGGCGACGCCGACGCAGCGGCGGACGGCGGCCCGGAAGTCGCCTTCGTCGGCGGGGTAGCCGAAGGCCACGTCGACGGGCTTCGCCGGCAGGACGGAGAAGCGGAGGTTCGCATCCAGCGGGGCCGGGCGGACCAGCATGCCGGGGTTGAGCAGGTCGTCGGGGTCCCAGACCGCCTTGGCGCGCTCGAAGAGCCGGACCGTCTCCGCGCCGTACATGCGCGGCAGCAGCTCCGCGCGGGCCTGCCCGTCGCCGTGCTCCCCGGACAGGGAGCCGCCGTGCTCCACCACCAGGTCGGCCAGTTCCTCGGAGAAGCGGCGGAAGCGGCCGATTCCGGCCTCGGTGAGCAGGTCGAAGTCGATGCGGACGTGGATGCAGCCGTCGCCGAAGTGGCCGTAGGGCGTGCCCCGCAGGGCGTGGGAGGCGAGCAGGGCGCGGAAGTCGCGGAGATAGGCGCCGAGCCTCGCGGGCGGCACCGCGCAGTCCTCCCAGCCGGGCCAGGCCTCGCTGCCGTCCGGCATGCGCGTCGCCGTGCCGCTCGCGTCCTCGCGGATGCGCCACAGGGAGCGCTGCGCGGCCGGGTCCGTCACCACCAGGGAGTCGGTCACGTGGGCCGCGCGGACGATGTCCTCCGCACGCGCGCGTGCCTCGCCCGCCGACTCCCCTCCGGTCTCCACGAACAGCCAGGCGCCCCCCTCGGGCAGTCCGGCAGGCGCGCGCACCAGGTCGGCCGCCATGCCCTCCACCGTCAGCGGACCGAGCGGAAGGAGTGCGGCCGCGGCCTCGGCGGCGGCGCTCTCGTCGCCGTACGCCAGCACGGCCAGGGCACGCGCACGAGGGGCCTGAACCAGCTGGACGACGGCCTCGGTGAGGATGCCGAGGGTGCCCTCGGAACCGCAGAAGGAGCGGGCGACATCGGCGCCCTTCTCGGGCAGCAGCGCGTCCAGCGCATACCCGGAGATCCGGCGGGGCAGCTCCGGGAAGCCGGTGCGCAGCCGCGCCAGTTCCCCCTCCGCCAGCTCGCGCAGCCCGTCCGGCGCCCCGGCCCAGTCCCGGCCGAGCCGCAGCCGGCGCCCGCGCGCGGTGACGACGGACAGCTCCCGCACACTGTCCGCGGTCGTGCCCCAGGCGACCGAGTGCGAGCCACAGGAGTTGTTGCCGATCATGCCGCCGAGGGTGCACCGGCTGTGGGTGGACGGGTCGGGGCCGAAGCGCAGGCCGTGCGGGGCAGCGGCCTCCTGCAACCGGTCGAGGACGAGCCCCGGTTGGACGACGGCCGTACGGGTGGCCGTGTCCAGCTCCAGCAGGCCGTTCATGTGCCGGGTGAAGTCCAGCACCACGCCGGTGCCGGTCGCCTGCCCGGCGATCGACGTGCCCCCGCCCCGCGCCACCACCGGCACCCCGCGCGCCCGGCAGACCTCCAGCACGGCGGCCACGTCGTCGGCGTCTCTGGGGGCCACGACGCCCACCGGGACACGCCGGTAGTTGGACGCGTCCATGGTGACCAGCGCCCGGGAGGTGGTGTCGAAACCGACCTCGCCCCGGACGGCGCCGCGCAGCTCCGCTTCGAGACCCGAGTGATCCGTCATGCGTCCAGGATGCATCCGCTCACGGACAGTCACCGAAAGTTTTCCACAGCCGCACACATATCGTCGTACGAATTCACGAGTCCGGTGCCCGGTGATCTCGTCTCATCGGACGGACACGGTTCCGCCCGGTTTCGCCCACCGGATACCCTCCGACTCGTGGCCGACATCCAGATTCCCGCTGACATCAAGCCCGCCGACGGACGTTTCGGCGCGGGCCCCTCCAAGGTGCGTACCGAGGCGCTGGACGCCCTCGCCGCGACCGGAAGCTCCCTGCTCGGCACCTCCCACCGCCAGGCGCCCGTCAAGAACCTGGTCGGCAAGGTCCGCGAGGGCATCTCCGAGCTGTTCTCCCTGCCCGAGGGCTACGAGGTGATCCTCGGCAACGGCGGCTCCACCGCCTTCTGGGACATCGCCACCCACGGCCTGATCGAGAACAAGTCCCAGCACCTGAGCTTCGGCGAGTTCTCCTCCAAGTTCGCCAAGGCCGCGAAGCTCGCCCCGTGGCTGGCCGAGCCCACCGTCATCGCCGCCGACCCCGGCACCCACCCCGAGGCGCGGGCCGAGGCGGGCGTCGACGTGTACGCCTTCACCCACAACGAGACCTCGACGGGCGTCGCGATGCCCATCGAGCGGGTCGAGGGAGCCGACTCCGGTTCCCTCGTCCTCGTGGACGCGACGAGCGGTGCCGGCGGCCTCCCGGTCGACGTGTCCGAGACGGACGTCTACTACTTCGCCCCGCAGAAGTCCTTCGCCTCCGACGGCGGCCTGTGGATCGGCGTCTTCTCCCCGGCCGCGATCGAGCGCGCCGAGCGCGTCCACGCCTCCGGCCGCCACGTCCCGGAGTTCTTCTCGCTGCCCACGGCGATCGACAACTCCCGCAAGAACCAGACGTACAACACCCCGGCCCTCGCCACCCTGTTCCTGCTGAACCAGCAGCTGGAGTGGCTCAACGGCCAGGGCGGTCTCGCCTGGTCCACCGCCCGCACCAAGGACTCCTCGACGCGCCTGTACGCCTGGGCGGAGGAGTCCAAGTACGCCACCCCCTTCGTCACCGACCCGGCCAAGCGCTCGCAGGTCATCGGCACGATCGACTTCTCCGACGAGATCGACGCCGCCGCCGTCGCCAAGGTGCTGCGCGCCAACGGCATCGTCGACACCGAGCCGTACCGCAAGCTCGGCCGCAACCAGCTGCGCATCGCGATGTTCCCGGCGATCGACCCGGCGGACGTCGAGGCGCTGACGAAGTGCGTGGACTACGTGATCGAGAAGCTCTGACCGGTCTCTGACCGGTCACCCGGTACGGGAATGAGGGGCGGCCCGCGGAGTACCGCGGGCCGCCCCTCACGCGTCCTGGCGCCACAGCCGAAAAGGGCTGGATGGATGATCACCGGGCTGGTAGCTTTCGGTTGTCCGTGACACCGCCCGAGGAGGTGAGACCCATGAACGCTGTACCGACGTGGGTGCTCCCCCTTTCCGTCACGGCCGACGACTGACGCAGGTGTCGCCGGGAGCGCCTGGACAACAGGGCACTCCCGAAAGGCAACACGCCATGTACTCTTTCAAGTTCACTTCCGAGTCGTCGTCGAACGGCATGGTCGAGCGCGACTTCACCGTGGGCGACGTCCCCGGAGTCCTCTGGTCGCCGGAGTCCGGCGCCGATCGCGCGCCCCTGGTCCTGATGGGCCACGGCGGCGGCAACCACAAGAAGCACCCGGCGATGTCCGGCCGCGCCCGCCTCCTCGTGACCGGCTGCGGCTTCCACGTCGCCGTCATCGACGCGCCCGGTCACGGCGACCGGCCGCGCTCGGCGCACGACGAGGCGGAAATCGCCGAGCTGTTCCGGGCGAGGGCGGCGGGCGAGCCGGAAGGCCCGATCGTCGTCCGCTACAACGCCCACCTGGCCGAGCTCGCCATGCCCGAGTACCGGGCGACCCTGGACGCCCTCCAGGAACTGCCGGAGATCGGCGGCGACGGGCCGGTCGGCTACTGGGGCATCAACATGGGCACCGCCATCGGCGTGCCGTTCGTGGCGGGCGAACCCCGGATCACGGCCGCGGTCTTCGGCCAGCACTGGCCCGAGGTCCTGGCCGAGCAGGCGAAGCGGATCACCATCCCGATCGAGTTCGACCTGCAGTGGGACGACGAGCACATCTCTCGCGAGGAGGGGCTCGCGCTGTTCGACGCCTTCGCCTCGAAGGAGAAGTCGTTGCACGTGAACTCGGGCAGGCACAAGGAGCTGCCCCGGTTCGAGGCCGACAGCGCGGTCCGCTTCTTCGCCCGGCACCTCGGCCGAGCGGTCACCGCGTCGGCCTGACGTACGCGGCCGCGGCGCCCGGCTCACCACCGGGCGCCACAGCCGCGGCCTCGGGGCGCAGGGACAAGAGCCCCCGCAGGACGGACGACCTCGTCACCCCCGCCGCCGCAGCCACCGCAGCCCGAACAGGGCCGCCAGCCCGGCCGCGACGACGGCCGCACCGAGCTTCAGGCCGCTGCCCCCGCCCCCGGACGCGGCCGCGGCCGAACCGCCGCTCGCCGACGGCGACTTGGACCCGGGCAGGCCCGGCACGTCCTTCGCGACGACCTCGCTGTCCACCCCCTCGCTGCTGTACAGCAGCTTGGTCCCGTCGACGGAGTACGAGACGCCCTCCCCCTGTTCCTGCAGGGGCACGTCGAGCTGGCCCTCGCGTTTGATCCGGCCGCCGCTCCAGTCGTAGTAGATCCCGCCCAAGTACCCGCGGACGGCGAGCTGTCGCCCGTCCGGCGAGAAGGCCGCGTCCGTGGCCCAGAGGTCGACGGCGGCGATCGGCCGGAAGATGTTCGTGCCGGAGGTGGACAGGGTGGCCGGGCCCTCGTACAGGTGCCCGCCGTCCTCCTTCTTGTTGATGATGTAGACCCGCCCGGTCTTCGGGTGGACGACCAGCGACTCGGCGTCGCGCGGCCCGTTCGCGTACTTCACGACGTACTGCGTGGCGGTGACCGTCTGGTCCTTCAGCACCTTCGGCTCGGGCAGCCGGTAGATCCACACGTACGGCCACTTCCCGCCGAGGTTGTCGCCGATGTCGCCCAGGTAGATCTCGTTGTGCGGCCCGATGGAGATGGCCTCCGCGTCGCGCGGGGCGCCGATGCCGCGCAGGGTGATCCGGGCGACGGTCCTCCCGGTCCGGCTGTCCACGGCGTAGACGTACGGCCCGTCGCCGCTGTCGTTGTGCGTCCAGTAGATGCCGGGGTGGAGGCGGGAGGCGGCGAGTCCGCTGGACTCGGTGATCCGCGGGTCCTTGATGGTGAACCCCTGGTCGCCGTCCCCGCTCCCGCCCCCGGCGGCGGAGGCGGGCAGCGCGCAGGCGCCGGCGAGCAGCAGGGCGGCGAGGACGGCGGACGGTCGGCGCATGGCCCAAGAGTGCCATTCCCTCCGGGGGTTCACGGCTGGGCCCGTGCCGGACCCCTCGGACGTGGTGGGCCTCACACCCCACCGGTGTGCGAGATCGTCCATCATGAGCGGATGCTTAGGTTCATGCCCGTGGGTGACTCCATGACGATCGGGAGCGCGGGCGAGCACACATGGCGTTACCGGCTGTGGCGGCACCTGCGCGACACGTACGACGGCCCGTTCACCTTCGTCGGCCCCCGCGAGGAGCTGTACGACAAGGCCACCGGCGCACCGACGTCGTACGACTACGCCGACCCCGACTTCCCCCGCCGTCACCTGGCCGGCTGGGGCGAGGGCTGGCTGCACATGGCCCCGCTGATCGGCGAGGCGGTGCGGGAGCAGCGGGCCGACGTGCTGCTGGTCTCCCTCGGGCTGATCGACCTGGGCTTCTACACGAACCCCGAGCAGACGGCGGAGAACGTGCGGGCCTTCGTCGCGGGGGCCCGTCAGGCCCGGCCGCGCATCCGCATGGTGCTGCTGCCGGTGATCCCGAACGTCCGGGCCGAGGTCGACGCGCCCTTCGCCGCGCAGGTGGACCTCTTCAACGTCCTGCTGGCGAAGACGGCCGCCGACCTGGACGAGCCCCGGTCACCGGTTCTGCTGGCCTCGCGGCCGGAGTCGTACGACATCCACGCCGACACCTACGACGGCACGCATCCCAACGCGAGCGGGGAGCACCGGATCGCGGGGGCCTTCGCGGGGGCGATGTGGGAGGCGTGGGGGGTCGGACGGGCGTACGCGGCTGGAACAGATTGACCGAATTCCGGCGTCTCCTGGTCACGGTGCGTATCGTTGAAGTGCGCGGCTGCTCCTGTCCGTGGGGCAGCTGGGGAGGAGCGCCACGATGACCGTCCTTGAAGACAGGATCGCGATGGCCGAGTGCGACAACGAGAGCATGCTCGACGAGATGTTCGACCGGCTTGAGCCCACCCCCGAGGGATACAAGGTCGAGATCGTCGAGGGGACTGTCTACATGTCGCCGCAGCGGGACACTCATTGGCACATCACCCTGGACCTCATCGAGCAGCTGCGACGCAAGTACCCGCGGGGGCGGTTGAAGTCCGATGTCCGGATCGACTACCCGGGTCGCCTCAACGGCTTCGCGACGGACGTGACAGCCATCAGGGAAGGTGCGGCCCAGACCGAGAAGGGTCGCTGGCGCTACGAAGACGTCGAGTTCGTCGCCGAGGTCATCTCCAAGGGCACCGCAGCCAACGACTACGGCCCGAAGAAGACCGCATACGCCGCCGCCGAAGTCCCGGTGCATCTCATCGCCGACCCCTACAAGGGCATGTGCTACGTCTACACCCAGCCCAAGGAAGGCGATTACATCACGAGGACGAAGGTCGACTTCGGCAAGGACATCGACCTGACCGGCACCGTGGTCAACCTCACCCTCAAAACCGACGAGTTCCCCCGCGACCGCCCATGACCTCCGCCGGGTCACCGAGGTCTGGCGGAGCAGGGAACACCACGACGCCTCGCTGCAACTGCCGGAGGCCCGCGCGGCGATCGCTCGGGCCATGCCCATGCTGACGGGCGAGTTCACCCAGCAGGAACTGGCGATCGCGGGCGGACTCGGACTCTGACGATCCCGGTCCGCGAAGCTCGCGTTCACCCCGAAAGCCCTTGCTTCGAGCGCACTTGAAGCCGTTGGCTAGAGAACCATGAAGTACACGCAGCTTGGACGCACGGGACTCAAGGTCAGCCGGCTGGTCCTCGGGACGATGAACTTCGGGCCGCAGACCGACGAGGCCGACAGCCACGCCATCATGGACGCGGCGCTGGACGCCGGCATCAACTTCTTCGACACCGCCAACGTGTACGGCTGGGGTGAGAACAAGGGGCGCACCGAGACCATCATCGGCAACTGGTTCGCCAAGGGCGGCGAGCGCCGGGACAGGGTCGTCCTCGCCACCAAGGTCTACGGCAACATGGGCGCCGACGGACAGCCCGCCTGGCCCAACCACGACAAGCTCTCCGCGCTGAACATCCGCCGGGCCGTGGACGCCAGCCTCAAGCGTCTCCAGACCGACCACATCGACCTCTACCAGTTCCACCACATCGACCGCAGCACCCCGTTCGAGGAGATCTGGCAGGCGATCGACACCCTGGTCCAGCAGGGGAAGATCCTCTACGCCGGCTCCTCCAACTTCCCCGGCTACAAGATCGCCCAGGCCAACGAGATCGCCGCCCGCCGCGGCGGCACCATCGGCCTGGTCAGCGAGCAGTGCCTGTACAACCTGGCCGAGCGCCGCGCCGAGATGGAGGTCATCCCGGCCGCGCAGGAGTACGGCCTCGGGGTCATCCCGTGGTCGCCGCTGCACGGCGGTCTGCTCGGCGGGGTCATCAGGAAGGAGGTCCAGGGCGGGCGCCGCGCCACCGGCCGGGCCGCCGACACCCTCAAGGACCCGGCCGCCCGCGCCCAGATCCAGGCGTACGAGGACCTGGTCGACAAGCACGGCCTGGAACCCGGCGAGGTGGCCCTGGCCTGGCTGCTGACCCGCCCGGGTGTGACGGGGCCCATCGTCGGTCCGCGTACGGCACAGCAGCTGGAGTCGGCGGTCAGGGCTTCGGAGCTGGAGCTGAGCGAGGAGCTGCTGGCGGGCCTGGACGAGGTCTTCCCGGGCCCGGGGCCGTCCCCGGAGGCCTTCGCCTGGTAGCTCCGGGTGGGGCGAGCGCCCCGTAGGGGCGCGGGGAACTGCGCGACCAGCCACGACGGGCTCGCAGCCGAAGAACCGGCCGCAGTTCCCCGACGCTCCTACCTGAGGGCCGCCGAAACAGCCACCACCACGAACATCAAAACAAGCACACCGGCCATGATCCGGTTCCGTGTCTTAGGGTCCACGTCATCGAGCCTAACCGGCCCCGCCCAGGGACCAGCGGGCGACCGCCTCGTACCGCGGCTGCTCCCCCACCGCCCCCGACCGCGGCAGATTGCTCCGCACAAGCACCAGCTCGTTCACCGTCCAGGTCCTGCTGGTGAACGCGCGGAGCAGATCGACGTACGGCCGTACGTCCACCGAGTCCCGGCTCCGCGCCACCGTCAGGTGGGCCTTGTACCGCCGGTGCTCCCCCATCGGCACGCCGGCCTTCCGCGCCGCCGACTCCGCCCGGTCGGCCAGCAGCCGCATCGCCTCCACCTCACCGTAGGCGCCGGTCCACAGGGCCTTGCCGTGCCCGAACTGGCCGCCGCCGGAGAGGGAGAGGTCGAAGGGCGCCGTACGGTGGGCCGCGCGGGCCAGGCGGTCCGACAGGTCCGGTACGAGGTCGTCGGCGACCTCGCCGTAGAAGGCGAGGGTGAAGTGCCAGCCGGGCCGGTTGGTCCAGCGCAGCCGCTCCGCACCGGGCAGCCGCTTCAACTTGGCGACCTCGACGGCGAGTTCATGGACGACGGGCTCCGGAGGCAGCACCGCGGCGAAGAGTCTCATGCCTTCACCTTCGCAGACACCGCTGGGCATGATGGGGCAATGACGATCACCATTCGCGAGGGCGGCCCCGAGGACATCCCCGTGATGCTGGCCATGCTCGACAGCAGTGTGGAGTGGCTGGTCTCACAGGGCCGCACCGGCCAGTGGGGAGCCGAGCCGCTGTCGGAGAACCCGAGGGTGGCGGAATCGGTCGCCGGGTACATGGACAAGGGCCGCACGTACATCGCCGAGGTGGACGGCGTACCGGCCGCCACGCTCACCCTCAGCGACGGTCCCGGTGACTATCTGTCCCATCTTCCGCCGCCCGGCGAGCCCGAGCGGTACATCCACTGGCTCGCCTCCGACCGCCGTTTCAAGGGTCACGGCGCCGGAGCCGCGCTGCTCACCCACGCGGCCGAGGTGACCCGGCGGGCCGGAATCAGCCTGCTGCGCGTGGACTGCTACGCGGGTGACGACCGCAAGCTGGTCGCCTTCTACGAGGCCAACGGGTTCGTCCCGACGCAGACGTACACCGTCGGCGAACAGAACGACTGGCCGGGCCAGGTGCTCGCCCGGCGGCTGTGACCGCCCGGCGGGCACCCCGGTGGGACCGGCGGATCAGCGTTCGGGGCGCAGGGTGCCGAGCAGCCCGTGCTGCTCGTCCTCGATTCCCGCCGCGAACCAGACGCTGTCCGTGCCGCCGGACCGGGCGGTGCCCCGCTGCAGCCCCCACAGACCCTCGATCACGACCGGCGTCCCGTCGGGGCACCTCAGGGTCCCCTCGAACCGGCCGGTCCTGAGGTCGAAGGCGTTGATGCGGCCGTCGCCGAAGTTGCCGACGAGCAGGTCGCCGGCGAACTTCCCGAAGCCCTTGGGAGCCGTCTCCAGGCCCCAGGGCGAGTTGAGCACCCCACGGCCGGCGAAACGCTGGAGCAGTCTGCCCCCGGTGCTGAACACGTCGATGAAACCGTTGCCCGGACCTGCGACGTCGTCGTGCTTGGCCGCGTCCTGCTTGGCATAGGTGACGAAGATCCTGCCGCCGATGTTCTTGACGTCGAAGGGCGCGAACCCCTTGGGGATCCGGCGGTCCCGGAACGCGCCGGCGGCCTGCTTCACCAGCTTGAAGCGGGCGTTGAAGACGTCGATGCGCGCGTCACGGAAGTTCGCGACGAGGAGGCGCGCCCGGCGCCGGTCGGCCTTCGTGGCCTTCCGGTCACCGTCCACGAGGGTCAGGCCCTTGAAGACGGCGTCGTCCTCCTGGGCGACCTGGACGCCGTTCGTCGGGCGCACGTTCGCGTTGAAGGCGAAGAGGCCGCCGTTCTCCCCGGCGAAGACGTACCGCGCCGGACCGGAGCGCCCGGAGGCGGTGAAGCGGAAGTCGGCGCCGTCGTTGCGCACGATCCCGGTCGGGTCGGCGGAATCGGGGAGGTGGATGACGGGGGAGAGGAAGGTGACCGGCCGGCCGTCCCGGGCGCCCGAGTACACCGTGGACGTGCTGGTGCCGTTGTTGGAGACCCTGATCGCCCCGCTCGCCGTGCGCACCAGCCCCCAGGGGTTGACCAGGTTCTGGTCCCGCCGCTCCGCCCTGCCCGCGAGGTCGGAGACGAGGTCGCGCTCCTGGAAGCCGTGGCCGGCCTTGTGCGGCGCGGCGGCGGCCCCGGGCGGCGTGGCGGCGGCGAGCGCGCCGACCGTGCCCAGGGCCAGCGCGACCGCCGTCAGCCGCCGTACGCGGGGGCGGGACCTCGGGGTCGATGCCTGTGATGCCATGCGGATGCTCCTGTTCCCAAACCGGCCCCGAAAGGGGCGTATTGGAAGAAGTCATCTCATGAGATGCCAATCACACTGCGATCGACACGCAGACACGCATCCGTACGGGCACACGCCACGGTGATTCCTACGCCGCCGTCGCCAGCTGCTCCCGTTCCCTCGGCACGAAGCGGACCCGCGGATGCCCGCGGTGCCACCCCACGGCCAGTCGCAGACCGCCGACGCGGGCCAGGACCAGGCCGATCGCAGCGGCGGCCGCGGCCGAGACGACGCCGCCGAGGGCGAAGCCGACCCGCGCGCCGTAGGTGTCCGTGATCCAGCCGACGACCGGCGCGCCCAGTGGCGTACCGCCCATGAACACCATCATGAACAGGGACATCACCCGGCCGCGCATGGCCGGGTCGGTGGCCATCTGCACGGCGGTGTTCGCGGTGACGTTGACCGTCAGGCCGAAGACCCCGATCGGGACCATGAGCAGCGCGAACAGCCAGTACGACGGGGCCAGCGCGGCCACCACCTCCAGGGTGCCGAAGGCGAGCGCAGCGGCGATCAGGATGCGCAGCCGGGCCGTGCCGCGCCGGGCGGCCAGCAGGGCGCCGCACAGGGAGCCGACGGCCATCAGGGTGTTGAAGAGGCTGTAGGAGCCGGCGCCGGAGTGGAAGACACCGTTCGCGTAGGCCGACAGCCACACCGGGAAGTTGAAGCCGAAGGTGCCGATGAAGCCGACGAGGACGATCGGCCAGATCAGCTCGGGGCGGCCGGCCACGTACTGCAGGCCTTCGCGCAGCTGGCCCTTCCCGCGCGGCGCACGCTGCACCTCGTGCAGTTCACGGGCGCGCATCAGCAGCAGGCCGGTGATGGGCGCGACGAAGGACAGGCCGTTGGCCAGGAAGGCCCAGCCGGTGCCCACGCCGGTGATCATCACACCGGCGACGGCGGGGCCGACCAGCCGGGCGGACTGGAAGTTCGCCGAGTTCAGGCTGACCGCGTTCTGCAGCTGCTCGGGGCCGACCATCTCGGAGACGAAGGACTGGCGGGCCGGGTTGTCGACCACCGTGGCGAGGCCGACGGCGAAGGCGGCGACGTAGACGTGCCAGACCTGGACCTGCCCGGTGAGGGTCAGCGCGGCGAGCGCGAGACCGGTGACGGCCATCGAGGCCTGCGTGACCAGCAGGGTGGGGCGCTTGGGGAGGCGGTCGACCAGGACTCCGCCGTAGAGGCCGAAGAGGAGCATCGGCAGGAACTGCAGAGCTGTCGTGATGCCGACGGCCGCGGAGGAGCCGGTGAGGCTGAGGACGAGCCAGTCCTGGGCGATGCGCTGCATCCAGGTGCCGGTGTTGGAGACGACCTGGCCGATGAAGAAGAGGCGGTAGTTCCGGATCTTCAGCGAGCTGAACATCGAGCCCTTGCGGGCGGTGGGGGTAGTGGGGGTGGTCGGTGCGGGGGCGGAATCTTTTCCGGGTCCCGTACTCAAAAGGGTTCGCCTCCTCCTTGAAACGGCTTACAGGTGTGCGAGCTTCTCCAGCACGGGGGCGGCGGCGCGCAGCTTGGCCCACTCGTCCTCGTCGAGGCCCTCGACCAGGCCGGCCAGGAACGCGTTGCGCTTGCGGCGGCTCTCCTCGAGCATCGCCTCCGCCTGCTCGGTCTGGGTGACGACCTTCTGGCGCCGGTCCTCGGGGTGCGGCTCCAGCCGGACCAGCCCCTTGGCCTCGAGCAGCGCGACGATGCGGGTCATCGACGGCGGCTGGACGTGCTCCTTGCGGGCCAGCTCGCCCGGCGTGGCCGAGCCGCAGCGGAAGAGGGTGCCGAGCACCGACATCTCGGTGGGGCTCAGCGACTCGTCGACCCGCTGGTGCTTGAGCCGACGGGACAACCGCATCACGGCGGAGCGGAGGGCGTTCACGGCGGCAGCGTCGTCGCCATGGGTGAGGTCCGGCATGTTCTTTAGAGTAACTCATTACTCTGGCTAAGGAACACTGCGACACGCCCGAATGCCCGTGATACCCGCCACTGAACCCTTCGATCACCCATATGAGTGAGTCGGCTCCGGAAAGTGACGCACCGGGTGGCCGGATGTGGCGACCCTCGTAGACATGGGGACCACAGTGCTCAGCCTGCGGATAGACGGGGAGCTGCTCGAAAGGCTCCGCCGGCACGCGGCGAAAAGAGGAATGAGCGTGCAGGACTATGTGGTCCGCACGCTCATCCGGGACGACTTCGACGAGCGGTTCCAGGCCGCCGTCGAGGAGACGGAGCGGTTCTACGGCGTCACCTGACGCCGTGGCCGCAGAGGGCTCAGGTCAGGCCCAGGGCCGGCATCAGGTAGTAGAAGGCGAAGACCGCCGAGACGACGTACATGGGAACCGGGATCTCCCGGCCCCGGCCGGCGGCCAGGCGCAGCACCACGAAGGTGATGAAGCCCATGCCGATGCCGTTGGTGATCGAGTAGGTGAACGGCATCATCAGCATCGTCACGAACGCCGGGATCGCGATCGTGTAGTCGGCCCAGTCGATCTCCTTGATCGAGTTCGACAGGATCAGGAAGCCGACCGCGATCAGCGCCGGGGTCGCCGCCTGGGACGGGACCATCGTGGCGACCGGGGTGAGGAACAGCGCGACGGCGAAGAGGCCGCCCGTGACGACGTTCGCGAGGCCCGTTCGGGCGCCCTCGCCGACACCGGCCGTGGACTCCACGAACGCCGTGGTGGCCGAGGAGGAGCTGGCGCCGCCCGCCGCGACCGCGAGGCCGTCGATGAAGAGGACCTTGTTGATGCCCGGCATGTAGCCCTCGGCGTCGGTCAGCTTGGCCTCGTCGCTGACGCCCATGATCGTGCCCATCGCGTCGAAGAAGCACGACAGCAGGACCGTGAAGACGAAGAGGACGCCGGTCAGCACGCCGACCTTGGAGAAGCCGCCGAACAGGCTGACGTGGCCGACCAGGCCGAAGTCGGGGGTGGCGACCGGGTTGCCCGGCCACTTCGGGACCGTCAGGCCCCAGGACGGGATCGTGGTGACCGCGTTGAGGATCACCGCGAGGACGGTCATGCCGACGATCGAGATCAGGATCGCGCCCGGCGTCTTGCGGACGATCAGCGCGAAGGTGAGCAGCACGCCGAGGATGAAGACCAGCACCGGCCAGCCGTGGAGGTGCCCCCCTACGCCGAGCTGGACCGGGACGGTGGTCTGCGCGGCGTCCGGCATGCGCGTGATGAAACCGGAGTCGACCAGGCCGATCAGCATGATGAACAGGCCGATGCCGATCGAGATCGCCTTGCGCAGCCCGAACGGCACGGCGTTCATCACGCGCTCGCGCAGACCCGTGGCGACCAGCAGCATGACCACGAACCCGGCCAGGACGACCATGCCCATCGCGTCCGGCCAGGACATCCGGGGCGCCAGCTGGAGCGCGACGACCGAGTTCACGCCGAGGCCGGCGGCGAGCGCGATCGGGACGTTGCCGATGACACCCATGAGCAGCGTGGTGAACGCGGCCGTCAGCGCGGTCGCCGTCACCAGCTGGCCATTGTCCAGGTGGTGCCCGTACATGTCCTTCGCGCTGCCGAGGATGATCGGGTTCAGCACGATGATGTACGCCATCGCGAAGAAGGTGGCGAAACCGCCGCGGATCTCCCGGGCGACGGAGCTGCCGCGCTCGGAGATCCTGAAGTAGCGGTCGAGGGCGCCCTGAGCGGGCGTACCACCCGGGATTTCGGGGGTGGGGACCTTGGCGGGTGCCGAGGTGGACATGCGGTCTCCATCGCCAACGGGGTTCCCCCGAGCCTCGTTGGAGTTTCATACGAACAGAAGTGGACACAGACAAACGGTTTCAGTATGAACGTATGAGTTCGAGATCGCTATCTCCGCGCGTAGAACGATGGGAGAGCGGCAGGCAAGCGGTCGCCTCGTAAGCTGTGCCCATGGCCAAGTGGACCCCCAAGCACGAGGCGCCCGAGCCCCTGGAGGGCCCCGTGGTCGCCACCATCACCGGCGGCACGATCATCTGGTTCCTCCTCTTCCTCGTGCAGCTGCCCTTCTACGGCTGGTTCGAGGACCACGGGCATCTGTGGTGGCTGTGGACCTGCCTGGCGGGGGGCGGACTGGGCCTGATCGGGATCTGGTACGTCAGGAAGCGGGACGCGGCGATCAAGCGGGCGTCGACGCTGGAGTCGACGTCGGCCGAGTAACTCGTAAAGCGGGCAAGCGGGCACATACGCACGTACCGTCGATGACATGAGCCATATAGACGCGGGTGCCGAACTCGACCCCGTGCATCCCGTGGCCCTGCCCGTGACCCCGTCGATCGGACTGACCGGCGCCGAAGTGGCGGAGCGGCTTTCCCGCGGCCAGGTCAACGACGTACCGGTGCGCAGCAGCCGGTCACTGGGCGAGATCGTCCGGGCGAACGTCTTCACCCGGTTCAACGCGATCATCGGCGTGCTCTGGCTGGTCATGCTGTTCGTCGCGCCGATCCAGGACAGCCTGTTCGGCTTCGTGATCCTCGCCAACACCGGCATCGGCATCGTCCAGGAGTGGCGGGCCAAGCAGACCCTCGACTCGCTCGCGGTGATCGGGGAGGCCCGGCCGACCGTGCGCAGGGACGGGACGGCCGTCGAGGTCGCCACCCATGAGATCGTCCTCGACGACCTGATAGAGGTCGGACCCGGGGACAAGGCCGTGGTCGACGGGGTCTGCGTCGAGGCCGACGGGCTGGAGATCGACGAGTCGCTGCTCACCGGCGAGGCCGACCCCGTCGTCAAACGCCCCGGCGACCCGGTCATGTCCGGCAGCTTCGTCGTCGCGGGCGGCGGCGCCTTCCAGGCGACCAAGGTCGGCCGCGAGGCCTACGCCGCCCAGCTCGCCGAGGAGGCCTCCCGCTTCACCCTGGTCCACTCCGAGCTGCGCACCGGCATCTCCACGATCCTCAAGTACGTCACCTGGATGATGGTCCCGGCGGCCGTCGGACTGGTCATCACCCAGCTCGTCGTCAAGAGCACCGGCTTCAAGGACTCCGTCGCCCGCACGGTCGGCGGCATCGTCCCGATGGTCCCGGAGGGGCTGGTCCTGCTCACCTCGGTCGCCTTCGCCATCGGGGTCATCCGGCTCGGCCGGAAACAGTGCCTGGTGCAGGAGCTGCCGGCGATCGAGGGGCTGGCCCGCGTCGACACCGTCTGCCTGGACAAGACCGGCACGCTCACCGAGGGCGGCATGGACGTCACCGAGCTACGGCCGCTCGACGGGGCCGACGAGGGGTACGTGCGCAAGGTGCTCGGCGCTCTCGGCGAGTCCGACCCGCACCCCAACGCCTCCCTGAAGGCGATCATCGACGCCTACCCGGACAGCGAGGACTGGCGCTGCGTGGAGTCGCTGCCGTTCTCCTCGGCCCGCAAGTACAGCGGGGCCGCGTTCAGCGAGGCCGACGGCGAGATCAGCACCTGGCTGCTGGGCGCCCCGGACGTCCTCCTCACCGACGGCGACCCGGCCCTGGCCGAAACCGAGCGCCTCAACGAGCAGGGCCTGCGGGTGCTGCTGCTGACCCGGGCGAGCCGCGACCTGGACGACACCGAGCCCGCCCGCGGCGCCCGCCCCACCGCCCTGGTCGTCCTGGAACAGCGGCTGCGGCCGGACGCCGCCGACACCCTGCGCTACTTCGCGGACCAGAACGTGCGCGCCAAGGTGATCTCCGGCGACAACGCGGTGTCGGTCGGCGCGGTCGCCGCCAAGCTGGGCCTGGCGGGTACGACGCTGGACGCCCGGCACCTGCCCCCCGACCGGCCGGGAATGGCCGACGCGCTGGAGCGGGGGACGGTCTTCGGGCGGGTCACCCCGCGGCAGAAGCGGGACATGGTCGGGGCGCTGCAGTCGCGCGGGCACACGGTCGCGATGACCGGCGACGGCGTGAACGACGTGCTCGCGCTGAAGGACGCCGACATCGGGGTCGCCATGGGCTCCGGCTCGGAGGCGACGCGGGCGGTGGCGCAGATCGTGCTGCTGGACAACAGCTTCGCCGGGCTGCCGTCGGTGGTCGGCGAGGGCCGCCGGGTGATCGGCAACATCACGCGGGTGGCGACGCTGTTCCTGGTGAAGACCGTCTACTCGGTGCTGCTGGCCGTCCTGGTGGTGTGCGCGCAGGTGGCGTATCCGTTCCTGCCCCGGCATCTGACCCTGCTGTCGACCCTCACCATCGGCGTCCCGGCGTTCTTCCTGGCCCTGGCGCCCAATAAGGAGCGGGCGAAGCCGCACTTCGTGCGCAGGGTCATGCGGTACGCGATCCCGGGTGGCGTGGTGGCGGGGGTGGCGACCTTCGTGACGTATCTGATCGCCCGTGCCTCCTACACGGGCGATCAGCTGGGCGCCGAGACGAGCGCGGCCACGCTGACCCTGTTCCTGATCTCCATGTGGATCCTGGTGATCGTCGCCCGCCCCTACACCTGGTGGCGGATCCTGCTGGTGGCGGCGATGGGCCTGGCGTTCGTGTGCATCCTCGCCGTGCCGGCCCTGCAGAGCTTCTTCGCGCTGAAGCTGGAGGGCATGGCCATGCCCTGGACCGCCGTGGGCATCGCGGTGGTGGCGGCGGCCGCCCTGGAGTTCCTCTGGAAGTGGGTCGACCGCCGCTTTCCCGGCTAGGGGGTGACTACTTCGCGCCCACGTAGACACCCGTGGCGCTGACCGCCGGGGTGGTGGACGTGCCCGCGAAGGAGTAACGCCAGTAGCCGCTGGAGTTCACGGTGACCGTGGTCTTCAGATTGCCGTAGGAATCGGTGTTCACCGTCTTGACCGTGGTGTACGTGGTCGTGCCGGCCTTGCGGAACTGGAGCTTGACCGGCTGGCCGGTGTAGCCGTGGTACTGGTGGTCCTCCCAGTTGGCGCGGGAGAGCTTGCCCGACACCGTGACGGTCTTGCCCTTGTAGACGGACGTCGAGCTCACGGTCGTCGTCAGCGTGGAGTTGCGCTGGACCAGGGTGGTGCCGAGGCCGCTCTGGTCCTTGTAGCCGACCTTGCTCATGTCGGGGTTCTGCTGGTTCTGGCCGTTGAAGGCGACGGTCTCGGCGGCCACGCTCCAGCTGCCGGCCCAGGCGTTCAGCAGGCCGCCGTCGGTCGAGGAGTTGGCCGGGTAGATGTTGACGGAGCCCTTGCAGGTGGCCGTCGTCGAGGTGACGTCGGTGCAGGTCGCCGGGTTGTCGCCGTACAGCTCGGGGGCCGTGTCGCTGTAGGTGCCGTGGTAGAGGAAGGCGTCGGTGTAGAAGTCGCTCGCGTGGATGTTCACGTCCGAGCCGTGCGTGAGCGTGTACGAGTACGAGACGCTGACCTCGTTGGTGGTGCCGACCTTGACCGCCTTGGCGATCGAGACGGTGGAGAAGCTTGCGTTCAGCGTGTACGGGGCGCCCGAGTCGGTGACGGCCTGCGCGGCCGGGACTGCGAGGGCGGTGAGGACCAGGGCGCCGGAGACGGCGGCCACGGTGGCACGTATGCGCATGTGCGTTTCCCCTGGAGGGAGAAGTGATCGTGGAGTCGGTTGACTCAAGCGATCAGATCCGCGGGGGTCGCCGCTGGTTGTACGGCCGTCGCCCCCCGCGGACCAGATTTTGCGCCGGGCTTACTGATCGATTACTTCACGTCGACGAAGTCACCGGTGGCGTTGACCGCCGGGGTGGTCGTGGTGCCCGCGAAGGAGAAGCGCCAGTAGCCGTCGTAGGTGGCCGTGGTGGTGGTCTTCAGGTTGCCGTACGAGTCCGTGTACACCGTCTTGACCGTGCTGTACGTGCTCGTGCCGTACTTGCGGAACTGCAGCTTGACCGGCTGGTTGGTGTAGCCGTGGTACTGGTGGTCCTCCCAGTTGGCCCGGGAGAGCTTGCCGGTGACCGTGAGGGTCTTGCCCTTGGCGACCGGCTCGGGGCCCGCGTTGACCGTCAGCTTGGAGTAGCGCTGGACGTTGGTGGTGCCCAGGCCGCTGCCCACCGAGCTGTCCCCGGTGCTGTACTGCAGCGCCAGCGCGCCGGCGTGCCAGGTGCCCGCATCGGAGTTGAGCAGCTGGTCGTCGGCGGGGTAGATGTCGATGAGGCCCGTGCAGTTGGCGGTCGTCGACGAGGTGGCGGTGCAGTGGGCCGGGGCGTCGCCGAACGCGACGTTGGCCGCGGTGTGGGGCGAGGAGCCCTTGTAGATGAAGGGGCCGCTGGCGAAGTCGTCCGACGAGATGCCGTAGTTGGCTCCGTGGGTCAGCTTGTAGGTGACCGTGGTGGAGACGTGGTTGGTCGTACCGACCTTGACCGCCGAGGCGATCTTGAGGTTCGAGAAGGTCACGCCGAGGTCCGCGCCCTCGGCGGTGCTGAACGCGGACCTGCCGGACGCGTGGAGCGCCTTCGCGGCCTCCGTCTGGTACGACGGGGCGGAGCCGGCGGCCTGGGCGGCCGGCACGACGAAGGCGGAGAGGGCCAGGGCGCCGGAGACGGCGGCCACAGTGGCACGTATACGCATGTGTTCCCCTGCGTGCAGAGTGATCGGAGAGTCTGGTGACTCCGCCCGATGAGACTCGGCACGCAGGGGAACGGTTGTACGTAGTTGAACTTCTCGTAAGAGAATTGTGGAGCTGGTCGCATTGCGGAGCTAGTCGAACCAGCGGTCCCGGGCCAGCTCCTCCGTCCGGGTCGGGTCCTCCAGCAGGGCCGCCACCTCGAAGCGCCGCGGCCACTGGCCGGCCGCCCAGGCCAGGCCCGCCGCGACCCCCTCCAGCGTGGCCGCGTGCAGCACCCCGTCGTCGGTGAGCCGCCAGTCGATCTCCACGCCGTCCACGACCAGTTCCTCGTGCTCGACGTACGTCTCGGGCGTCCGCGGCCCGAGCAGCACCCGCACCGACTCCGGCACCTCGTGCCCGGCCCCCTCGGAGTGCACCTCGCCGGTGACCGACTCGCTCAGCCGCCGCACCTGGAACAGCTCCGCCAGCTCGGCGGCCCGCGCCGGCCGGACGGGCAGCAGCGGCACCCCGGAGGTGAACGGCAGCAGGTCGGGCGAGTCGACCACGACCGCATCGGCCGCGTCCACGACCTCCACCCGGCCGTCGACCACGGCCCGCAGCTCGTCCGGCAGGGTCACCTGCTCCGGATCCAGCTCCGCCAACGCGCCGTACAGACCGTGCAGTTGAGCCGAGGAGACGGGGCGTGCCGGGTCGGCCAGCCGGTCCAGCAGCTCGGCCGCGCCACCGGGCTCGTCCAGCAGGGCCGCGACGGAGGTCCGTACGCCCAGGGCCCGCAGCACCTGCTCGTCCTCGAACCCGGTCGCGTCGGCCTCGTCGTACAGGCCGCGCAGCAGCGGATCGCCGCCGGCGGCGAGCAGACCCGCCGGGCGGCGGCCGTCGAGCACCGGATGTCCGCGCAGCCACCAGGCCGTGTACGGCCGGACGATCTCGTGCGTGCCGTCGGGCAGCAGGACGCGGACCGGCTGGGTGAGGGCGTCCCGCAGCGGCGGCTGCGCGAGCAGCGCGAGCGCCTCGGGCCAGTGCTCGTCGTCCACCAGGTCCAGATCGCGTACGGCGACCAGCTCGGTGGCGACCGGGGGCACCGGGCTGTCCGGGAAGCGGTCGAGGATGTCCTCGCACCACACGTCGACCGCGTCCAGCAGCCCGGCGTCGTCGGGCTCGGCGAAGTCGCCGTCCCGGGGCTCCAGTTCGTCCGGGTCGAGGACGACGTCGGCGGCGCGGACCAGCGCGAAGTTCGCGAGCACACCACACGCGGCCAGCGGCTGCTCGCCCCACTTGTCGGCCAGGTCGTGGTCCACGGCGGCGAGTTCGCCCTCGCGGAGCACGCGCGCGAACGGGCTGCCGGGCAGGACGAGTTCACCGGCGGGGGCAAGTTCCCCGTCCTCGTCGGGCAGTGCCAGGGCCCCCAGCCAGGGTTCGTCCCCGGGCTCCAGGCCCGCGTCCCGGACCAGCGAGAGCACGGTGTCGGCCAGTTCCTCCGCGTCCGGCGCGTCCTCCTCCCAGCCGACCCCCTCGTCCTCCAGCGAGGCGGCGACGGCGGCCCGGACCTGCGGGGTGGTGAGCACCGCGCGCGGGGTGGCGGGCAGCGCGCCCAGCTTCTCCAGCAGCGGGTGCGCGGCGTCCTCGTGGGCGACCTTCAGCCCGAGCCGGCCGAGGACGTCCGGGTCGATCCGGGCGGCGTCCGCGGTGGGGAGGAGGACCTGACGGGGCCCGATGGTGGTCCGCCCGTCGGCGAGCGGCACCGGCAGCCCGGACAGCCGGTCCGGATCGACCCCGGCGAGGCTGTCGTAGAGCCGCCACCACCAGTCGGGGTCCTTCTCGAGACCGGCGAGCCGGTCGACGGCATCGGCGAGCCGCAGCCGGGCGACGCCGAGGGTGCGCAGCTCGGCGCGCCGCTCCAGACCGGCGGGCAGCAGGGTGGGCAGCACCTCGGCGAGCACCCGCACGGTGTCCGCCCCGGCACCCTCCACGACCTCGGCGTCCCGGGGCCGGAGGGCTTCGGGCAGGCCGGTGTCGTGCCCTTCGGGCGTCACGGCGGGCGGCAGGAAGGCCGGGTGGGCGGGTGGGAGGAACTCAGTACGGGGCAGCCGCTCCAGCACGGCCTGCCGCAGCGCCCCGTCCAGCTCGCCCTTGCCGAGGGGCCCGGGGACGAGGTCGATGATCCCCTCCGTCACCGGCCGCCACTCGGCGAGCAGTTCGGTGTAGAGGTCGGCGGCGCGCTGCACCAGGAAGTCGGTGAGGGGGCCGGGAGCCGTGTGCCGGCGGGTGGTGTCGAGGGGGAAGGAGGCGATGAGGAGGGCCGGGACGCCGAGGGGCTCGTCGCTCGGGGTGGGGGCGTGCACGACGGGCGTGGTCCGAGGACGCACGGGCCGCCCCCGGTCATCCTCCGGTACGGCCCAGGTCACCGACCAGTGGGACCGCAGCCGCTCCTCCACCGGCCGGTCGGCCAGCAGGTCGGGGGTGAGCGCCCCGTGGGCGGACGCGGTACGCCACCGCGTGGCACCCGCCCGCGAGTCCTCCACGACGATGACGCCGCCCTCGGTACGACGCCGCAGCGTGCGCGGCTGATCACCGTTGACCTCGATCACCACTTCCTCCAGCCCCGGCAGGGCGAGGAGCAGCGCGTCGTCGACGGCGTTCAGCAGCCGCTCGGCGAGATCGGCGGCGGCCGTGTCCCTCAGGGGCAGGATGACGGCGGTGTCGTACGGGTCCGGGGCGGTGCCCTCCGCGGCGAACGGCAGCCGGAGCAGCGGCACGTGCCCGTCCCGGCGCCGGACCTCGTCCCCGAGGCCGGGGCTGTGCCGGGCGATCTCACCGGCCAGCTCCCGCGCCTCACCGAGCGACCACCGGACACCCCCGTGCCGCCCCACGATCGCGGGTTCGTCGGTCACCGCGAGTACGGCGGCGAACCCGACCCCGAAGCGTCCGACGGCACCCTGGGTGACCTCGGCGTCCCGCTTGGCCGAGGCGCGCAGCGTGGACAGCGACTCGACTCCGGCCGCGTCCAGCGGGGCACCGGTGTTGGCGGCGACGAGGACGCCGCCCTGGAGGGTGAGCCGCAGCCGGCCGGGCGTCCCGGCCCGGGCGGCGGCATCGGCGGCGTTCTGGGCCAGCTCGACGACGAGCCGGTCCCGGTAGCCGCCGAGGACCAGGTCCTCCTCGGCGTTGGCGTCCTCGCGGAACCGGGCGGGGCTGGTGGCCCAGGCGTCGAGGACACCACGGCGCAGCCTGGCCGTCCCGAAGGGATCGGCACCCTCGGCCGCCGGCCGCACGTACTTGCTCACGTTCACACTCCTCGTCGACGACGACTGAAGGTACCGCGCCGGGGGAGGCGCCACACCTTGGCCGGAAGCCCGTTGGTTCCGCGCCGACCAGGTTGATAGAGATGAAGATCGTGTTGTCAGTGGTGTGTGCGAGGCTGACCGCAGTGACAGAAAACGTATCGACCAAGGGATGTACGGGGGTTCTTGTGACGGGGTGGGACATCTCGCCCGGGGGTGTGCGGTCGGTGATCTCCAAGGTCCGGGACGCCGCCGGCGACATGAACGCCGGGATCACGCTGTACGGACGGAGCGTGCAGGGTGCGATGGAGGCTGCGGACGCCTCGGCCCGACGGCACGCCCCGCCCTGCACTACTCGCTCGGCGACGGCACCGACTTCACTTCCTGGCAGCGTCTCGAGCAGCTCAATGACCACCTGAAAGCCGCCGCAGACCGACTCGCTCGCGAGGGTGAGGATCGAGACTGACATGGGTTATTGGATGGGCATCACCCGGCATGAAGAGTCGGAGATCTTGGCCCTGCTCGACCATCCGGAGGGACCGGAATCAGGCCGGGAACAGGTGCGCAACGAGTGGTACGACGACGCGGAGTATCCACGGCCGGGATCACGGCTGCGGACCTTGGAGTCGGTCTACATCACGCGTACCTGGGACGCGATCCATGTCCTCCTCACCGGACGCGAAAACATCGATGAAGTCGACTTCGCGCCGCCCACAGGAGAGCCACCTGCGTGTGACGTCATCATGGGCGGATCCATCCTCAACTACCGAGGTCGTGGGCACGCCCTGCGGATGAACAACCTCCTGCTCCTCATGCCGGACGAGGTCCAAGCGGTCGACGCGTTTCTCAAGGGCATCGACCTGGACTGCCTGATCCGGGAGCGAGGGCATCTCTTGGAGGAGCTGGACGTGTACTCCTTTTACATGACCGTCGAGCTGCCGGACGGCCGTAAGGAGTACATGAACATGCTTGAGGACGGCTCGCTCGTAGAGGATTTAGGCGTTCTCCGTGACTTCTACGCCCGCGCCGCAGCATCGGGAAACTGCGTCATCAAGGACATCTCCTAGAGCGCGTTCTGTGACCCTTTGCCGGGTTCTACCTTCTATTGGGGGACCGGGGCAGTTGGTGCGGCATGGTGAGGCGACCGGTCGGAGCAGCGAAAATGCCGTTGAAGTAGCGAGGGGGCGTCCGCAAGGGTGCCGACATGGGTTCCCCGAACTTCACCGCGCCGGCGCCCGATCCAGAACCGCCGGCCGTCGACGCCTTCCTCTCTGCCGTCGACCACGCGATGAACAGCAACACCTTGCAGCTCACAGTGGACTGCGATGCGCCCGTCACAGCCGGGAACCGCCAGGATGTCCTGCACGCTTTCCTGCGCAGTGCCCTGTTCGAGCAGCTGATGCGTGCCGCAGACGTGCGCCGCAACTGGTACAACCTGTCGGACGAGTACGACAGCGAGCCCTTCGGGCGTCCGCTCCTGCGCGAGGGCTTCCGCGCCACGGTCAGCCCGCTCGACCATGCGGGCTTCCTGGCACGGCTGCGCTGGATGCTGTGCGAGGCGTTCAGCCCCTACGGCCACCACTACCCGGCGGTGGACGCCGAGCGATTGGTGCGCGGCTTCGCCCGGGAACTGCTCGGCGCAGACGGCTCGGCATGGTCCTTCGCCGCTGTCAGCCCCGATTTCCTGCGCTCCACCGGCTACTACAGTGGCGAGGAGCCGCAGCCGCCGGTGTACTTCGATGGCAGCAGCTCCGACACCGCGTCGTTCGTCTACCGGGGCCGTACCTTCCATCTGCTGCTGACGAACGGCTCGCCTTGAGAACCTCTCCCCGTCCGCGGGTTCGAATCCCGCCGGCACCGCAGCCGATCAGTGTCAGTCCCCCACCGCGTACGACACGAAATCGACCCAGGCCTCCGGCGCGAGTGCCAGCTGGGGGCCGTCGGTCTGCTTGGAGTCGCGGATGTGGATGGTGGTGGGGGTCATGTTCCAGTCCAGGGCCACTTCGACGCAGGAGTCAGGGTCGCTGCTGCTGCTGTAGCTGCTCTTGAACCAGCGCATCATGTCTCTCCCAGCAGGTGTTCAATGAAGGCCAGCGACTCCCGCGGAGAGAGTGCCTGCGCCCGGATGATCCCATACCTCAGTTCGAGGATGCGGAGATGCCTCGGCTCAGAAACCGGACGGCCGTTGGCCACAGCCGGAGAGCGCCCGACCGCCGAGCCGTCCGCGAACTTCAGCACCTCGATACCGCCCTCAACACCAGCATGCTCCGGGTGGTCAATCGGCATCACCTGGATTTCGACACCGCGCAACTGCCCCAGCTCCAGGGTGTGTTCGAGTTGCTGTCGTAGCAGTGCCCTACCACCCAGGGGGCGCCGAAGCACCCACTCCTCCAGGACGAAGCTGAGTTCGGGCGCCGGATCCCGCTCGAACACCGCCTTCCGGGACACTCGCGCCTTCGCGGCCCGTTCGATGTGATCCTGCGTGAGAGCCGGTCGGTGCATGGCGAACAGGGCCCGTGCGTACTCCGGTGTCTGCAACAGCCCGTGGATGTTCAAGGGGTCGTAGAGCTGTAGCTCAACCGCCTTCCCCTCCATCTCCGCCAGCTCCCGAACCTTCTTCGGATACCGGACCTTCTCCACGTCCTCCTTCATCGCGGCGAGCAGCCCGCCCGCGTTCAACACCGTGTCCGCCTTGTCGAGGTACTCCGGCCTCGGGATCCGCTTGCCGGACTCCAGCTTGTAGACCATGTCCTCGCTGTAGCCCAGGGCCTTGCCGAAGTCGGCGGCCCGCATGCCGACCGACTCGCGCCGCAGCTTCAACTGCCGTCCCACCATGGCGATGACGGCCACACCCCACTCGTCGTCCGGGTCGACCTCCCACCCCGGCTCCTCTTCCTCGCTCACGCCGCGCCCCCTTTCCGACAGACTGGACACCACCGGACAACCCCAGGACAGTGACCGTACGCAACCGCGTCGTCACTATTCACAGGTAGCAGGCGCGGCCACGCTGAGTGATGTGAACCAGGAAATCTCCACCCCCATCCCGAACTTCACCGCTCAACTGTCCTCCACACCTCGCGGCGCCCGTCTCGCCCGGCTGCTCGCCACGGAACAACTCCGCTCCTGGGGAGTGCCGTTGGATCCGGCGGAACTGATCGTCGCCGAGCTCGCGGCCAACGCGGCCACCCACGGCCGGGTCACCGGCCGGGACTTCCGGCTGACGCTGTACGCCGTCGGCGGCACCCTCCGTATCGAGGTGACGGACACGCGCGGTGACCGCCTCCCCCGGCCCACGCGTCCCGCCCCCGACGCCGACTGCGGCCGGGGTCTCCTCCTGGTGGAGGCGCTGGCCGACACATGGGGTGTCGCGCCGGGGTTGGCGCCGCGCAAGACGGTGTGGGCGGAGATCCAGCTGCCACCGGAGCACGGGGATCGGTGCTCCGGCGGTGGGGGTGGTCTTTCCCAAGGAACAACCAGGTGAAAGAACCTCACCAAGCCCCACCCCACCCTCCCGCGGCGCAAACTCACTCAGGAGGGTGAAAATCGCCAACGCGGCTGGCGTGTCGGCCTGTTGTGCGTTCTACGCTCAGCGCAACAACCCGGACATACGACGGCCCTCGCAGGGACTAGCACTCCCGTTGCGAGGGCCTGACCACCCAGGAAGAAAGCCCTTCCCGATGGATACCCAGAACCCTAGCGCGTCCGCGCGCGCCCGGTCCCGGCTTGGCGCAAACAACCACCCGAACCGGCGGTGTGAATCCGGCGCGGGCGGCCTGGTGCACGACAACTCGCGGCACGCCTCCCATTTCACGGTGATCGGCAACCACCTCGCCCAGCACCCGGAGCTGTCCGGGCTCGCGATCGGGCTCGGTGTGTACATCCAGTCGCTTCCGGCGGGTGCCCAGGTCGACATCAAGACCCTGGCGGCCCGCTTCCCGGAGGGGGCCACCCGGATCGCCGCCGCGCTGCGGGAGCTGGAGGCGCACGGCTATCTGCGCCGGGAGCGGCAGCGGATCCCGGGCGGCCGTATCGTCACGCGCACCGTCTCCTGCAATCAGCCGGGGCGCCGTACCCGGGACGGCCACGAGCCCGACGCCGTACCGAGGAAGAGGGAGCGGGCGCCCCGCAAGCAGTTACCCGCGGTACCGCGCCCGGCCTGTCCGTCCCCCAAGCTCCTCCAGATGGCCACGGACCTGCTCGCGGATCTCCGCCGTCACGACTCCCGGCTGCTGCTCAGCGAGTGTGATGCGGATCACCTGGCGCCGGGGGTCGCCGCCTGGCTGGAACGGGAGGTGGGCCCGGCGGCCGTACGCCGGGCCCTGACGGCCGACCTGCCGGCCGAGCCCCTGCACCGCCCGGCAGCCCTTCTCGCCCATCGCCTGGCCGCGCACCTGCCTCCGCCGCCGCCTTTCCGCGCCCCGGTCGCACCCCCACCGATCCGGCACCCCTTCCAGAACTGCGACGACTGCGACCGTGCCTTCCGCTCACCAGCTCCAGGACTCTGCCGTGACTGCCGCACTCCCCTTGCCTCTGCCGCCTGAGCCTGTTCCGTCCGGGCGACAGACCACGGTCAGCCGCCCAGTACCGGCAAGGTCAGGCCGCAGCTGACGGGCTCCGCGTGGGCCGGGTCGAGGGCGTTGCGGACGAGTTGGGCGGCGTTGGAGTCGTATGCGATCGAGAGGTGTTCGGAGGCATCCGCGCGGCAGATGTCCTGGATCGTGATGTTCTTGACGGTCGCGCCCGGTCCCGCGGTCAGGAACTGGTGGGTGTAGGGGGTGACGACCTCGTCGAACCTGGTGGCGATGACGGTGTAGTCGACCCCCGGCTGCGTGTCCCCGTCCCGGTCCAGCGTCGTGTTCACCTCGGAGCCGACCATCTGGTCCGAGTACGCCTGTCCGGCGAGGAGAGACACCGCCGGGTTGAGGCCCAGCTTCGTGGTCAGGGTGCCGAGGCCGGAGGCCGTCGTGCCATGGTTGGACGGCGCCAGGCCGATGAGGCCGTGCACCTTGTTGCTTTCCGGGTGCCCGGGGTCCGTGCCGCCGGCGAACCGCAGGTACCAGCGGGGCGTCAGACCGCCGCCCTGGGAGTGCCCGACGAGGTCGACCTGGTGGGCGCCGGTGGCCTTGAGCACGCGGTCGACGTAGGCCGCGATCTGCCGGGCGGAGTCCGGGACGTGCGCGGTGGCCTTGACCGGGTTGCCGGGCGCCCCGCCGTACTCGGCGGCGAAGACGCAGTAGCCCAGCTGCTTCAGGTACGGGGACATCAGGCCCCAGTCGTCGTAGGCGTTCGCCCAGGTCCCGTGCAGCAGGACGACCGGGCGAGGATGCTCACGCGTGGGCTTGCAGCTCCAGTCGTCGGCACCCGCCGGCGGCGCGTCCGGGTGGAGGAGGCCCCCGGCCGCGGCCAGCGGGAAGGAGAGGATCCTTTTCGGTGCCGGGGGCACGGGGTCGCCCGCCGCGGTCGCCGTGCCGTGGCCCACGCCCAGCGCCAGGGCCAGCCCGGCACAGACGGCGGCCCACCTCCTGGAAAGTCTCCGACCCGCCATCGGACCACTCCTCGCCTCGAGGCCGGCCGAGCGCCGACCCGGCGATGATCAAGGAGCGGGGTCCCGGCGGGGCTCGACGACGGGGCCGGCACCTCTTATGGAGCAGCCGGTTTCATCCGGTCAGCCGGAGGGCGGCGTACGACCCATGTACGAGCCGTGTACGGCCCAGGTACGGTCCGAAGGGCGTCCGGACGAGGAGGCTCCACCGGCAACTCCGTTCCCGCGAGCTCCCGTTGGCGCAGGCGGGGGCTCAGGCCGGGAGCGTGCGGCGGTAGACCTGCCGGGAGCCGCCCTCCGGGCCGGGGCGGCCGGTTCGGCCGGGGTGAAGCCGAGGCGTTCGTAGAACGCGCGTGCGCCGCTCGTCACCGCGCCGGGGTGGTCGGGGCCGAAGGTCACCACCTCGACGGTGCCGGGGCCACCGCCGAATCGGCGGGTCGCCTCGGACAGCAACGCGCGGCCGACGCCCCTGCCCCGGGCGGATTCCGAGACGACCAGCCAGTGGACCTTGTGGACGGGGGCCGTTCCCCCGAAGAGAAGGGCCCCGAGCAGATCCGGTCCGGGTTCCTGGGCGACCAGTGCCGTGGAGCGGCGGATGTTCTTCTCCACGGCACCGGTGAAACCGGGGTCGTCCGCCATCGGGCCGAACCAGTGCTCGACCTGGGCGGCGAGCGCGAGGAACCCGGGGAGGTCCTGCCGGGTCGCGAGTCTGACGATCACTCCCGCAGTCTCCCAGGGAAGATCCGGTTCAGGAGTGGCCCAGTTCCGCCGTCTCCTCGTCGCCCGCCTCCGGGACCGAGCCCGAGTCGCGGGCCGGGCGCAGGGGGAAGGGGTCCACCCGGGTCTCGTCGATGACCGGCGGGGCCGGCTGCGGGGGCTTCGGCATGACCGCTGCCTCCGAGTGGCCGCCACAGCCGTAGGCCAGGGAGACCACACGGCCGTCGGCGGGGGAGAACTCGTTGGCGCAGACGCCGAAGGCCTGGCCGAGGGAACCACCGATGGGGTTGAGGAAACCGCAGGTCATACAGGTGGCCGGGGCCGCCTGGGCCATCGCGGTCTTCGGGCCGTACGACTCCTCCCAGCGGTCCGCGGCGATGTGCAGGCCGTAGCGGGAGAGGACCCGGGCCCGGCGCATGCCCAGTTCCTCCGCCACCGCCGCGATCGAGCCACGGGAGGGCACCGTGGGCTGCACGGCAGGGGTGCCCGGAGTGACGTCGGCGTCCTCGGCCTCCGCCAGTTCCTCCATCTCGTGCGAGACCAGCGACTTCGGCGAGGGCTGCTCCTCGCCGGTGTAGCCGGGCTCCAGGCGCAGGTCGTCCTGGTCGGTGGGGAGCAGGTCGCCGGGGCCGAGGTCGCCGGGGCGCAGCCGTTCGCTCCACGGCACCCACTCCGGGGCGAGCAGGGCGTCGGGGCCGGGGAGGAGGACCACCTCGTCGAGCGTGACGATCTTGGCGCGGGAGGCGCGGGCCACGGTCACCGCCCAGCGCCAGCCGCGGTAGCCCAGCTCCTTGCACTCGAAGAGGTGCGTGACAACGCGGTCGCCCTCGGAGGCGAGGCCGACGTGCTCTCCGACCACACCGGGGGCCGCGGCCTCCTCGGCGGCGGCGCGGGCGAGGTCGACCGCCTCGGCGCACAGGCGGTCGGGGGTGCGGCTTCGCGTTGTCGCTGCGCTCACAGGTATCGCTTCTCTCCTACGCCGTCTCGTCGAGTGCGGCTGCCTGACGGCGGGTCTGCCGACGGAGCGGACCGGAGGACCGCATCGACGTCTGCATCCGCGCGCTGGGCGCACCTCTGCCATCCATTCTGCGTTATGGCTGAGACACGCACGCTACACCGAACAAGATTCTTCGCCGCCACGCGGCATTCTTTCCTGCCCGCGCACCCGCCTCTTCCGCGCCATACCGCATTATCGGGCCGCGTCTCAGGGCACTATGAAGCACGTGGCGACCGCGGACAGGCGTGGTGTTCGGGGTGGCGGTGCGAGCCGGGTCGGTGGCGCCGTCCGTTCCGTCGGGCGTGCCCTGCACTTTCCGGTCACCGGGGCCGCGCGCGGGATCCGGAAGGCCACGCACGCGCACGGGGCGGGCGAGTCGGGGCTCGGGAAGCTGATCGAGCTGCATGCCGTCAACGGGGCGGGTGACGTGATGATCACCGTGGCGCTCGCCTCCACCGTGTTCTTCTCCGTGCCGACCGACGAGGCGCGGGGGCGGGTGGCGCTGTATCTCGCCATCACCATGGCGCCGTTCACCGTCCTGGCCCCGGTCATCGGCCCCCTCCTGGACCGGCTGCCGCACGGCCGGCGCGCCGCGATGGCCGGGGCCATGCTGGCCCGTGCCCTGCTCGCGCTGGTGATCTCGGGCGCCGTGGCGAGCGGCAGCCTGCAGTTGTATCCCGCGGCGCTGGGGGTGCTGGTCGCGTCGAAGGCGTACGGGGTGGTCCGCAGCGCGGTCGTGCCCCGGCTGCTGCCGCCCCGGTTCTCGCTGGTCAAGGCCAACTCACGGGTCACCCTGGCGGGGCTGCTGGCCACCGGGGTCGCCGCGCCGGTCGCCGCGGGCCTGCACAGGGCCGGCGATCCCTGGCCGCTGTACGGCGCCTTCGTGATCTTCGTCGGGGGAACGTTCCTGTCGTTCTCCCTGCCGCCCAAGGTGGACTCGGCCAAGGGCGAGGACGTGGCGCTGCTCGCGGCCGACGAGCAGCATCTGCACGGGCCGCAGCGGCGCAGGGAACAGGTGAAACGGCCGGGGCTGCGGACCGTGGGCCCCGCCGTCACCCACGCGCTCGGCGCCAACGCCGCCCTGCGCTGTCTGTCCGGCTTCCTGATCTTCTTCCTCGCGTTCCTGCTCCGCGAGCACCCGCTGACCGGCGCGAGCGCGGCGGTCTCGCTCGGGATCGTCGGTGTCGCCGCCGGTGTGGGCAACGCGCTGGGTACGGCCGTCGGGGCCTGGCTGCGCTCCCGTGCCCCGGAGATCATCATCGTGACCGTCGTGGCGGTGGTGCTCGGTACGGCGATCGTGGCCGCCCTGTTCTTCGGGGCGTTCCTGATGGCCTGCCTCGCGGCCGTCGCCGGGTTCGGCCAGGCGCTGGCCAAGCTGGCCCTGGACGCGCTGATCCAGCGGGACGTGCCGGAGCTGGTGCGCACCTCGGCGTTCGCCCGCTCGGAGACGCTGCTGCAGATGGCCTGGGTGTTCGGCGGCGCCGTCGGCATCGTGCTGCCGCTCGACGGCACCGTCGGCCTGCTGGTCGGCGCGGTGTTCGTGGCGGTCGGCTGGCTGACCACGATGAAGGGCCTGATCGCCTCGGCCCGCCACGGCGGCCGTGCACGGTCCCGGGTGGCCTGACGCCCCGGCCCGACCTGCTCCGGCATAACGAAGCGGACACGGTTTCCCGGAACGCGGGCACGGCTGGCGTAACGAAGCGGGCACGCCGCACCCCACGTGGCCGGACGCCTCGAAGCGCCCGATAGCCTTCGGCCATGACCACGTTGCCCCGCGGCGAAGCCGCTGATGTACACCGCGTTGTGCGACGCCGCCGCGCCATCGCCGCCGCCGGCGCCGTATCCGCCGGACTGCTCCTGCTCTCGGCCTGTGAGAAGCCGACGCCCGTCGCGACGGTCACCGTCGGCGACAGCTCGGTCAACTCCGAGGCCATGTGCTACAACGACGGCAACGCGCTGGACGCCAAGTCGCTGGCGACGTGCGTCAAGAACGTCGACAAGGCCAAGTCGATCAAGGTCGACCAGGACGAGACGGTCCGCTTCGGTGTCGACCCGAAGATCGCGGACGCCGGCTGGGTCCTCCTGGTGAACGGCCAGCAGTTCACCGACGTCAGCAGGAAGACCTACCGCACCATCCCGGGCAGCGCGTTCTTCAACCAGCAGTACGGCACCCAGGGCGACACCAACACGGTCACGATCCGCATGGGCGACAAGGCCAACCAGGGCATGTGGTCGTTCAAGCTGAAGAAGGCCTGACCACGGCTTCCGTGCGCGCACGACGAGTCCTCGTGGCCACCGCGGTCCCGGCAGAACGGGACGCGGTGGCACGGGCGTTCGCCTCGCCGGTGGAGCAGGTCCGGCTGCCCGGCGCGGGTCTGACCCGTACGGCCGACGGCTGGGATCTGCTCGACGCGGGTGTCGGCCCGGCCCTCGCCGCGGCCTCCGTGTCCGCCGCGCTCACCGCGGCCCGTCTCGCCGGCACCCCGTACGACCTGGTCGTCTCGGCCGGGATCGGCGGCGGCTTCCAGCCGGGGGCGCCCGTCGGCTCGCTCGTCGTCGCCGACCGGATCACCGTGGCCGACCTGGGCGCGGAGACCGCCGACGGCTTCGTCCCGGTCACCGAGCTGGGCTTCGGAACCATCACCCACCACCCGCCGGGACCACTGGTGCGGGTCGCGTGCCAGGCCACCGGCGCCCCGGCCGGCACCGTCCTGACCGTCTCCACCGTCACCGGCACCGCCGCCCGCGCCGCCGAGCTGCGCGCCCGGCACCCGCGGGCGCTCGCCGAGGGCATGGAGGGGTTCGGGGTGGCGGAGGCGGCCGCCGTGCACGGCACGCCGGTGCTGGAGATCCGCGCGGTCTCCAACGCGGTCGGCCCGCGCGACCGCGCCGCCTGGCGCATCGGCGACGCCCTCGACGCCCTCACCGAGGGCTTCGGGAAGCTCGCACCGGCCTTGGAGAGTTGGACACCGTATGACCAGTGACCAGTTGGACCGTTTGCGGATCGCGTACTCCCCCTGCCCCAACGACACGTTCGTCTTCGACGCCCTCGCCCACGGCCGGGTCCCCGGCGCCCCCGCGCTGGACGTGACCTTCGCCGACATCGACATCACCAACGGCATGGCCGAGCGCGGCGAGTTCGACGTACTGAAGGTGTCGTACGCCGTCCTGCCGTACGTCCTCGGCGAGTACGCGCTGCTGCCGTGCGGCGGTGCACTGGGGCGGGGCTGCGGGCCGCTGGTGCTCACGCGCGAGCCGGACCTCGACCTCACGGGCCGTACGGTCGCGGTGCCCAGCGAGAAGTCGACCGCGTACCTCCTCTTCCGCCTGTGGGCGGCGGACACGCTGCCGGACGGCGGCGTGGGCGAGATCGTGGTCCTGCCGTTCCACGAGATCATGCCCGCCGTGCGGGACGGCAAGGTGGACGCCGGACTGGTGATCCACGAGGCCCGGTTCACCTACCGGAACTACGGGCTGCACAAGCTCGCCGACATGGGCGAGCACTGGGAGCGGACCACCGGGCTGCCGATCCCGCTCGGCGCGATCGTCGCCAGGCGCTCCCTGGGCGAGGAGGCCCTCACCCGGCTCGCGGACTCCGTCCGCGCCTCCGTACGGGCCGCCTGGGACGATCCCGAGGCGTCCCGGCCGTACGTCATGGCCCACGCCCAGGAGATGGACCCGGCCGTGGCGGACCAGCACATCGGGCTGTACGTCAACGAGTTCACCGCCGACCTGGGCGAGGAGGGCTACGCGGCGATCCGCGGCCTGCTCACCCGCGCGGCGGCCGAGGGACTGCTGCCGGCCCTCGCACCCGAGGCCCTCTCGTTCCCCTGACGAGCGACGCGTTGCCCTGAGACCGACGGCGGCCGAGGGGCTGGTGGTGCCCCTCGGCCCGGGTGTGCTCGTGTTCCCCCGACGGGGGCTAGACGTCCAGCTGGTCGGCGACCGCCCGCAGCAGGCCCGCGATCTTCTTGCCGGAGGCCTTGTCCGGGTACCGGCCCTTCTCGAGCATCGGCGTGATGTTCTCGAGAAGGGTCGTCAGGTCCTGCACGATGGAGGCCAGCTCGTCCGGCTTCTTGCGCTGGGCGGCGGCGACGGACGGCGTCGGGTCGAGCACGACCACCGACAGGGCCTGGTCACCGCGCTGACCGGCGACGACTCCGAACTCCACGCGCTGTCCCGGCTTGAGTGCGTCGACTCCGGCGGGGAGAACCGAGGAATGGACGAAGACGTCACCGCCGTCGTCGCGGGAGAGAAAGCCGAAGCCCTTCTCGCTGTTGAACCACTTGACCTTGCCGGTAGGCACGTCTGTCCTCGTCCTCGTACTCGTTGGGAAAACTACTTCGGAAACGGCTCTTGATAGCACTAGAGCGGGTCGACCGTGACCCGCTGCCACCAAGGCTAATGGTCTTGGGGCCGGTGACAAGACGTCCCCCGGTTGTTCTCTCGCGCTGGGAACTACCCTGGTCCGGTGCGTGACAAAACCCAAACGAATTCCGCCGGGCCCGGTGACCGGCTGATCCGCGCCGGTGCGATCGTCTTCTTCATCGGTGCCGTGGCCACGCTCGTCACGGTGGCCCCGCTCTTCCTCGGCGCAAAACCTTTTCCGACGTACATGTTCGGTTTGAGCATGCTCATGGCCGTCGGTTTCCTGGTCGCCGGCGCGGGGGTCCTGCGGTCGATCGCCGCGGGCCGCCGTCAGGCGCGGGGCGCCTCACGGTAGGCGGCAAGCCACGCCGGGAAGGCCGACAGGTCCGCCAGGACGACGTCCGCGCCGGCGGCGTGCAGTTCGTCGGCGGGGCAGGGTCCGGTCGCCACGGCCACCGACAGTGCTCCCGCCGTACGGGCCCCGCGCACGTCCCCGACATGGTCGCCGACGTACACGCCGGCCCGGTACTCGCGCAGCGCCTGCGCCTTCTGCTCGGCCCACAGGTCGCCCACGACCACGTCCGGCTCGATGCCGAGGTGGCTCAGGTGCAGCTTGGCGTTGGGCTCGTACTTCGCCGTGACCACCATCGTCCGTCCACCGGCCGCCCGCACCGCGGCCATCGCCTCCCGGGCGCCCGCCATGGCGGGGGTCGCGGCGATGGCGATCGCCGGGTACATCTCCCGGTACAGGTCCGCCATCGCGGGCACCTGCTCCTCGGGGAACCAGTTGACCAGCTCCTCCGCGAGCGGCGGTCCGAGCCGGGTCACCGCCAGGTCGGCGTCGATGTACGCCCCGGTCCGCTCGGACAGCGCCCGGTAGCACGCGTGGATACCGGGCCGGGAGTCGATCAGGGTCATGTCGAGGTCGAAGCCGACGGTGAATGTCATATGGGTCATTGTGCCGGGTGCCTCCGGCGGTTCGGCCAGGCTTTTCTTCCGGCTGGGGTCGCCTGCAAGGCGCGCCCGTTCACCGGCTCCTCTGCGACCGCCACACCAGGAACAGCGCCGAGGCGACGGCCGCCCCACGGACCACCCACGGCCACGTACCGGCGACCGCCTCGTTCATGTGCCCCTGCGCGATCGGCTGCCCCCAGCGGCCGTTGGCCCTCCCCCACAGCCACACCACCCCGGCGGCGACCGCCGTACCGGGCAGAACCATGACCGCCCACTTGCTCTCTGCGGGGGTCAGCCGCCGCGAGCCGTAGGCGATCACCCAGCCGAGGAGCAGGGCGAACCAGTTCCCCAGCACCGCACCGGCGACCAGGGCGGCGGCAGCCAGCAGCAGGAGCGGGTTGGTCCAGCCGGCGGCGGGGCGGGGGAACAGGTGCCGGCGCGGGGCGGCTTCGGCCTCGGTGGCCTCCGGTTCCGGTGCGGCCGGGTCGGGGGCCGGCTCGGCCTTCTGCTCCGTCGGCTGCGGCGGCCGCCGCAGCAGCTCCGGGATCTCCACACCACCCACGAACCCCGGCACCGAGTCAGTCTCGGCGGCGGCACCCGGGGAACCACCCCCCACCCGCCACCAGTCGGGCTGTACGGCGCTGTCCCCGAGTTCGTGCGCGGCGGCGAGATGCGGCGGGGAGGGGCCGTCGGCACGGGCGGGGGTGGCCTCGGCTGCGGCGGGGCGTGGGCGGGGGACGACCCGGCGCAGGCCCTTCCGCCGTTCCCCGTTGCCGCCCTTGTCCCCGTCCGCCGGCACCGGCTGCACGGGCACGGCGGCGGGCGGCTGCGGAGCCCGGCCGGTGCCGTGCACACCGGGGGATGTGCCGGACGTGCCGCCCGCGGCTGCGACGACCTCGTCCGGGGTGCCCAGCCGGTCCAGGATGCGGCGGACCGCGGCGGGACTGTCGACCGTCGCCTTGGCCCGGTGCCGGTCGATCTCGTTGCGCAGCTCCGACACGAGCCGCATCCGCGTGGCCGACGGCAACTGCCGTTGCTGAGCGATGTCTCCGACACGGCTCAGGTACTCGTAGACGACCTGGTCGCTCTCGATCCCCAACGGAAACCCCTCCGGGGCGACGGCGGTGAACCCCGTGAGGACGGTAGCGCAGAGTCGCCTCGCCGATGCGGTACCGGGGTCGGGCCCGACGGGAGCACGCCTGTCGGGGACGGCACCCGCTACCGTGGGTCAGATGAGCCAAGCGGCCCACCCAGCACCCCGTTCCCTCGCCGAGGCGCTCCGCGCGCGGGACGACGTCTCCCTGGCCGCGCTGCTGCGCAGCCGCCCCGACCTCATCACGCCGGTCCCGTCCGACCTCACCCAGCTGGCCACCCGCGCCGGCACCCGCGCCTCGGTGCTGCGCGCGCTGGAGCGGCTGGACCGGTTCGCGCTGCAGACGGCGGAGGCCCTGGCCGTGGCCCCGGACCCGGCGTCGTACGACACGCTCCTCGCGCTGATGGCCGGGGACGCCGGGGACGAGACGGTCTCCGCCGCGCTGCCGCATGCCCTCGCCGGCCTGCGCGAGCAGGCGCTGGTGTGGGGCGACGACGAGCGGCTGCGGCTGGTGCGGACCGCCCGTGAGCTGCTCGCGCCGTCCCCGCAGCACCCCTCCCCGACCGGGCTCGGGCCCTCCGTGCAGGAGGCCACCTCGGGCATGTCGCCGGGCCGGATCCAGGAGATCGTCACGGCGGCCGGGCTGCCCTCGACGCACGACTCGGTGTCCGCCGTGACCGCGCTCACCGCGCTGTTCAACCACCGGAAGAAGATGGGCAGGCTGCTGACCGGGGCCCCGGAGCCCGCCCGCGAGGTGCTGGCGCGGCTGGTGTGGGGGCCGCCGTACGGTCAGGTCACCCCGGAACCGGCGGCCCATCTGCGCTGGCTGCTGGACCGCGGCCTGCTGCTGCCGACCGCGCCCGGCACGGTCGTCCTGCCGCGTGAGGTGGCCCTGCATCTGCGTCAGGGCCGCGCGCACCAGGTGCCCGAGCCGCTGCCGCCCGCCGTGGAACCGGCCGCGGCCCACGGTCCGCAGGTGGTGGACGCGACGGCGGCCGGGCAGGCGTACACCGCGCTCGCCACGGTCGAGGAACTGCTGAAGGACTGGGACGAGGGCGGCCCGGCCGTGCTGCGGGCCGGCGGTCTGAGCGTCCGTGACCTGAAGCGGACCGCCGTCGCCCTGGACGTGTCCGAGCCGGTCGCCGCGTTCTGGGTGGAACTGGCCTACGCCGCCGGTCTGATCGCCTCCGACGGCGAGGCCGACGAGCGGTACGCGGCCACGCCCGCCTACGACGAGTGGCTGGAGCGGCCACCCGCCGAGCGCTGGTCCCAGCTGGCCGAAGCCTGGCTGACGGCCACCCGGACGGCGGGGCTGGTCGGCGGGCGGGACGCGAAGGACCGTGCGCTCGCCACGCTCGGCCCGGGCCTGGACCGCTCGGCCGCGCCCGAGGTACGGCACCGGGTGCTGACGCTGCTGGCCGGGCTGCCGGCGGGCGCGGCACCGGACACCGAGTCGGTGCTGGCCCGGCTGCGCTGGGAACGGCCGTTGCGCGGGCCCCGGAGCCGGGACGGCGAGGAGGACCTGCGCTCCCGGCTCGCCCGCTGGACCCTGTCCGAGGCGGAGCTGCTGGGCATCACGGGACGGGGCGCACTGTCGGCGCACGGGCGCGCGCTGCTGGGCGCGCCGGCACCGGGGACGGGCTCGCGTGCCGCGTCCGGCACCCCGGGAGCGATCCGCTCCGCGGCCTACGCCGCCGACACGTCCGCCGGTGGAGGCGCCACCATCGGCCCGACCGAGCCCTCCGAGCCCACCGGCCCCGGCGACAAGCTCCCCGTCCACCATCACCCCCGCCCCACCCCCGCCCTCGCCCCGCTCTCCCCCGCCGAACAGTCCGTGGCAACGGCCGCCGCCGCCCGCCTCCTCGCGCCGCTGCTCCCCGAGCCGCTGGACCACGTTCTGCTCCAGGCCGACCTGACGGCCGTGGCTCCCGGCCCGCTCAGGCGCCCGCTCGCCGATGTGCTGGACGTGCTCGCGGACGTCGAGTCCAAGGGCGGCGCGACCGTGTACCGCTTCACCCCGGCCTCGGTACGCCGCGCCCTGGACGCCGGCCGCACCGCCACCGACCTGCACGCCTTCCTCGCCGAGCACTCCCGCACCCCGGTGCCGCAGCCGCTCGCGTACCTGATCGACGACGTGGCCCGCAAGCACGGCCACCTCCGGGTCGGCGCGGCCTCGGCGTACGTACGCTGCGACGACGACACCCTGCTGAACGAGATCCTCGTCGACAAGCGCGCCGCGTCCCTGCGCCTGCGCCGCCTCGCCCCGACCGTGCTGGCCGCCCAGTCGGACCCGGCCACGCTGCTGGAGGGCCTGCGCGCGATGGGCTACGCGCCCGCCGCGGAGTCCGCCGAGGGTGACGTCCTGATCGCCCGCGCCCACGCCCACCGCACCCCGCCGCGCACCGCCCCCGAGCCCGTCCCGGACGGGCCGCCGCCGCCCGACGCCACGCTGCTCTCAGCGGCGATCCGCGCGATCCGCGCCGGTGACCTGGCCGCCACCGCCCCGCGCCGGCCCGCCGGGTCCGGGGCTGCGCCCTCGGGCGGTGAGCTGCCCCGCACCTCCTCCGCCGAGACCCTGGCCACCATGCAGGCCGCCGTCCTGACCGGCGAGTCCCTCTGGATCGGCTACGTCAACGCCGAGGGCGCCGCCAGCCAGCGCGTCATCGCCCCGGTCAAGGTGGAGGGCGGTTTCGTCACGGCGTACGACCACACCGCGGACGAGGTGCGCACGTATCCGCTGCACCGGATCACGGGGGTGGCGGAGCTGGCGGAGGACTGACGGTGATCGTCGGCGTTTAGGGCACACTGGACGTTTGGTTGTTATGGAAAGGGTGTGTGCCGTACGTGAACGGACCGCTGATCGTCCAGTCCGACAAGACCCTGCTCCTGGAAGTCGACCACGAGCGGGCCGACGACTGCCGGCGTGCCATCGCGCCGTTCGCCGAGCTGGAGCGGGCGCCCGAGCACATCCACACCTACCGGGTCACCCCGCTCGGGCTGTGGAACGCGCGTGCCGCCGGGCACGACGCCGAGCAGGTCGTGGACGCGCTGGTGCAGTACAGCCGGTATCCGGTGCCGCACGCGCTGCTCGTGGACATCGCCGAGACGATGGACCGGTACGGGCGGCTGACGCTGAGCAAGCACCCCGCGCACGGGCTGGTGCTGACCACCACCGACCGGCCGGTGCTGGAGGAGGTGCTGAAGTCCAAGCGGATCGCCCCCCTGGTCGGCGCCCGCATCGATCAGGACAGTGTCGTCGTGCACCCGTCCGAGCGCGGGCAGATCAAGCAGGTGCTGCTGAAGCTGGGCTGGCCGGCCGAGGACCTCGCCGGGTACGTCGACGGTGAGGCGCACCCGATCGAGCTGCTGGAGGACGGCTGGGCCCTCAGGCCGTACCAGAAGCAGGCCGTGGAGAACTTCTGGCACGGCGGGAGCGGCGTGGTCGTGCTCCCGTGCGGTGCCGGAAAGACGCTGGTCGGCGCCGGGTCCATGGCGCAGGCGAAGTCGACCACGCTGATCCTCGTCACCAACACCGTCTCGGCCCGGCAGTGGAAGCACGAGCTGGTGAAGCGGACCTCGCTGACCGAGGACGAGATCGGCGAGTACAGCGGGACGCGGAAGGAGATCCGCCCGGTCACCATCGCCACCTACCAGGTGCTGACGACCAAGCGGAAGGGCGTCTACCCGCACCTGGAGCTCTTCGACTCCCGGGACTGGGGCCTGATCGTCTACGACGAGGTGCATCTGCTGCCGGCTCCCGTCTTCAAGTTCACCGCCGATCTGCAGGCACGGCGCCGGCTCGGCCTGACGGCCACGCTGGTCCGCGAGGACGGCCGCGAGTCGGACGTGTTCTCCCTCATCGGGCCGAAGCGGTTCGACGCGCCGTGGAAGGAGATCGAGGCGCAGGGCTACATCGCGCCGGCCGACTGCGTCGAGGTCCGGGTGAACCTGACGGACTCCGAGCGGCTGGCGTACGCGACGGCCGAGACGGAGGAGAAGTACCGCTTCTGTGCGACGACGGACACCAAGCGGAAGGTGACGGAGGCGATCGTCCGCCGTTTCGCCGGCCAGCAGATCCTGGTGATCGGTCAGTACATCGACCAACTCGACGAGCTGGGCGAGCACTTGAACGCGCCCGTCATCAAGGGCGAGACCTCCAACGCCCAGCGAGAGAAGCTCTTCGACGCCTTCCGCGAGGGCGAGATCAGCGTGCTGGTGGTGTCGAAGGTCGCGAACTTCTCCATCGACCTCCCGGAGGCCACGGTCGCCATCCAGGTGTCCGGCACCTTCGGCTCCCGCCAGGAGGAGGCCCAGCGCCTCGGCCGTGTCCTGCGCCCGAAGGCCGACGGCCACCAGGCCCACTTCTACTCGGTGGTCGCCCGGGACACCATCGACCAGGACTTCGCCGCCCACCGCCAGCGCTTCCTCGCCGAGCAGGGCTACGCCTACCGGATCGTGGACGCCGACGAGATCCTGGCGGGCGGCTGAGAGGTCACTTACGGCGTATGCCGGCTTCCTCGCCGTACTCGCCGAGGATCAGGACGCCGAACGCCGCCTCCGCGAACACCTTGACGGCGCGCAGGGCGTTGCCGAGCCAGTGGTGGTGGGGGCCGTCGACGGCTGTGGCGCCGGTCGGCGGCCGGACGGGGCCGGGAGAGATGGTTGCTGCGCTCATGCCTTCATAGTCGCTCTCGCACCGTCCGGCCGGAATCGGTCTCCAGAGCCAATCTCCACCGTCTTCGCGTACCTCTCCGGGCGGAGCGCTCCCCCTACACCCGGCGGTTTCGCCCCCTAGGGGTCCTCATCCGGAATCACGGCCGGAACCGGAGTGCGCCCTCCCGACCCCTCCCGCGCCGGTTCCCGGGCCGGGCCCCGCCACCACGCCACTGTCCACCTGGAAACGTTCCTCCGGCACAGGCCAACGGCACCTGCCGGGCACGGGAAACGGCCGGACAGACGCCCGTTCAGCGCTCGAACGAACCATCAACGGGCAGATTTGGCAGACAATCCGACTGTTCTTCTCCATCTTGCCGGGTCGCTCCGCTGCCCGGCTAGCTGATGCCAGGCCGCCCTCGGGGGCGGAACGGACTCCCCGTGAGGAGAAGCAAGGTCATGAAGAAGGCCTACGAAGCACCGACCCTCGTCCGACTCGGTTCCTTCCGCAGGGAGACCGGGCTGCTGCAGCGGCACGGCAACGACCGGCTCATCCTGAGCAAGAACGGCTGAGGAGCGACGGCCGACGACCCGACGTCATGACTGATCTGCACGCAAGTGCGGGGACGGGTCACGGCGACGCGCACTTCGCGGTCTTCGCCGACCGCGCGGACGCGGCCGCCGTGGCCCGCTCCTTCGCCCGCCCCGGCAGCCGCACCCTCGATCACGCCTCGGGCCGGCCCTGGCTCGTGGGCCGCTGGCACGACCAGGAGATCGTCAGCGCCCGTGTCGGCCCCGCCGCCCTCGCCCTCGTCGGCTGCGTCCCCGTGGACGCCACGGAACTGCAGCGGGTCGCCGGCTCCCTGCGCGACCTCGCCGCACTGGACGCCTGGGCCCGTTCGCTGCCCGGCAGCTGCCACGTCGTCGCCGCACTCGACGGACGGATCCGGGTGCAGGGCACGGCCTCCGGTCTCCGTCTGGTCTTCCACGCCCCGGTGCGCGGCACCCGGGTGGCCGCGACCCGGGCGGACGTCCTGGCCGCCGCGCTCGGTGCCGAACCGGCGCCGGAACGCCTGGCCGTACGGCTGCTCTGGCCCGTCCCGCACCCGCTGCTCGACGAACCGCTGTGGCCCGAGGTCACGGCCGTCGCCCCGCACGAGGCACTGGTCCTCGCGCCGGACGGACAAGGCGCCCGCCACACCCGCTGGTGGACGCCCCCGGAACCGGTCGTCCCGCTGCGCACGGGCGCGCCCCTGGTCCGCGAGGCCCTCACCGAGGCCGTCCACACCCGCACCCGGCAGGGCGGCACGGTCAGCTGCGACCTGTCCGGCGGCCCCGACTCCACCTCCGTCTGCTTCCTCGCCGACCGCTCACCGGCCCGCGTCGTCGCCTCCACCTGGCCCGGACGCGACCCCGCCGACACCGACCTGCACTGGGCGAAGCGGGCCGCCGCCGCCCTGCCGGACGTCGAGCACGTCATCTGGGACGCCGGGGCCTCGCCCCTCGTCTACGACGGTCTGCTCGGCATCGACGACGTCCTGGACGAACCCACCATCGGGGTCATGGACCGCGCCCGGGTCCTGCACCACCTGCCGGCCATGGCCGAACGGGGCAGCCGGGTGCATCTGACGGGCATCGGCGGCGACCACATCGCCTGGTGCTGCGAGGCGTACTACCACCGGCTGGCCCGGCGCCGCCCGCTGTTCGCGCTGCGGCAGCTGCGCGGCTTCAAGGCGCTGTGGCAGTGGCCGCTCGGCCCCCTGCTGGGTGCCCTGGCCGACTCCCGGCCCTACGGCACCTGGCTGGCGGACGCGGAGCACCGGCTGCGCGACCCGCTGGCCCCGACGGTCGCCACCAGCCTCGGCTGGGGCATGAGCCCGCGCCTGTTCGAGTGGATGACACCGGAGGCCGAGCACCTGGCCCGCAGGGCACTGCGCACGGCCGCCCGGCAGGCCCGGCCGCTGCACGCCGACCGGGGACTCCACGCCGACCTGGAAGGGATCCGCAGCTGCACCCGCATCATCCGGCAGTGGGACCACATGGCGGCCCGCTGCGGACTGCCCATGGCCTCGCCGTTCCTCGACGACCGGGTCATCGAGGCCGCCCTCGCCGTCCGCCCCGAGGAACGCGTCTCGCCCTGGCGGTACAAGCCGCTCCTGACCGCCGCCATGCGCGGCGTCGTGCCCGAGGAGTGCCTGCGCCGGACCGACAAGGCCACCGCCGCGAGGGACGCGGCCGACGGGCTGCGCGAGCACCGCGGCGACCTGAAGGCGCTGTGGGAGGACTCGCGGCTGGAACGGCTGGGGCTGGTGGACGGCGCGATGCTGCGCCGCCTGGCGGAGCGCCCCGCCACCCGGCACCTGCGGGAAGCCGTCCTGTACTCGACCATCTCGGTCGAGGTGTGGCTGCGCGCGCTCGGCCGTGCGCGGCACGACGTACCGAAGTGACCCATCGGACAGACAACCCACGGGACAAAGGAGAGCCGTCATGGCATTGCGGTTCGGTGCCGACGTCTGCACCGCGAAGACCGACTACGGCACCGTCCTCCTCGACCAGCGCTCCGGCGAGTACTGGGAGCTGAACCCCACCGCGACCCTGGTGGTCGACACGCTCATGGCGGGTGGTGACGAAGCGGCCGCGACGGAGGCGGTGACGGAGGCGTTCGACGTCGACCCCGACCGCGCACGGGCCGACGTCGACGCCCTGGTGAAGCAGCTGCGCGCCGGCGGTCTCGCCGAATGACCACACCCAGTGCCCTGGAGCGGCCGTACGGGGTTCCCCTCGGCCGCCGGCTCGCCGCCCGCGCGATCCTCGTACCGGCGGTCGTCCTCTCACTGCTGCCGCCGCGCCGTATCCGCGCGGTCCTCGGCCTGCTGCGTCGCGGCGGCGCCCCGGCGACCGGGGCACAGGCCCTGCGCGCCCGCGACGCCGTGTGCGCGGTGAGCCTGCGCTGCGCCGGGCCCAAGGGCTGCCTGCCCCGCTCCCTCGGGGCCGCCCTGCTGTGCCGGCTCGGCGGCACCTGGCCGACCTGGTGCACCGGCGTCCGCGTCGTACCGCCGTTCACCGCACACGCCTGGATCGAGGCGGAGGGCCGGCCGGTCGGCGAGGACGCGCCCGACGGCTACTTCGCCCGTCTGATGGCCGTCGGCCCGGTACGGCGATGACGACGGCGACGACCGCCGGTGAGCAGGACGCCCGCGGCGAGGAGGACACGGACCGGTCCACGCGGGCCGCGGTCCTCGCCGTGTACCGGCTCACCGCCCGCCACCGCGGCGCGATCGCCCTGGCCACCACGCTGACCCTCGTGGCGTCCGCGCTGGGGCTCGCCCAGCCGTTGCTGGCCAAGCGGGTGGTGGACGCGAGCGGCGGACAGCAGCCCCTCTGGCCGCCGCTGCTGCTGCTCACCGCCCTGTTCGCCGCCGAGGCCGCCACCGGCTCCGCCGGCCGGTTCCTGCTGGAGCGGACCGGCGAAGGCGTCGTACGGCAGCTGCGCCACACCCTGGTGGGGCGGCTGCTGCGGCTGGAGATGCGGGAGTTCGACCGGCAGCGCGGCGGCGACCTGATCGCGCGGGTGACCGCCGACACCACCCTGCTGCGCGAGGTGGTCGCCCAGGCGCTGGTGGACCTGGTCACCGGGGCGATGGTCGCCGGCGGCGCGCTGGCGCTGATGGCGTGGCTCGACCCGTTGCTGCTGCTGCTCGTCACGGCGACCGTGGCGATCTCGGCGGCCGTGGTCGCCCTGCTGCTCCAGGGCATCCGCGCCGCTTCGGAGCGCCTGCAGTCGTCCGTCGGCGCCGTCGCGGCCGACCTCGAACGCGCCCTGGGCGCCCTGCCCATGGTCCGGGTGTACCGGGCCGAGCGGCGTGAGGCGGCCCGCATCGGCGCCCGCGTCGACGAGGCCTGCGCCGCCGGAGTGCGGACCGCGAAGTACGCCGCCGTCATGAGCTCGGCCGTCGAACTCGCCGTCCAGGGCTCCTTCCTCCTGGTCCTGGTCGTCGGAGGCCTGCGCGCACACGGCCACGGGCAGTCCCTCGGCGACCTGGTGGCGTTCCTGCTGTACGCCTCCTATCTCGTCGTCCCGCTGTCCTCGGTGTTCCGCGCGGCCGGTCTGATCCAGCGCGGCATGGGCGCCCACCTGCGGATCGAGCAGACCCTGAACCTGCCCGTCGAGCCCACCGGCCCCGCGGGCCCGCCCGTCCGGCCGGCACCTCCGCACGTACCGGCCCTCGAAGTGGAGGACGTCCACTTCGCCTACCGGCCCGGGCGGCCGGTGCTGCGCGGGGTCTCCTTCACGGTGCCGCAGCGCCGGCAGGTCGCCCTGGTCGGGCTCTCCGGGGCGGGCAAGAGCACCGTGTTCGCGTTGATCGCACGGTTCTACGAGCCCGACGCGGGCCGGCTCCGCTTCCACGGGCGCCCCGCCGTGGAACTCGGCCGCGACGCCGGGCGGGCCGGACTCGCGATCGTGGACCAGAACAGCCATGTGGTACGCGGCACCCTCCACGACAACGTCGTCTACGGCCGCCCGGACGCCTCGGAGGAGGAGGTACGCCGGGCCCTGAAGCTGGCCCGCCTGGAGGAGGTGGCCGAGCGGCTGCCCGGCGGCGTGCACGGCACCGTCGGGGAACACGGCGCCACCCTGTCGGGCGGCGAGCGCCAGCGCGTCGCCCTGGCCCGCGCCCTGCTCACCCGCCCGGCGCTGCTGCTCCTCGACGAACCCACCTCCCACCTCGACGCCCTCAACGAGGCCGCGCTCACCGCGGCTCTGAAGGACATCACCGAAGAGTGCGCGGTCCTCGTCATCGCACACCGGCTCTCCACCGTTCAGCACGCGGACCGGATCGTCGTCCTGGACGAGGGCCGGGTCACCGCCTGCGGCCGTCACGAGGAACTGCTCACGGCCAGTTCGGTGTACCGGCGGCTGGCGGCGGCGCAGACGGTCCGGCCCGCGAGTGCGGCCGGGAACAATTCATTGGCCCGTCCCTGAGGGTCTGCTCTAAAATCTCCGCTCTTGCCCGCCTCCCTTCATGGAGAGCCGCCGCCCGGACGGAAACCGGGCGGCCCCGTCATGCCCCAGTCATGAACGAGCAGATCCGGAGGCACCCCCTTGTCCGCGCCCGCCCACGAACCGCTGAACGACCCGCTCGCCGACCCCCTCGCCCGAGAGCGCTCCCACCTCGCCGCCTCCCGTGCCGCGCTGCGCGCCATGCGCGAGGACGTGGAGTCGCTGGACATCCGGGACGTCACCGCGAACTGGGTCAACGCCGAAGTGCTCTCCCGCCAGATCGACGAGCGGATCAGGGCACTGGCCGACCTCAGCGACACCCCGCTGTTCTTCGGCCGGCTGGACTTCCTGCACGCCCCGGGCGCGGATCGGGCCGAGGGCGCGGAAGGGGAGCAGTTCTACATCGGGCGGCGGCACGTGCACGACGCGGACGGCGACCCCATGGTCATCGACTGGCGTGCCCCGGTCTCGCAGCCGTTCTACCGGGCCTCCAAGAAGGACCCGATGGACGTCGGGCTGCGCCGCCGCTTCGGCTACACCGGCGGCGACCTGACCGCGTACGAGGACGAGCACCTCTCCGACCCGGCGGAGTCGGCGAGCACCAGCAAGCTGCTCCAGCAGGAGATCGAGCGGCCGCGTGTCGGTCCCATGCGGGACATCGTCGCCACCATCCAGCCGGAGCAGGACGAGATCGTCCGCAGCGGGCTGGGCGGCACCGTGTGCGTGCAGGGAGGCCCCGGCACCGGGAAGACGGCCGTCGGCCTGCACCGGGTCGCCTACCTCCTGTACGCCCACCGGGAGCGTCTCGCCCGCACCGGCACCCTCGTCATCGGGCCGAACAGGTCCTTCCTGCACTACATCGAGCAAGTGCTCCCCGCCCTGGGTGAGTTGACCGTGCAGCAGGCCACCGTGGACGACCTGGTCGCCCACGTCGAGGTGCGCGGCACGGACGACGCGGCCGCCGCCGTGGTCAAGGGCGACGCCCGGATGGCCGGGGTGCTGCGCCGGGCCCTGTACTCGCACGTGACCATGCCGGCGGAGGCGGTCGTGGTGGTGCGCGGCTCGCGGCGCTGGCGGGTGCCGTCGTACGAACTGGAGGAGATCGTCCGGGAGTTGCTGGAGCGGGACATCCGTTACGGCGCCGCCCGTGAGGCCCTGCCGCAGCGGATCGCGCACGCGGTGCTGGTGCAGATGGAGCGCTCGGGCGAGGCGCCGGACGACCGGGTGCAGGACGCGGTGGCCCGCAACAGCGCGGTGAAGGCGGCCGTGAAGGAGATCTGGCCGGCCGTGGATCCGGCGAAGCTCGTCCTGCGCCTGCTGACGGACGCGGACTTCCTCGCCGAGCACGCCGCGGGTGTGCTGGACGAGGACGAGCAGAAGACGATCCTGTGGGCCAGGCCGGTGCGCAGCGTGAAGTCGGCCAAGTGGTCGGCGGCGGACGCGGTGCTGATCGACGAGGCGGCGGACCTGATCCAGCGCACGCACTCGCTCGGCCACGTGGTCCTGGACGAGGCACAGGACCTGTCCCCCATGCAGTACCGGGCCGTGGGCCGCCGCTGCACCACGGGCAGCGCGACGGTGCTGGGCGACCTGGCCCAGGGCACGACTCCCTGGGCGACCCGCAGCTGGGACGAGGCGCTGGCCCATCTCGGCAAGCGCGAGGGGGTCGTCGAGGAGCTGACGGCCGGTTTCCGCGTCCCCACGGACGTCATCACCTACGCCTCCCGTCTCCTCCCGCACATCGCCCCCGGCCTCACCCCGGTGGCCTCCGTCCGTGAGAACCCCGGCTTCTTCGAGGTCCGTACGGTCGCGGAGGCACCGGAAGTCGTCGCGGCCTGCGCGGAGTTGCTGCGCAACGAGGGCTCCACCGGCCTGATCGCCGCCGATGCCCGCGTACCGGCCCTGGCCGAGGCCCTGACGGCGGCGGGCCTGCCCTACCTCGCCCCCGGCGAGGAGACCACCCAGGAGACCCGCCTCACCCTGGTCCCGGCGTCCCTCGCCAAGGGTCTGGAGTACGACTACGTGGTCCTGGACGAGCCGCGGGCGGTGGTGGACGGCGAGCCGGACGAACGCACCGGCCTGCGCCGCCTGTACGTGGCGCTCACGCGTGCGGTGTCGGGCCTGATCGTCACGCACTCGGCCCCGGTACCGGACCAGTTGGCGTGACGGCCTAGGGTGCTCTGCGGTTCCGTCACGTCCCCAGGGAAAGGCCTCCGTTGAGCACTCCACCGTCCCCGTACCCCGCGTACCAGCAGAACCCCGGGCCGTACCAGCAGACTCCCGCGGGCTACCAGCAGGCACCGGCGGGCTACCCGCAGGCTCCCGCGGGCTACCAGCAGGCGCCGGGGTCGTACCAGCAGGCGCCGGGGTCGTACCAGCAGGCGCCGGGGTCGTACCAGCAGGCCCCGGCGGGCTACCCGCAGGCCCCCGGGTCGTACCAGCAGGCTCCCGCGGGCCACCCGCAGCCCTCCGGGCCGTACGAGCAGGCCCCGTACGCGCAGGCGCCGGGCGGGTACGGGCAGCCCTCGTACCCGCAGGCCCCCGGCGGCTACGGACAGGCCGGGTACCAGCCGGCCCCCGGCGCCCACCCGAACGCTCAGGGCGCCGGGTGCGACGTGTGCGGCGCGGCTCCCACGGCGGAGGTGACGGTCCGCGGCCACCAGGGCATGGTGGTGATCATGCGGCAGCTGCACCGGCGCGGCGTCTTCTGCCGCACCTGCGCGCTCGCCGTCTTCCGGAAGATGCAGTCGGACACCATGGCGCAGGGCTGGTGGGGTCCGATGTCGATGCTCATCACGCCCGTCGTCCTGCTGATCAACCTCTTCACCCTGGCCAAGATCCGCAAGCTCCCCGAGCCGGTCGCCGCCCCGCGCCCCGGACTGGACCCGGGCCGCCCGGTGCTCGCACGGCCGATGGGAATCGTGGGCATGTTCCCCCTCACCGGATTCGCGCTGTTCGTGCTGGTGGTGCTCGTCGGGATGGCGGCCGGATAGCGGCACCGGCGGGGTCCGCGCCCCGAGAGGGGCGGCGCTACTCCCCGTCCAGCACCCTCCGCCACTGGGCCACGGCTCCCTCGGAGACCGGCCCGGTCCACCCGGCGGTGCGCGCCGCGCCGCCGATGTGGAAGGCGTCGATGCCGGCGTCCCGCAGCGCCCGCACATGCTCCAGCCGCAGCCCTCCGCCCACCAGGAGCGTCTGGCCGTACCCCGGCTCGCCCCGCCGCCCGGCCTCCGCGACCAGTGTCGGCACCCCCTCGTCCACCCCGCCGGCGGCGCCCGCGGTGAGGTAGGTGTCGAGGCCGGGGAGGTCGGCGAGCTGCTTGCGCAGGGCGTCGCGGTCGGCGGCGCGGTCGATCGCCCGGTGGAACGTCCACGCGCAGCCGTCCAGCACGCCGAGCACCCGCTCGACGGCGGCCATGTCCACCCCTCCGTCCACGCCGAGGAAGCCGAGGACGAACTGGTCGGCCCCGGCCTCGCGCAGCTCGCCGGCCGTCCGGACCAGACGGTCCACGTCTCCGGCGGCGAACCCGTCCGCGAGGCGGAGCATCACGCGCAGATCGATGTCGACGGCGGCCCGGATCCCGGCGACGGTGGCGGGCGCGGGGCTGAGCCCGTCGGCCGCCATGTCGGTGACCAGCTCCAGGCGGTCCGCGCCTCCGGCCTGGGCGGCGACCGCGTCCTCGACGTCGAGCGCGATCACCTCCAGGACTGCACGCTTGCTCATGGCACCCCATTCGTCCGTCGTCCCGTACAGGTCTAGTCCAATTCCAAGAGTACGCCTGCACGAGGGCGCCCCCCACCCCGACGGCACGCGGCACGCGGCACGCGGGCGCGGCGCGGAAGAATGGGGCCATGGCCGACCTCGATGCCCTGCGCCTCCGTTTCGCCCGTGCGCTGGAAGCAGCCCGTGCCCCCGGTGGCGGCCCCGATCCCGGGCCGTACGCCGACAACCTGCTCGCCCGCTGGCAGGAGCCGCAGCGCCGGTACCACACCGTGGCCCACCTCACAGCGGTCCTCGACCGCATCGACGTACTGGAGAAGCACGCCGCCGACCCGGACGTCGTCCGCCTGGCCGCCTGGTTCCACGACGCCGTCTACCTCCCGGAGCGGTCCGAGAACGAGGAGCGCTCGGCCCGGCTCGCCGAACGCGCGCTCCCCGAGGCCGGGGTCCCGCAGGAGACGACGGCCGAGGTGGCCCGGCTGGTGCGGCTCACCGTCACGCACGACCCGGCCGACGACGACCGCGACGGCCAGGTGCTGTGCGACGCCGACCTCGCGATCCTGGCGGCGCCCCCGTCGGCGTACGCGGCCTACACCGCCGAGGTGCGCGAGGAGTACCACTTCGTGCCGAACGATGCCTTCCGCGAGGGCCGTTCGGCGGTTCTGCGCCAACTCCTGGAACTCCCCCGGCTGTTCAGGACCCCGTACGGCCAGGAGCACTGGGAGTCCACCGCCCGCTACAACCTCGCCTCCGAGCTGGAAATGCTGTCGACCTGAGGGGGCGGCCGCCCTAGGGTTCGCCTCATGCGACCGATCAACGGGGATGACGTGACCGAGGCCGTGGCGGGCTGTACGGCGACGCTGCGGGCGGCGGTGGACCGGCACTGGCGGGCCGTACGGGCCGGGCGGGTGGAGTGGGACTGCCACACCACCGCCGTCCATGTGGCCGACGACCTGATCGCCTACGCGGCCAACCTGGCCGGACGGGCGCAGGACGCCTACGTCCCCTTCGAGCTCACCCTCGACGAGGGCACCGACAACGCGGGCCTGCTGCACGTCATCGAGACGACCGGCGCGCTGCTGGCCGCCGCCGTCCGCACCGCCCCGCCCGGCGCCCGCGGCTTCCACCCCTACCCGTTCCGCAGCGCCGACGCCGAGGGCTTCGCGGCGATGGGCATCGCCGAAGTGCTGCTGCACACGCACGACATGGCCGAAGGGCTGGGCATCGCCTACGCGCCGCCGGCCGAGCTCGTCACCTCCCTCCTGGCCTGCCTCTTCCCGCACGTCCAGCCCGGCCCCGCCCCCTGGCCGACCCTGCTGTGGGCCACCGGTCGCGGCGAGCTGCCCGGCCGCGCCCCGGTCACCGAGTGGCGCTGGAACAACAACCTCGTCATCCCGGCCGAGCGCGTCACCCTGACCGGCCTGCGCCCGGCCGCCGCCAAGGACCTGCGCCTGGGCGGGGACGGCGGCTTCGAGTGGATCGCCTCAGGGCCGTACGAGGGCACGCGGGACGCGGCGGGGATGCTGCTGAAGGCCTACGAAGCGGGGGTGCACCGGCCGGAGTTCGGGGTCTTCGCCCTCGTCCGGCAGGAGGACGGCCGTGCGATCGGCGGCATCGGCTTCCACGGCGTCCCGGACGAGGACGGCCGGGTGGAGATCGGCTACGACCTGGTCGAGGGCGCCCGTGGTCAGGGGTACGCCACCGAGGCCCTGTGCGCGCTCGCGGACTGGGCGCTGGCCCGCGACGACGTCGGCTCCCTGTTCGCAACGGTCGAACGGGGCAACACCGCCTCGCAGGCGGTGGTCACCCGGGCCGGGTTCACTCGGGTCAGCGACGAGGGCGCCGAGTTCGCCTACGAACTGCGCCGCTGAACAAGCCCCTTGCGCCGGCGCAGTCCCGAGGCGTGCAGCAGCCGCACCACCTCGCGGCTGCTGACCTCCACCGCGCCGGCGGCCACCGCGTCCGCGTACCGGTGCGACGGGAGGTCGTAGTGGTCGCGCTCGAAGGCGCGCCTCGGGACGCCCAACCGCTCGGCGAACGCGTGGAGTTCGTCGTAGGAGACATCGCTGACCACGTGCGACCACATGCGGCCGTGCCCGGGCCAGGCGGGCGGGTCGATGTACAGCGTCACGACGAGGCCAGTCCGCCCGTGGCCGAACCCAGCGAGCCCAGCGCCGCGACCTTCACGCCCGCCTTGTGGCACACCCAGTGCGGGTCGGGGCCCAGTTCGGGCTCCACGTCCAGCGCGTGCGGGTCGCCGGAGCCGCACACCGGGCACAGCGGCCAGCGGCCGTACCGGTCCAGCAGCGCGTCCTGTACGTCCTGTGCGACCAGCCCGGCGACATAGGACGCGCCGTCCGGCCACTGCTCGATCCACCAGCGGCGCTCCGCGACGGAGTCCTCGACCAGCGAGACCACGTCCGCCTCCGCCACCTCGCCCGCGATCAGATCGGCGAGCACGAGGGCGCGCGCGGCATGCAGGGCCTGCTCAAGGGGACTGATGGGCTCCATGGAACCCATTGTGCGCACTCTTGACCCCGGCGCCGAACCGAAAATATCTTTCATATGTGACCCAGGACGTGAAGGAAATTTTCGGCAGCCCTGGCGGTTCCCTCGCCGCCAAGGTGCGCACCCTCGGCCCCTCCATGACCCGCTCCATGCAGCGCGTCGCGGAGGCCGTCGCGAGCGACCCGGCCGGCTGCGCCGCCCTCACGGTCACCGGCCTCGCCGAGCTCACCGGCACCAGCGAGGCCACGGTCGTCCGCACCGCCCGGCTCCTCGGCTACCCGGGCTACCGGGACCTGCGCCTGGCCCTGGCGGGCCTGGCCGCACAGCAGCAGTCCGGCCGGGCGCCCGCGATCACGACCGACATCGCGGTGGACGACCCCATCGCCGACGTCGTCACCAAGCTGGCCTACGAGGAGCAGCAGACCCTCGCCGACACGGCCGCCGGACTCGACACCGTCCAGCTCGGCGCGGCCGTCGGCGCGTTGGCCGCCGCCCGCCGCACCGACGTGTACGGCATCGGGGCGTCCGGGCTCGTCGCCCAGGACCTCACCCAGAAACTGCTCCGCATAGGCCTCATAGCCCACGCCCACAGCGATCCGCACCTCGCCGTGACCAACGCGGTGCAGCTCCGTTCGGGTGACGTGGCGATCGCCATCACCCACTCCGGCTCGACGGGGGACGTCATCGAGCCGCTGCGGGTCGCCTTCGAGCACGGGGCCACGACCGTGGCCATCACCGGCCGGCCCGACTCGCCGGTCACCCAGTACGCCGACCACGTACTGACCACGTCCACCTCACGGGAGAGCGAGCTGCGACCGGCCGCCATGTCCTCGCGGACGAGTCAACTGCTCGTGGTGGACTGCTTGTTCGTGGGAGTGGCCCAGCGGACATACGCGACGGCGGCGCCCGCGCTGGCCGCGTCGTACGAGGCGCTGGCCCATCGGCATCGGAGTTCTTCGAGATAGACCGCAGGGAATCGCACGCCCCCGCACTGGAGAGAGCCGCCCCCCATGACCTCGCACGACCTGCGCCGGCAGTTGGCTTCCCTGACCACCGAAGCCTTCCGCCCCGAGCTCGCCGGCATCGACCGCCTTCCCACCCTCGACATCGCCCGCCTGATGAACGGCGAGGACGCCGCCGTACCCACCGCCGTGGCGGCTCAGTTGCCCCGGATCGCCGCCGCCATCGACGCCGTCGCCGAGCGCATGGCTCGCGGCGGACGGCTCGTCTACGCCGGCGCCGGCACCGCGGGCCGGCTCGGCGTCCTGGACGCCTCCGAGTGCCCGCCCACCTTCAACACCGACCCCGCGCAGGTCGTCGGCCTGATCGCGGGCGGCCCGCAGGCGATGGTGACCTCCGTCGAGGGCGCCGAGGACTCCGGGGAGCTGGCCCGCCGCGACCTGGACGCGCTGGGGCTCACCGCCGATGACACCGTCGTCGGCATCTCCGCCTCCGGCCGCACCCCCTACGCGATCGGCGCCGTCGAGCACGCCCGTGCGGTCGGCGCGCTGACCGTCGGCCTGGCCTGCAACGAGCACAGCGCGCTCGCGGCCGCCGCCGAGCACGGCATCGAGGTGGTCGTGGGCCCCGAGCTGATCACGGGCTCCACACGCCTGAAGGCGGGAACGGCCCAGAAGCTGGTCCTGAACATGCTGTCGACCATCACGATGATCCGCCTCGGCAAGACCTACGGGAACCTGATGGTCGACGTCCGGGCCTCCAACGACAAGCTGCGGGCCCGCTCCCGCCGGATCGTCTCCCTCGCCACCGGCGCCTCCGACGAGGAGATCGAGAAGGCCCTCACCGAGTCCGGCGGCGAGGTGAAGAACGCGATCCTCGCCCTCCTCGCCGGTGTCGACGGCCCGACGGCCGCCCGCCTTCTGGAGGAGTCCGGCGGCCATCTGCGTGCCGCGCTGGCGCACGCGGAGGGCTGACCCGCACGCTCGGGACGTGCACAACGACCCCGCCTCCACCGCCACCGCCGTCCTCCACCGGGTCGGCGGCCCGGCCAACGTCGTCTCCGTGGCCCACTGCATGACCCGCCTCCGGCTGACCCTCGCCGATCCGGCGGCCGTGGACGAGGAGGGGCTGCGGGCCCTGCCCGGTGTGCTGGGGGTGGTGTCCGACGGGCCCACCCGGCAGGTCGTGCTCGGGCCCGGAGTGGTCGACGAGGTCACGGCGGAGGTGGAGGCACGGGTCGCCGCCGCCGGCCGGCCCGAGCCCGCCGCCACCCGGCCGGGGGAACGGACGACGCCGGTCAGGACCGCCGTGCGCCGGGTCGCGAACGTCTTCGTCCCGCTGATCCCCGCCCTGATCGGCTGCGGCATCCTGTCCGGCGTCAACGGCCTGCTGCTGAACACCGGTCTGCTGCCGGCCCTGACCCCGGCCCTCTCCGCCATCGCCGCCGCCTTCCTGGCACTGATCGCGGTGTTCGTCGGCCACAACACGGCGAAGGAGTTCGGCGGCACGCCCGTGCTGGGCGGCGCGGTCGCGGCCGTGGTCGTGTATCCGGGCGTCGCGAAGGTGACGGCGTTCGGCACCCACCTCGCCCCCGGTCAGGGCGGGGTGCTCGGGGCGCTCGCTGCGGCGCTGCTGGCGACCCGCGTGGAGAAGTGGGTCCGGGGCAGGGTGCCGGACGCGCTGGACGTCCTCCTCACCCCCACGGTCACCGTCCTCGTCTCCGGCCTGGTGACGCTGTACGGCCTGATGTACACGGCCGGCGCGGTGGCGACGGCGGTCGGCACCGCGGCGAACTGGCTGCTGGCCACCGCCGGCGCGGCCGCCGGACTGCTCCTCGGCGGCCTCTTCCTCCCCCTGGTCATGCTGGGCCTGCACCAGGCGCTCATCCCCGTCCACACCACCCTCATCGAGCAACAGGGCTACACCGTCCTGCTCCCCCTGCTGGCCATGGCGGGCGCCGGCCAGGTGGGCGCGGCGCTGGCGGTCTACGTCCGCCTGCGCCACGACGCGTCCCTGCCCACGCTCTCCCTGCGTACGACGATCCGCTCGGCCCTTCCGGCGGGCCTGCTGGGCGTGGGCGAGCCGCTGATCTACGGGGTGTCGCTGCCGCTGGGCCGCCCGTTCCTGACCGCGTGCGCGGGCGGGGCGGCGGGCGGGGCGTTCGTCGGCTTCTTCGCGATGCTCGGCACGAAGGTGGGCGCGACGGCGATCGGGCCCTCGGGCTGGGCCCTGTTCCCACTGCTCACCGGGAACAGGGGGGCGGGGGCGGCGGTGGCGGTCTACGGCGGTGGGCTCCTCACCGGCTACCTGGTGGGCTTCCTGGCGACCTATGTCTTCGGCTTCCCGCGCCGCCCCCGAGTGGGCGCACCCGCGTGACGTACCGCACCGGCCGGTCGTTCCCCCGGGCATGATGAAGAAGCTCCTGGTCACCGCCGTTCTCACGGCCTCCGCCGCGGCCCTCGCCGCCCCCGCCCACGCCGACGACCGCAGCTCCGACGCCGGGGCCGTCAGGTGTGCCGAGAACCTCGCCACACTGCCCGCGCTCGTTCCCGTCGTCCCCCTCTCACCGCTGTCACTCGCGGCCGGCGCCCTCGCCGCCGCCCCCGCGTGCGGGGCGCAGGGCGTTCTCGAGCGGGTCAACGGCTGACGACCGGGCCCGCCCGCCGGGCCCTCAGTGGCCCGCCGGATCGCCAGGGGCGCGCCAGACCAGGGTGTACCGCCAGAAGAGCCGCCGCCGCAGCCGGGCGCCGGGGAGCAGATGCCGCGCCTCCCGGGTGATGTCGGCGAAGGTCATCTTCGGTTCGCGGGTGGGCGCGGTCATGGACACGGGCCGGTGCGCCGCGGCCCTCCCGCGGTTCTTCACCCACCCGGTCAGCACGTTCAGCGGGAGGGAGACCAGCCCCAGCATCCGCTCGACGGCCGTCTCGTCCCGCGCGCAGCCCACGACCACCAGCGTGCCGCCGGGCGCCAGCTCCTGCCGGAGCCGGGTGAGGGTCGCGGCGAAGGGCAGGTGGTGCAGCACGGCGACGCAGGTGATGACGTCGTACGGGCCGGGCGGAAGACCCTCCGGGGCGGCGGCGAGGGTGTAGGTGACGGGGGCGTCCGGGTCCGTCAGCTGCTGTGCCTTCACCAGGATCCCGGGGTCGGCGTCGACCCCGACGACCCGGTCCGCACGCCGGGCCAGCAGCCGGACCAGATCGCCGCTCCCGCACCCGACGTCCAGGGCCGTGCGCGGGCGGCGGGGCAACTGCCGCAGCAGCCACGGGTGATGGTGCGCGTTGTGGTCCCAGGGGTGGGCGGCGTTGAAACGGTGAAGGGCCTCGACCAGCCGGCTCGGCAGCATGGCCAGACCCTACGACCGCTCTCGTACCCTTGGGGAGCATGAACCACGTCCAGCTCGCCGCCCTGGGAAGGGCCCTTCGGCTGCTCGGGGAGCACGGGGAGGCCCTGACCGCCGACACCCCGGACGCCCGGCTGCACGAGGTCAAGGCCGATCTGCGCCGGGCGCTCGACCTCGTGGAGGAGAGCGCCGGGGGCAGCGCCCCCAGCACCCGGTGTCCCGAGCATCCGCAGGGCCCCGTCGACGAGAGCGCACCCGATCTGTGTCTGCTCTGCGAGACCCGGCGCCGGGCCGCCCGTCGGTCGGAGTTCCAGGGCAGGCCCGCTCCCGCCGAGCCGGTGGCCACCGCGCCCTCCCGTTACGGGGTCCGGGCCGACCGGCCCCAGCCCCAGCAGCGGTGGCTGCCGGAGGCGTGGAACGGGCAGGAGTGGCAGCTGTGCGGAACACCGAGGAGGGACCGGCGGGAGGCCGAGGCGTATCTCGCCGCCCAGCGGCGGTCGTCGCGGCCCGCGATGGCCTACCGGCTCGTGCACGAGTTCACCGACTACGAGGTGCTGCGGGTGTGGGGCACCCCGGTGCACGTCGACATCGAGCCGATGGGCAATCTCTAGGTCCTGTCAGCCCAGCAGGGGCAGCGGCGCGAAGTCGTACCCCTCCCATATGCGTCTGCTCCGCTCCTCCGGGTACGGCGCCACCGTCGGCTCCGCGTCCAGGACCTGCACCGGGCGGGAGGCGGGGTCGTAGGCCGGCCAGCCGGGGTCGCCGGTGCGGGCGAACGACGTCCAGGCAGCCCTCATGAACGTGGTGAGCCGCTCCGCCTCCGGTGTGGGCCGGCCGCCGGGGAAGAGGAGAGCGCCGAGGTCCGCGCCGTACGTGCCGAAGAGCAGCGGGACGTCCAGGGCGTGGCAGGCGCCCAGCGGGCCGTCGCTGTCGGGGCCCGGCCAGGTCAGTTCGTAGACGTGGGCGCGGCCGCCGCCCCTGTGCTGGGCCTCCGCGAGGCGCAGGGTCGGTATCGCGAACAGCCAGTCGGTCTGGACGCGTTCGAAGAGCCGGGTGGGGGAAGCGTCCGGGAAGGCCGCGCGGTAGGCCGCCTCGCCCCTCTCGCCGCCCGGTGCGTACCGGCGCAGGGTCGCCGTCGCCAGGTCGTCCGTGACCTTGCCGTCCAGGCCCGCCATGACCAGGAACAGGCGGTACTCGTCGCGGTTGTGGCCGACCAGAAGGTCCACCTCCCGCGCCGCGCCCGAGGCCAGCGCCGCCCAGGGGGTCGTCGGCAGCACGTCGCCGTCGACCACCGGGGCGAAGGGGACGGTCGTCGGGGCCGCCTGGCCCCAGCGGTCGGTGTACTGGAGCATCGTGGTGCCCAGCGCCGCGCCCGCCTCGGTGAGGCGGTGCGGGGCGACCGTGGACAGGTCGGCCGCCGTGGGGCTGCGGCCCGCCTCCGCGGCCAGTGCCGCCGCCATGTCGCGGGCCAGGTCGGCGGAGAAGAACGTGCCGGGCACGCTCTGGGCCACCGCACGCCGGAACAGGCCCCGCGCTCTGGGCATCGCCAGCAGGGAGGCGATCGAACCCGCGCCCGCCGACTCGCCGAACACCGTCACCCGGTCCGGGTCGCCGCCGAACGCGGTGATGTTCTGCTGGACCCATTCCAGGGCCGCGACCTGGTCCAGCAGGCCCCGGTTGGCCGGTGCGCCCGCCCAGAGGGCGAAACCCTCCATGCCCACGCGGTAGTTGAAGGTGACGAGCACCGCGTCGCCGGCGCGGGCGATGTGCTGGGGGTCGTAGCCCGGCTGCCCGCCGTGGCCCAGTTTGAAGGCGCCGCCGTAGATCCACACCATCACCGGGCGGGCGGCGGACGGGTCCGCGTCGGGCGTCCAGACGTTGACCGTGAGCCAGCCGTTGTCCTGCGGGGCGGGGAGCCGGGCCGTGCGGCCCAGGAAGCCGGGCTCCTGCGGGGGCGGCGGGCCGAACGCGTACGCCTCGCGGACGCCGTCCCAGGGGCGCGGCGGGCGCGGGGCCTGGAAGCGGTTGGCTCCGACGGGGGGTTCGGCGAAGGGGATACCCCGGAACACCGACAGACCCTGCTCGGCGCGGCCGCGCACCGCGCCGGAGGCGGTGCGCGCCACGGGACCGGACTCGCTCTTCGTCATCGCTCGCTCCCCTGACTTCGATCTCACTGATCGTCAGGGGAACGTGCGGGGACGATCACAAGTGCCCGAAGAGGGCTGTCAGCTGAGCGTCTTCAGCGAAGCCGCGTCGTACGGCTTCAGCTCGTCGAAACGGTCGGCGAGCACCTTGGCCGCCCACTCCGGGTCCTGGAGCAGCGCGCGGCCGACGGCGACCATGTCGAACTCGTCGGCCTCCAGGCGGTCGAGGAGGTTGTCGATGCCCTGGACCGGGGAGCCCTCGCCCTTGAAGGCGTTCACGAAGTCGCCGTCGAGGCCGACCGAACCGACGGTGATGACCTGCTTGCCGGTGAGCTTCTTCGTCCAGCCGGCCAGGTTCAGGTCCGAGCCGTCGAACTCCGGCAGCCAGTAGCGGCGGGTGGAGGCGTGGAAGACGTCGACGCCGGCCGCCGCCAGCGGGGTGAGGATCGCCTCCAGCTCCTCGGGGGTCTCGGCGAGGCGGGCCGTGTAGTCCTGCTGCTTCCACTGCGAGTAGCGGAAGATGACCGGGAACTCGGGGGACACCGCCGCGCGGACCGCCGCCACGATCTCCGCGGAGAACTTCGTGCGGGCCACCGGGTCGCCGCCGTAGGCGTCGGTGCGGCGGTTGGTGCCCTCCCACAGGAACTGGTCGAGGAGGTAGCCGTGGGCGCCGTGCAGTTCCACGCCGTCGAAGCCGATGCGCTCGGCGTCCGCGGCGGCCTGGGCGAACGCGGCGACGACGTCGTCCAGGTCCTTCTGGGTCATGGCCCTGCCGGTGGGCTCGGCGCCCGCCGTGACCAGGCCGGAGGGGCCGACGGCGGGGGCGTCCGGGTAGGGCGCGTCGCCCTGGTTGCGGACCATGCCGATGTGCCACAGCTGCGGGACGATCGTGCCCCCGGCCGCGTGCACGTCCTCGGCGACCTTCGCCCAGCCCGCGAGCTGCTCCTCCCCGTGGAACCTCGGCACCCGGTCGCTCTGGCCCGCCGACTCGTGGCCCACGTAGGTGCCCTCGGTGACGATGAGGCCGACCCCGGCGGCGGCACGGCGGGCGTAGTACGAGCGCACGTCCTCGCCGGGAATGCCGCCCGGGGAGAACATGCGGGTCATCGGCGCCATCACGATCCGGTTCGGGACGGTGAGACCGTTGAGCGCGATCGGTCGGGACAGGATCTGGGCCGCGCGGGAGGCGGGCGTCGTGACGGTCACGTGGGGGCTCCTCGTGAGGGACGGAGTTAACCGGTCGGTATGTGAATACGCATTGTTGCAACTCCTTAAGTAATCGCCTATGGGCTGCCCCACATTCCGCCTCCGGAAAAGCCGTTACGTGATGCCGCTCACACTCTCCCGGTTCAGCCGCCGCACCCGCTCCCGCAGCACCTCGTCCGGCGCCGCCGGCTCGGCCGACTCCGGCGGACAGTCCCACTCCCGCCCGCCACCGATGGGCCGCAGCTGCACATAGCCGCCCACGCGGCCCATCACCTCGCCGAGCCGCCCGCTGCGCGTGTCGACGGCGTACTCGCACGTACGGTTCAGAGCCGCGCGCAGCCGCTCGACGGCTTCCCCGGCCGTCCGGGCGGGCCTGTCGTCGGCGTTCGTTTCCTTCACTTCCATTGCGCCATTTCCTCCACGCTGAGTGTTCCCTTTCACCACACAGCGTGGTCGTCGGCGGCCTAACCTGGCCAGATACGGCGTCCCAACAACGTTGTTCGTAGGACGAGGAGTTGCCATGCCGGGACCGAAGGACCTCGACCCGTCGTCATCACCACGCGCTCTGCTGGGCGCCGAGTTACGTCACGCCCGCGAGCGGAAAGGGCTGAGCCAGGAGGAGCTGGGCCGACGGCTGTTCGTGAGCGGATCGTTCATCGGGCAGCTGGAGGCGGGGACGCGGCGGATGCAGCCGGAGTTCGCGCGGATGCTGGACGAAGTCCTGGAGACGGATGGCTTCTTCACGCGGAACTGCAAGGCGGCGGCCAGGTCGAAGTATCCGGAGCACTTCGCAGAGGTGGCGGAGGTGGAGGTTCAGGCCACGGCGATCAGGCAGTACACGCCGCTCCTGATCCCCGGGCTGCTGCAGACGCCCGCGTACGCACGGGCCGTGAACCGCGGCTACGACCCGACGACACCGGAGGAGACCATCGAAGAGTGGGTGGAAAACCGGATGGCGCGGGCCCGGGTACTTGACCACCCAACAAAGCCGTTGTTTTGGGTGGTGCTTGACGAGGCAGCGTTGCGCCGGACGGTCGGTGGCCGGGCGGTGATGGCGGAGGCCCTGCGCCACATCGCCGGACTGGCTGGCCGGAACCGCGTCATCATGCAGGTGCTGCCGCTCAGCGCGGGTGCGCACACGGCAATGGAGGGAGCCCTGAGGTTGATGGACTTCGCGGACGCCCCTCCTCTGGTCTACCTGGAAGGAGTGCGTACCGGACGGCTGGAGGACGACCCCGGCACCGTCGCCCAACTCAGGTTCGTGTTCGATCTCCTCGTGGCCTCCGCGCTCTCACAGGAGGAGTCCCTGGCCCTGATCGAGGCGTTGGCGGAGGATTACACCCATGAGGAACATCCCTGACCACGACCTGAGCACAACCGTATGGCGCAAGTCCAGCTACAGCGGCAACGCCGACAACTGCCTGGAAGTCGCCGACGCCCACCCCACCCTCATCCCCGTCCGCGACTCAAAGACCCCCCACGGCCCGAAGCTCGTGTTCCGGCCGACTACCTGGTCCGCCTTCGTCGATCACCTCAAGCGCCCCCAGAGCTGAGTCGCCGTCTGTTCCGTGAACGCCGTCGGTGAGGGATCCGTCGGCAGCTGCGCGGGCACCGTCGTGTCCTTCTTCCTGCCCGGCTTGTCGGCGAAGAGGGCGACGGTCAGGGTGAGCCGGGTGTCGTAGGCGACGGTCCACACCGTGCGGCGGGTGATGCCGCCGCCCGCGCCCGCCGTGAACCGGACCGGCGCGGCCACCACGCGGGCCGCCGTCTCCGGCAGGACCCGGTGGCGGTCGGCGTGCGCGGAGTAGACGGTCCGGCCGTCGCGGGTGATGCGGGCGACGGTGTACGGCGCGGCGTAGATGCCGTCGGCCGCGACCGCCGCGTACGCCGACGTGAGCTTCAGCGGTGTGGGCGCTGTTGTCTTCGGGAACCCCGTGAGCGGCGCCCCGAACCGCAGGCCCGCCAGCGGCGTCATCACCGTACCCGCCTCCACCGCCCCGCTCACCGCGTCGTTGAAGGGTTGCCGGGCATAGTCCGACCCCCCGTACAGCACCCGCACCGCGCCGTCGCCGGGCTCGATGCCCACGACGGCGGTGTGCAGCCGTATCCCCTTGCCGGCCTTCTCTCCCTTGACCAGTTCCGCGGCGGAGTCCTGCAGGGTGAGGTCGAAGGTGGTGCGCACGGTGTAGCCGCCGCTCGCCAACTGGTCCTCGGTGATGCCGAGCCGGTCGGCGGCCTCCTTCGCCGCGGCGTCGATCAGGTACTGCCGCTGCCCCTCGGTGGCCCCCGGTGGATAGAACCGGAACGCCGGGAAGCGGGCCTCGGCCCGCTGTTTCGCCGTGATGTTCCCGCTCGCCGCCATCGCGTCCAGTACCCATTCCCAGCGGTGTTGGAGCGTCGCCGTCACCTTCGGGTCCGAGCCGGCCTTCTCGTAGTAGGAGGGGAGGTTGATGATGGCGGCCAGGGCCGCGCCCTGGGAGACGGTGAGGTCCTTGGTGTCGACGTCGAAGTAGTTGCGCGCGGCGGCCTGGACACCGGCGGCGCCCCGGCCGAAGTACACGGTGTTGAGGTAGCCCTGGAGGATCTCGTCCTTGGTGCGGGTACGGTCCAGCTTGACCGCGATCAGCGCCTCACGCGCCTTGCGCGACAGCGACTGCTCGGGGCTGAGCAGCGCGTTCTTGACGTACTGCTGGGTGATGGTGGAGCCGCCCTGCCGTTCGCCGCCGGTCAGCGCCGCCGCGACGGCACGGACGAGGGCCTTCGGGGAGACTCCGGAGTCGGTCCGGAAGGAACGGTTCTCGGCGGCGATCACCGCGTCCTGCACATACCGCGGCACCTGCGACAGGGGTACGTCCTGGCGGTCGACCGGACCCCGGCGGCCCAGGTAGGCGCCCTTCTCGTCGAGGAAGACGGTGCTCTGGACGACGGTGTCCGGGTGCGGATCGGGGATGACGGTGAGCTTGTACGCGACGACGACCGCCCCGCACAGCAGGGTGATCAGGACCAGGAAGGCGGCCAGCAGCCGACGCGCGATGCGGCCCCGGTTGCGGCGCAGGCGGATGCGGAGCGGAACGCGCCGCGAACTCGCGGGCGAAACGGGGTTCTTGGGCTCCTTCTTGGGCTCCTTCTTGAGCTCCGGGGTCATGCCCGCCACCCCCCGCTCCGCAGCCGGGCCTCGACGGCGCCCGCGGCGTCGTACACCCTGACGCCGTCACCGCCGTCACCGCCGACGCCGCCGACGCCGCCGACGCCCTCGACGATGAGCGTCTTGGTGTCCCGCGCGGACAGCGGCGTGCTCGCGTACCAGACGCCCCAGCCGGGGCTGCCCGCCAGGGTGAGCACGTTGGCGGCGACCTGGCCGTGGCCGGTGCCCAGCTCGACACGTCCCGGGTCCCCGGTGACGCCGTAGTACAGCCCGGACAGGAAGTACCCGCCCTTCACCGGCTCCGCCTGCACGGACACCCCCGGCTGGTGGCGTGGGCAGGTGTCCAACCCGCGGAACTGGTTGGCCTGTTCCGGCGTCGACCAGTGGCTGCCGTCCGCGGTCAGCCACATCTCCACACCGGGCGCCGCCTGCACCCGTTCCCCCGGCGCCACGATCCGTACGGAACCCGCGTCGCGGCCGGCCACCGTACCGGACGACGAACCGCTGCCGGCCCCGCCGACCAGGCCGGCGGCGACGAAACCCCCGGCCGCCAGCACCGCCGCACAGCCGGCGGCGGCCACCGCGGCCCGGCGCCGTCGCAACGCCCGCCCCCGCACGGTCACCGCCGCCAGCGGAACCGGGCCGGGAACCACGTCACCGGCCGCTGCGGCGCAGGCCGCGCGCAGCCGCTGTTCGTCACCCCCGGCCGCCTTCACCCCACGCCTGGCGACGTGGCGCACCGCGCCCGTGGAGATGCCGAGCAACTGACCGATCTGCGCGTCCGGCAGCCCCTCGCCGTACCGCAGCACCAGCACGGCCCGTTGCCGGTCGGCGCGCCGCCCGAGCGGCCACGGCCGCCGCAACCAGCTCCGCACGAGGTGACGCCGTACGTGGAAGTCCACGTCGTTGCGCGGAACGCGGCGCCAGCGCGCGTACACCCGTGCCAGCGTCCTCCTCGCCAGATCGTCCGCCTCGGCCAGATCTCCGGTGAGCTTCAACGCGGTGAGAAGGAGCCGGGGCCAGCAGGCGCGCGCGTAGGCGGCGAAGTCGTGATGGATCCGGGCACCCGTCCGCATCGTCTTCTCCTTGGGTCACATGTGTTTCGATGTACGCCGCACACGCGGCCCACGGGACCTGTACGCACGGGCGGGGCAGGCGGGTTGCACCGGAAACGAAAGACGCGGAGGGCATGACCGAGGACGAGTTCGACGCTTTCTACGCGGCCGCGTTCCCCCGCCTGACCGGGCAGCTCTACGCCTTCACCGGAGACCACGGCGAGGCCCAGGACGTGGTGCAGGAGGCGTTCGTACGCGCCTGGGACCGGCGGAAGTCCTTCCTGGCCGACAGCGCCCCGGAGGCCTGGATCCGCACGGTCGCCGTACGGCTGGCGGTCAGCCGCTGGCGGCGCGCCAGGCGCTGGCTGGAACTGGTACGGCGGCACACGCCGCCCGAGTCGACCCCCGGCCCCGGCCCCGAACACACCGCGCTGGTGGCCGCGTTGCGCGCGCTTCCCCCGGCGCAGCGGCTGGCGATCGTCCTGCACCATCTGTGCGACCTGAGTGTCGAGCAGGTAGCCTCCGAGACCGGCGCGCCCGTGGGCACGGTCAAGGCCCGGCTGTCCCGGGGCCGGGCGGCACTGGCGAAGCAACTGGGCACGGACGAGGCCGAGGAGCCGGTACGGAAGGAGGGCCGCCGTGTCGGATGACCTCACCGCGCATGAACTGGCCACCGCACTCCACGAGTTGGCCATGGCGAACGAGACCCAGCCACCCGTCTCCGCTGCCGGGATCCGCCGCCGCGCCGTCCGCCGGAGCCGCCGCCGTCGCACGACGCTTGCCCTCGGCGCGGGCGCCACGGCCCTCGCCCTGGCGGCATTCGCCGTGTCCCTGAAGACGGGTGGCACTCCGGAACACCGTCAGCCCCCGGCCGCCACCGCTCCCCGCCTCCCGTCCCCCTCCCCCTCCGCTTCCCCCTCCCCCTCCTCCTCTTTTCCCGGCCCTCCCCCGACTGCGACCCCGACGGGGATCGCGATCGCCGGAACGGTGAACCTGGGCAAGCAGACCCTGACGATCGACGGCCGGGTCATGCCCATCACCTCGGGTTTTCCGACCCTCGTCGCCGCCGGCCCGCTGACCGTCGTCGCGAAACTCGACCTCGGCCGGGGCTCCGTCGATCAACTCCCTGAGGCCTCCTGCAAGGTGGCGGAACCGTACGCGGTCGAACTCCGCGACACCAACCGGAACAGCATCTACGTCGGCTCCCTCGCCTGCAGCGCCCGAACCGGCAGCTGGATCGGCCTCGACCCCAAGGACGCCGTCTGGCTCTACAACAGACTGACCCCGGGCGACACGCTGTCGGCGGTCACGCCGAAGGCCTAGGCGCGGCGCGCCTGGGCACCGAGGAACTCAAGGACTACGCCGACTGACCTCGACAAACGCCCGAGGGCGGCACCCCCAGCCAGAAGCTGGGAGCACCGCCCTCGGTACGAAGGACAGGCGATCAACCCTCAGGTCGATCAGAAGTCCATGTCACCGCCCGGCATGCCGCCGCCGGCCGGCGCGGCGGCCTTCTCCGGCTTGTCGGCGATGACGGCCTCGGTGGTGAGGAACAGCGCGGCGATGGAGGCGGCGTTCTGCAGGGCGGAACGGGTCACCTTCGCCGGGTCGATGATGCCCTCGGCGACCAGGTCGACGTACTCGCCGGTCGCGGCGTTCAGGCCGTGGCCCGGGGTCAGGTTGCGCACCTTCTCCACCACGACGCCGCCCTCGAGGCCGGCGTTGACGGCGATCTGCTTCAGCGGGGCCTCGAGCGCGATGCGCACGGCGTTGGCGCCGGTCGCCTCGTCACCCTCGAGCTCCAGCTTCTCGAAGACCTGGGAGGCCTGCAGCAGGGCCACGCCACCACCGGCGACGATGCCCTCCTCGACGGCGGCCTTCGCGTTGCGGACGGCGTCCTCGATGCGGTGCTTGCGCTCCTTGAGCTCCACCTCGGTGGCGGCACCGGCCTTGATGACCGCGACACCGCCGGCGAGCTTCGCCAGGCGCTCCTGCAGCTTCTCGCGGTCGTAGTCCGAGTCGCTGTTCTCGATCTCGGCGCGGATCTGGTTGACGCGGCCGTTGACCTGCTCGGAGGAGCCGGCGCCGTCGACGATAGTGGTCTCGTCCTTGGTGATGACGACCTTGCGGGCGCGGCCCAGGAGGTCCAGGGTCGCGTTCTCCAGCTTGAGGCCGACCTCCTCGGAGATGACCTCGCCGCCCGTGAGGATGGCGATGTCGCCGAGCATGGCCTTGCGGCGGTCACCGAAGCCCGGGGCCTTGACGGCGACGGACTTGAAGGTGCCGCGGATCTTGTTGACGACCAGGGTCGACAGGGCCTCGCCCTCGACGTCCTCGGCGATGATCAGCAGCGGCTTGCCCGACTGCATGACCTTCTCCAGGAGCGGGAGCAGGTCCTTGACGGAGCCGATCTTGGAGTTGGCGATGAGGATGTACGGGTCCTCGAGCGACGCCTCCATGCGCTCCATGTCGGTCGCGAAGTAGGCGGAGATGTAGCCCTTGTCGAAGCGCATGCCCTCGGTGAGCTCGAGCTCGAGGCCGAAGGTGTTGCTCTCCTCGACGGTGATGACGCCTTCCTTGCCGACCTTGTCCATGGCCTCGGCGATCAGCTCGCCGATCTGGGTGTCGGCGGCGGAGATGGACGCGGTGGAGGCGATCTGCTCCTTGGTCTCGACGTCCTTCGCCTGCTCGAGGAGAGCGGCGGAGACGGCCTCGACGGCCTTCTCGATGCCGCGCTTGAGAGCCATCGGGTTGGCACCCGCGGCTACGTTGCGCAGGCCCTCCTTGACCAGGGCCTGGGCGAGCACGGTCGCGGTGGTCGTACCGTCGCCGGCGACGTCGTCCGTCTTCTTGGCGACTTCCTTGACCAGCTCGGCGCCGATCTTCTCGTACGGGTCCTCGAGCTCGATCTCCTTGGCGATGGAGACACCATCGTTGGTGATCGTGGGGGCGCCCCACTTCTTCTCGAGGACGACGTTGCGACCCTTGGGGCCGAGCGTCACCTTGACGGCGTCCGCGAGCTGGTTCATGCCGCGCTCGAGGCCGCGCCGCGCCTCCTCGTCGAACGCGATGATCTTGGCCATGTGAAGTGGTCCCTCCAGGACTGGGGGTGATTCCTTCGGACCGCGCCCGCGCCCGCGACGGACGGCTCGCCGGCCTCGTGGTTCCTTGCCCCACTTGGCCTGCGGGCCTCACCGACCCGGTCCTTCACTGTCACTCTCACCTTCAGAGTGCTAACGCCAATGATTAGCACTCGGCATGGTCGAGTGCAAGCGCCCGGGGGTGTACGGCACCCCCGTCAGCCGCCCGCGAACACGGGCACCCCGGGCATGGCGAAGGGCCCGCACCCCGAGCGGGGTGCGGGCCCTTCGAAGAAACAGTAGAACGTCGCTGTTCAGTCGACGCGTGCTTCAGCTGGTCGCCAGCCGGACCATGTCCGCCTGCGGGCCCTTCTGGCCCTGCGAGATCTCGAAGTCGACCCGCTGCCCCTCTTCCAGGGTGCGGTAACCGTCCATCTGGATCGCGCTGTAGTGGACGAAAACATCCGCACCACCGTCGACCGCGATGAAGCCGTACCCCTTCTCCGCGTTGAACCACTTGACGGTGCCCTGAGCCATGCCTAACTCCCCTATTACTGGCCCTTGCACAGATCCACACTTCGCGGATCCGGGTCAGACCTCACCCCCCATTGGTCGGGGGCGTGCGCCGGAACGCGTCGACCGCGGCTGAATGTATCTGTCCAACTGCCGTCTGCAACAGGTCAATCGGACGAGAATTCTGGACGGGAACGGTCCGGAATGTGGTGAGAAATCACCCGACTTCAGGGCAAGTCGGGCCCCTCAAACCTCACAAAAGCCGCATAAAACCCGTCGACTTTGGCTGCTTCTTGTCGGGCGTCCGGCATGAATACCGGGCCCTCGACCGGTCGGCCCGTGAGCGCGTTCCCCAACTCTACCGCGCTCAATCACACAGAATTGCCTCCTCCGCTTCTCTCACGGAGGAGGCAATTCGATGAACAATGCGTAACCGAAGTTACCCAAGGTAACGATCAGCCGCCGGCGACGGCCGGAATGATGGAGACGCCGGCGCCGTCCGGGGTGGCGGTCTCAAGGCCCTGCTCGAAGCGGACGTCGTCGTCGTTGACGTAGACGTTGACGAACCGGCGCAGCTTGCCCTGGTCGTCCAGGACGCGCGCGGCGATCCCGGTGTGGTTCTTCTCCAGGTCGGCGATGACCTCGGCGAGGGTCGCGCCCTCGGCGCTGACCTCGGCCTGACCGCCGGTGTAGGTGCGCAGGATGGTGGGGATGCGAACGGTCACGCTCATGCGAGGCCAGCCTCTCGGAAGGAGTCCAGGTTCGGGCGGATGGTGGCGGTGAGCCCCGTACCGGCCACCGCGTCCAGCGTCTTCAGGCCGTCGCCGGTGTTGAGGACCACCGTGGTCTTCGTCGGGTCCAGGACGCCGTCCTTGAGCAGCTTGCGGGTGACGCCGACGGTCACGCCGCCCGCCGTCTCCGCGAAGATGCCCTCGGTGCGGGCCAGCAGCTTGATGGCGTCGACGACCTCCTCGTCCGTCACGTCCTCCACGGCACCGCCGGTGCGGCGCGCGATGTCCAGGACGTACGGTCCGTCGGCCGGGTTGCCGATGGCGAGGGACTTGGCGATGGTGTTCGGCTTCTGGGGCCGGACCACGTCGTGCCCGGCCTTGAAGGCGGTGGACACCGGCGAGCAGCCCTCGGCCTGCGCACCGAAGATCTTGTACGGCCTGTCCTCGACGAGACCGAGCCTGATCAGCTCCTGCAGACCCTTGTCGATCTTCGTGAGCTGCGAGCCCGAGGCGATCGGGACCACGATCTGGTCCGGGAGCCGCCAGCCGAGCTGCTCGCAGATCTCGTACGCCAGGGTCTTGGAGCCCTCCGCGTAGTACGGCCGCAGGTTGACGTTGACGAAGCCCCAGCCCTCGCCGGCCGGGTCGCCGATCAGCTCGGAGCAGAAACGGTTCACGTCGTCGTAGTTGCCCTCGATGCCGACGAGGTCGCCGCCGTAGATCGCGGCCATGACGATCTTGCCCTGCTCCAGGTCGTGCGGGATGAAGACGCAGGAGCGGAAGCCGGCGCGGGCCGCCGCGGCGCCCACCGCACCGGCCAGGTTGCCGGTGGAGGAGCAGGACAGGGTCGTGAACCCGAAGGCGCGGGCGGCCTCCAGGGCCTGGGCGACCACGCGGTCCTTGAAGGAGTGCGTCGGGTTGCCGGAGTCGTCCTTGACGAACAGGCCGCCGGTGACACCGAGTTCGCCGGCGAGGTTGTCGGCCTTGACCAGCGCGGTCCAGCCCGGGTTCAGGTTCGGCTTGTCGGCCACGTCGGCCGGGACCGGCAGCAGCGGCGCGTACCGCCAGATGTTCGCGGGGCCTGCCTCGATACGGCGGCGCAGCTCTTCGGTGTCGTAGGCGGAGAAGTCGTAGGCGATCTCCAGCGGGCCGAAACACTCCTCGCAGGCGAACACCGGGCCGAGCGGAACGCGGTGCCCGCACTCACGACAGCTCAGGGCCGCGGCCGGGCCGAGGTCGACGGTGGAGTCGGTGGAGCTTGCAACTGTCTGCACAGCCATGGAGGCGAGGCCCTTTCTCCTCATCTTCCTCACGACGCATCTCGCCGTGAGACGGATTTGGCACCTTCCCTAGCCGGGAGCCTCGCGAGCGATCATTGATCCACGAGTACCGACTGGAGGGTTGCCGGGGCTTCATCGGGCCGTGTCCCTCTGCCCCTCTGGATGAGCGGTATGCGGTTGTGAACGCGTGCTGACCCCCGACATGCGATGGTCATCGGCGTTGTTCAAGACTGTAACCGAAGGCCTGGACAGTTGAGATAGTCGTCCGAACCGCGAGACACGTGAGGAGCCGCTGACTGTGCTGGAAGAAGTCGAGCGCTGGCTGGCCATCCGCTCCTGGTCCGTGGCCGATCGCCCGCTGCACAAGATCCTGGCGGCCAAGCAGCGCACGGGCCAGTCGGTCTCCGTCGTGCTGCCCGCGCTCAACGAGGAGGAGACGGTCGGCGACATCGTCGCGGTCATCCGCCACGACCTCGTGGAGCAGGTTCCGCTCGTCGACGAGATCGTGGTGGTCGACTCCGGCTCCACCGACCGCACCTCCGAGGTCGCCGCCGCCGCGGGCGCGCGGGTCGTTCACCGGGACGAGATCCTGCCCCGCATCCCCGCCGTCCCCGGAAAGGGTGAGGTGCTGTGGCGCTCGCTCCTGGTCACCACCGGGGACATCGTCTGTTTCATCGACGCGGACCTGAGGGAGTTCTCCTCCGACTTCGTTGCAGGGATCGTCGGCCCGCTGCTCACCGAGCCGGGCGTGGACCTGGTCAAGGCGATGTACGACCGTCCGCTCGCCGGGTCCGCCGGCCAGGGCGGCCGGGTGACCGAGTTGATGGCCCGCCCGCTGCTGAACATGCACTGGCCGCAGCTGGCCGGATTCGTGCAGCCGCTGGGCGGCGAGTACGCGGCCCGGCGCAGCCTGCTGGAACAGCTCCCCTTCCCCGTCGGGTACGGCGTGGAGCTGGGCATGCTGGTGGACGCCCTGCACCTGGTGGGACTGGACGCGCTGGGGCAGGTGGACGTGGGCGTGCGCAAGCACCGCCACCAGGACGGGCAGGCGCTCGGCCGGATGGCCGCCGCGATCTACCGCACGGCCCAGCTGCGGCTGGCCCGCGGCCATCTGATCCGCCCCTCCCTCACCCAGTTCGAGCGCGGCGAGGACGGTTTCGAGCCGCGCACCTACTCGGTGGACACCGAGGAACGACCGCCGATGGTGGAGATCACGGAGTACGCCGAGCGCAGGGTGGCCTGAGTTCGTATACGGCTGCCGGCCCATGTCGCGGCCGTACGTTTGAGCGTTTCCGGGCCGGGCTAGGTTGAGGACCATGGCTTCCACGCAGGGTGCTGCCGAGAGAGCTCAGGTGCTGGTCGCGTCCAACCGCGGCCCGGTTTCGTACACGGTGGACGACAGCGGCTCGCTGCACGCCAGGCGGGGCGGCGGCGGGCTGGTCTCCGGGCTGTCGGCCATCGGGCCGGACGCGGACTCCCTGTGGGTGTGCGCGGCGCTCGGCGACGGGGACCGGGAGGCCGTACGGCGGGCCGGCGGCGGGCTGCTGCCGGGCGAGGACGCCGGCGGGCAGCGGGTGCGGATGCTGGACATCGAAGCGCAGGTCCACTCGGACGCCTACAACGGCATCGCCAACTCGGTGCTCTGGTTCGTCCACCACATGCTCTACCAGACCCCGCTCGAGCCGGTCTTCGACGCGGGGTTCCGGCGGCAGTGGGCGGCCTACGAGGCCTACAACCGGGCGTTCGCCGAGGCGCTGGCCGAGGAGGCGGCCGAGGGGGCGGCGGTACTGGTCCAGGACTACCACCTGTGCCTGGTGCCCGGGATGCTCCGGGAGCTCCGCCCCGACCTGCGGATCGGCCACTTCTCGCACACGCCCTGGGCGCCGCCGGAGTACTTCCGTCTGCTGCCCGACGACATCGCGGCCGCCCTGCTGAACGGCATCCTCGGCGCGGACCGGGCGGCGTTCCTGACCCGGCGGTGGGCGGACGCGTTCACCGCGTGCTGTACGGCGGTCCTGGGTCCCGGCAGTCTCCCGGGTACGGCGATCGGGGTGCACGGGCTCGGCGCGGACGGGGACTTCCTGCGCAAGCGGGCCCACGAGCCGGACGTGGACGAGCGGATGGCGGCGCTGCGCGAGGAGATCGGCGAGGGCCGCCGGACCGTCGTCCGCGTCGACCGCACGGAGCTGTCCAAGAACATCGTGCGCGGCCTGCTGGCGTACCGGCAGCTGCTGGAGGAGCACCCCGAGTGGCGGGAGCGGGTGGTGCATCTCGCGTTCGCGTATCCGTCGCGGCAGGACCTCGCCGTGTACCGGGACTACACGGCCGCGGTGGAGCGGGTCGCCGAGGAGATCAACTCGGCCTTCGGCACGGCCGGGTGGACCCCGGTCGTGCTGCACGTCAAGGACGACTTCGCGCGCTCGCTGGCCGCGTACCGGCTCGCCGACGTGGCGCTGGTCAACCCCATCCGGGACGGCATGAACCTGGTCGCCAAGGAGGTGCCGGTCGTCTCCGACCGGGGCTGTGCGCTGGTGTTGTCCCGGGAGGCCGGGGCGTACGAGGAACTGCGCGCCCACGCGTTCGTGGTGAACCCCTACGACGTGCTGGAGACCGCGCGCGCCCTGCACGAGGCGCTGTCCCTGCCACCGGAGGAGCGGGCGGACCGCACCAAGAGGCTGGCGGCGGCGGCCACCGCGCTTCCCCCGGCCCAGTGGTTCCTGGATCAGCTGCAGGCGCTCAGGGACCTTCAGTCCAGCTGAGCGGCGAGGGTCCGCAGCAGGCGGACGACCCCGGCGGGGCCGTCGACCACGATGTCCGCGCGTTCCGCCAGTTCGGTGACCTCGGTGCTGCCGCTGCAGACCAGGAGGCCGGGGACGCCGTCGGAACGGAGTTCGTCGACGGCGGCGAAGGCGGGGAGGTCGCCGAGGTCGTCACCGGCGTAGAGGACGGACTCGGCGCCGGTCCTGCGGACGTGGTCGGCGAGCGCCACGCCCTTGTCCATGCCGGGTGGGCGCAGCTCCAGGACCAGGCGGCCCGGTTCGACGACCAGGCCGTGGCGGGCGGCGAGGTCGGTGAGGGGGCCGCGCAGGGCCTCGAACGCGGCCTGCGGGTCGTCGGCGCGGCGGGTGTGCACCGCGACGGCCCGGCCCTTCTCCTCGATCCAGGTGCCGTGCCAGGCGCCGGCGCGGTCCAGTACGCCCGGCAGCTCGGCGCGGACCGCCGCGACGCCGGGGTGCGGGGCCGGGGCGGTGACGGTGCCGGTGGCCGCGTCCCAGCGTTCGGCGCCGTAGTGGCCGAGGACGGTCAGGTGCTCCAGGCCGGGGACGCCGGCGAAGCCGCCGTAGCGGACCGCGACCCCGGCGGGGCGGCCGGTGATCACGGCGACGGAGGCGACCTTCGGGGCGAGTGCGGACAGGGCCGGTACGGCGTCGGGGTGGGCGCGGGCCTGCTCGGGGTCGGCGACGATGGGGGCGAGGGTGCCGTCGAAGTCCAGGCCGACAAGCGCCGCGGTCGGCTTCGCCAGGAATGCGGCGAGTCCGTCCCGGCCGGGCTGGGTCTGCGGGGTCGGCAGAGGGTCCATACCGCGACACTATCCAGCGCGGGCCGCCGTCACGCCTGGGGCTCCGCCCCAGACCCCGAAGGGGGCTCCGCCCCCGGCCCCCGTTTCCCACGCGCCCACCCGACTCGGCCGGCTGCAGGGGCACCCTGCCCCCGCAGCCGGTTCAGCGCTCCGTCCGCCGGGAGTCCCGTACCCTCCGCAGGCGGTTCACCGTCACCGGGTCCGAGGACAGTGCGCGCTCGTCGTCCAGCAGGGCGTTCAGGAGCTGGTAGTAGCGGACCGGGGACAGGCCCAGTTCCTCGCGTATCGCTCGTTCCTTGGCGCCGGGGCCGGGGAAGCCGCGGCGCTCCAGCGCGAGGATGGCCTGTTCGCGGGGGGCGAGTTCCATGGGAGTCACGGTAGCGCCGGGCACTGACAGCCGGCGGTCGGCGGTGGTCAGTTCCTGGCGCTGCTGTCCGCCGCCGTCGCCGTCGCCTGGAGTCGGGTCAGGACGCCGGCGGGGTCGCCGCCGGGGGCGAGGGCCTGGCCGATGTTCTGCTTCACGGCGGCGCTGACCGTCGCCCAGGAGGTCTTGCCGACGGGGTACAGCTCGGAGGTGGGCAGCTCGTCGAGGAAGGGGTGCAGGGCCTTGTCGGGGGTGGAGTCCGACGCGCTCATGGCGTTGGAGGCGGAGCCGGTGACCGGCAGCAGGCCGTATTCGCGGGAGAAGTCGAGGACGTTCTTCTCGCTGTAGACGAAGTTGAGGAAACCGCCGATCTGGTCGCGGTGCCCGTTCTGCTTGAAGGCCATCATCCAGTCGGCGACGCCCATGGAGGCCCTGGCCCGGCCGGTGGGCCCCGGCATCGGCACCATGCCGAACTTCACGCCCTTCTTCTCGGCCTGCTGGATCAGCGTGGGATGTCCGTTGAGCATGCCGACCTGGCCGTCGGCGAAGGCGGCGAAGGCGGTCGCGCGGTTGAGGCTGCCGGGCGCGACCGGACCGGTCAGGCCCTTGTCGACCAGGTCGTTCTTGAGCCAGCTGAAGGTCTGGACGTTCTGCGCGGAGTCGATGGTGTAGGTGCCGACGTCGTCGGTGTAGCCGGTGCCGCCGTTGCCCGCGCTGCTGCCGCTGAGCAGCCACTGCATGGTCTCGGCCTGGGCCTCCTCGGGGCCGAGCGGCAGCGCGAAGGGGTACTTGACGCCCTTGTCCTTGAGCGCCTTGGCGTCGGCGGCCAGCTCGTCCCAGGTGGTGGGCGGGTTGATGCCGGCCTTGGCGAACAGGGTCTTGTTGTAGAAGAGCACGCGCGTGGAGGCGGCGAAGGGGATGCCGTACTGCGTGTGGTTCCACTGCCCGGCCTCGGAGAGCTGGGAGAGGAAGTCGGCCTGGGTGGGGATGGAGAGCAGGTCGGAGGCCGGGTAGAGCTTGCCTGCGGCCGCGTAGTCGGCGTAGGCGCCGATCTGGGCCAGGTCGGGGGCGTGGCCGGCGGCGACCATGTCCTTGACCTTGGCGTCGACGTCGTTCCAGGAGTACACGCTGACGTCGATCTTCACCCCGGGGTGCTGGGACTCGTACTCCTTGACCAGGGTGTCCCAGTACTTCTGGGAGCTGTTGGCGGGAGAGTCGCCGTAGTCGGCGGCGACGAGTCTCAGGGTCACGTCGGAGGAGCCCGTGCTTCCGCAGCCCCCCAAGATCAGTGTCATGCCCATGGCAGACGCTACCGCGACCGATCCTGCCGTACCCCGACGCACCCTCAACGCCCCAACCCTGCTGTCTGACCGTTCAATATGTGGACACATAAGGTCTACACCACGTGAGTGGACTAGACCTCTCGCGGGTAGGGGGTCACACTAGGGCCCGTGGTGAGACATGTCATCGCCCTGGACGTGGGCGGTACCGGGATGAAGGCCGCCCTCGTCGGCGACGACGGCGAGCTGCTCCACCGCGCCCGCCGCGCCACCGGACGCGAGCGCGGACCGGACGCGGTGGTGGCGACGATCCTCGACTTCGCCGCCGAGCTGCACGCGTACGGCGCGGAGCACCACGGCGCGGCCGCCGCAGCTGCCGGCATCGCGGTCCCCGGCATCGTCGACGAGGAGCGGGGCATCGCCGCCTACGCCGCCAACCTCGGCTGGCGGGACGTGCCGCTGCGCGCGCTGCTCGCCGAGCGGCTCGGCATCCCCGTCGCCCTGGGTCACGACGTGCGCACCGGGGGCCTCGCCGAGGGCCGGATCGGCGCGGGCAGGGGCGCCGACCGGTTCCTGTTCGTGCCGCTCGGCACCGGGATCGCGGGCGCCATCGGCATCGACGGCCGGGTGGAGGCGGGCGCACACGGCTTCGCGGGCGAGATCGGCCATGTCGTCGTACGGCCCGGCGGGATCCCCTGCCCCTGCGGGCAGCACGGCTGCCTGGAACGGTACGCCTCCGCCTCCGCCGTCACCGAGGCCTGGGCGGCGTCCTGCGGGGACCCGGACGCGGACGCCGCCGACTGCGCCAAGGCCGTCGCGTCCGGTGACCCGAACGCCGTCCGGGTCTGGCAGGAGGCGATCGACGCGCTCGCCGACGGCCTGGTCACCGCCCTCACCCTGCTGGACCCACGCACCCTGATCATCGGTGGCGGTCTCGCCGAGGCGGGGGAAGTGTTGTTCCAGCCGCTGCGGGAGGCCGTCCGGCGGCGGGTCACCTTCCAGAGGCTGCCGGCCATCGTGCCCGCCGCCCTGGGTGACACGGCCGGCTGCCTCGGCGCCGGGCTGCTCGCCCGCGACCTGCTCACTCCCGGCCCGCTCGACTCCACCGACCCACTCGACTCCACCGACCCCGACTCCACCGACCCCTCGGAGGTAACCGCCTGATGGCTCCCAGCTTGGTTCTCGCAGGTGCTCGGGTGGTGCTGCCCACCGGGGTCGTGGACGACGGGCGCGTGGTCGTCGAGGGTACGAAGATCGCGGCCGCCGCTCCCGCGAACGCCGACGTGATCGACGTGAGCGGCCACTGGCTGGTCCCGGGGTTCGTCGACCTCCACAACCACGGCGGCGGCGGGGCCTCCTTCTCCGGTACCCCGGACCAGATCATGACGGCCATCCGCACCCATCGCGCCCACGGGACCACCACCCTCGTCGCCTCGACCGTCACCGACGAGATGGACCTGCTGGTCCGCCAGGCGGGGCTGCTGAGCGAGCTGGCCGAACAGGGCGAGATCGCCGGCATCCACTTCGAGGGGCCGTTCATCTCGCCGTGCCGCAAGGGCGCGCACTCCGAAGAACTGCTGCGCGACCCGGACCCGGCCGAGGTCCGCAAGCTGATCGACGCGGCGCGCGGCAGGGCGGCGATGGTCACCCTGGCGACCGAGCTGCCGGGCGGCATCGACTCCGTACGGCTGCTCGCCGAGCACGGCGTCATCGCGGCGATCGGGCACACGGACGCCACGTACGAGCAGACGGTCCAGGCCATCGACGCGGGCGCCACGGTCGCAACCCACCTGTTCAACGCCATGCCGGCCCTGAACCACCGCGCGCCGGGCCCCATCGCCGCCCTGCTGGAGGACGAGCGGGTCACGGTCGAGCTGATCAACGACGGCACGCATCTGCACCCCGCCGCCCTGGAGCTGGCCTTCCACCACGCGGGCGCCTCCCGCGTGGCCTTCATCACGGACGCGATGGACGCGGCCGGCATCGGCGACGGCCGTTACATGCTGGGTCCGCTGGAGGTCGAGGTGAGCGAGGGGGTGGCCCGGCTGGTGGAGGGCGGCTCGATCGCGGGCTCCACGCTGACGCTGGACCGCGCGTTCCGGCGGGCGGTGACCGTCGACGGGCTGTCGGTCGAGGACGCCGTACAGGCCCTGTCCGTCAACCCGGCCCGCCTCCTCGGCCTGTTCGACCGCATCGGCTCGCTGGAGCCCGGCAAGGACGCCGACCTGCTGGTGCTGGACGCGGACTTCGGGCTCAAGGGCGTGATGCGGCGGGGCGAGTGGGTGGCGATCCCGCCGCAACTGGCCTGATCTGCCCGTCTTTTCCCGCGACGGCGGCCGACTCGTGACTGGGCCGGCCGCCGTCTGTTTGGCATGATCGGGCCCCGGAAAACGATGACAGGCGCGATGGCAGCCGCACGGACTTCGAGGGAGGTCGGCCGGGGTGATCCTCACGGTCACGCTGAACACCGCTCTCGACCTGACCTATCGGGTACGGTCGCTGCGACCGCACGCCTCGCACCGGGTCTCGGAGGTCATCGAGCGGCCCGGCGGCAAGGGCGTGAACGTGGCCCGGGTGCTGGCGGCGCTCGGGCACGAGGTGACGGTCACGGGGCTGGCGGGCGGCGGGACCGGACGGGCGATACGCGACCGGCTGGCCGAGGTCCCCGGTCTGACGGACGCGCTGGTGCCGGTCGCCGGGGCGACCCGGCGCACGATAGCCGTGGTGGACGAACTCTCGGGCGACACCACCCAGTTGAACGAGCCGGGACCGCAGATCACGCCGGCCGAGTGGGGCGCCTTCCTCGACCGCTACGAGGAGTTGCTGGCCGGGGCCTCGGCGGTGGCCCTGTGCGGCAGTCTGCCGCCGGGCGTACCGGTGGGGGCGTACGCGAACCTGGTCCGCGCGGCCCGGTCCGCAGGGGTCCCCGTCCTCCTGGACACGAGCGGTGAGCCCCTGCGCCGCGGGGTGGCCGCCCGCCCCGACCTCATCAAGCCGAACGCCGACGAACTGGCCGAACTCACCGGCTCCCACGAGCCGTTGCGCGCCACCCAGGACGCCCGCCGCCGCGGCGCCCACGCGGTCGTCGCCTCCCTCGGCTCGGCCGGCCTGCTCGCCGCCGGCCCCGAGGGCCACTGGCAGGCCACCCCGCCCACCCGCCTGCACGGCAACCCGACCGGCGCGGGCGACTCGGCGGTCGCGGGCCTGCTGTCGGGACTCGTGGAGCGCCTGCCGTGGCCGGACCGCCTGGTCCGCGCGGTCGCCCTGTCGGCGGCGACGGTGGTGGCCGCGGCGGCGGGCGAGTTCGATCAGTCGGTGTACGAGGGGCTGCTGAGGGGGATTTCGGTGACGGGGGACATCAGCGCGGCGTGATCACGCCCCCGCTGGGGACGCCGGCCTCACCGTGCCCCTTTCGCGGGACCGACACGATCGAAGAGTTCACCTGCGATGGTGTTGAGCAGACCTTCCTCCGCCTCGTCATCGGCAGACTCTCTGCTCTCGCCGGCCTTCTTGTCGGCATGAGGCTCGGACTGCGTGGCCGACTCCCCCATGGTGGGGATGGGCTTGTCAATACCGGGAGTGGGCTTCGCAACCGCCGCCGCCGCACCGGTCATTCCGATCGTGGCAAGCAGGACAGGAGCGGCGATCGCGACGGCCAAGACTCTACGTACACGCATGGTTTCCACCTCGTCTGGGACACAGGTCAACGTCACCGCGAAGCTATCCAGGCAGTCATTCCGAATAACCGCTCACCGGACCAACCACTCGTACGGCCGAGTCCGTGCCGGCCCCTTGCCGGGGCCGGCCAGGCGTAGGCGGTGCCCTGTCCGCGCGGCTCAGCCGTTCCGCGTGTGCTGGCCCTGCTGGAGCCAGAGCTGGTCGATCAGTGCATTGCACTGATCGCCGGCCCCGCAGGAGATCGAGATCGTGTTGGAGCCCTTGTTGAGGGTGGGCCACACGTAGGTCGTCGTCCAGCCGTGGACGAAGTCGCCGTTCTGGGCGTGCGCGTAGTTCTTCAGCGGCAGCCCTGGGGAGAACGGCTTGCCGTTGATGCTGACCGACATCTGCTGGTCCTGGCCGGGCACACTGAAGTGCGCGAACAGGGTGTAGACGCCGTCCGAGGGAACGTTGTTGACGGTCCAGGTGATCGAGGCACCGGCCTGGTTCAGCCCGCCCACGTACGAACCGTCGGAGGTCTGCGCGCCCTTGACGTCCGTGGCCTTCGCGGCCCCGCCGGCCAGCTGGAGGGCACCCGCATCGGTCTTCAGCACACCGCTCGCCGACGAGCTGCTGCTCGACGGGCTGGGAGACTGGCTCTGGGACTGGGTCGGGGTCGAACCCGCCTCGTTGCCGGTCTTCTTGTCGTCGGGGCCGTTGAGCATGGCCACGCTGATGCCTATGACGACCGCGGCGACCACCGCGATCGCGCCGATCAGCAGGCCCTTGGTGTTCGGGCCGCGGCGGCCCGGCGCGGGCGGCGCGGACCGGGGGCTGCTCGGCGGGGCGCCGCCGGGGAGGGTCTCGGGGGCCTGGTAGTGGGCGGTCGGCTGGCCGTAGCCAACCGGCTGCTGCGGCACGGTCGGCTGGCCGTACTGCGCCTGCTGCTGGCCGTACTGGCGCTCGCCGACCGCCCGCACCCTGCTGACCGAGTTCGGGTAGCCGTAACCGCCGGACGGCGGCTGGGCCCCTCTGGCCTGGCCGTCGGCATACAGATAGCCGAACGGGTCGTCGTCCTCGGGCGTGCTCGGGCCGTTTTCGCCGGGCGTCATCCCTTGGTCTCCTCAGCGGGTGCGGGTGGATGCGGTACAGGTCTGGAATGGCGAGCCTACCCGCTCCGGCTGGCCCAAACGGGTGACTCGCGCCGCATCAACTCGCTGACCTGGGAATCACCCGGCGCGTCGGTGCTGTTTGGGACGAGATCGTTTCTCTACGTACATACGCTCGTCGGCTGACTTCAACACTTCGTCCGCCGTCATGCCGCAGTGCGCCCACCCGATACCGAAGCTCGCGCCCACCCGGACGGCCCTGCCCTCGGCCCGGATCGGCTGGATGATCTCGTTGCGCAGCCGTACGGCGAGGTCCTGGGCGTCGGCCCGGCCGAGGCCGTCGGCGAGGATCACGAACTCGTCGCCGCCGAGTCGGGCCACCGTGTCGCCGTCCCGTACGCCCCTGGTGAGCCTGCGGGCGACCTCGATGAGCACCGCGTCGCCCGCGTTGTGCCCGAAGCGGTCGTTGATCGACTTGAAGCCGTCGAGGTCGCAGAAGAGGACCGCGAGGCCCTTGGTGCCGTCGTCCCGGCCGTCCTCGGGGGCGACGGTGTGGACGTGGTGGTCGAAGGTGTCGTACGCCTCGGCGCCCGGCCGGAAGTCGAAGCCGTGGGTCACCACGGTGGTGTCGAAGGCGGGGTGGCCGTAGGCCGCGTCCAGGGACTCCAGCTCACCGGCGTGGGCCGGGCGCCGGCACAGCCGCGCGGACAGCCGGGAGCGCAGCTCGGCGGAGTTCGGCAGGCCGGTGAGCGAGTCGTGGGAGGCGCGGTGGGCGAGCTGCAGCTCGCGGCGCTTGCGTTCCTCTATGTCCTCGACGTGGGTGAGGAGGAACCGGGGGCCGTCGGCGGCGTCGGCGACGACGGAGTTGCGCAGGGACACCCAGACGTAGGTGCCGTCGCGGCGGCCCAGGCGCAGTTCCGCGCGGCCGCCCTCCGCCGAGGTCCGCAGCAGCGTGCCGATGTCCTCGGGGTGGACGAGGTCGGAGAAGGAGTAGCGGCGCATCGCGGACGCGGGGCGGCCGAGGAGCCGGCACAGGGCGTCGTTGGTGCGCAGGATGCGGCCGTGCTGGTCGCCGCCCATCTCGGCGATGGCCATGCCGGAGGGGGCGTACTCGAAGGCCTGCCTGAAGGATTCCTCACTCGCCCGCAGGGCCTGCTGCTCGCGCTCCAGGCGGACCAGGGCGCGCTGCATGTTGGCGCGCAGCCGGGCGTTGCTGATCGCGATGGCGGCCTGGAAGGCGTACATCTGCAGGGCCTCGCGGCCCCAGGCGCCGGGGTGGCGGCCGTTGCGCGGCCGGTCGACGGAGATGACCCCGAGCAGCTCACCGCAGGAGCCGCCCTGCCCGCCCGGGGTGTACATGGGGGCGAAGAGGCGGTCGGAGGGGTGCCACTCGTCCTCGAAGCGAGGTGCGGGGCCGTCCGTGTACCACTGGGGGACGTCGTCGTCGTCGAGGACCCAGCCCTCGGTGTGCGGTATGAAGACCAGGTCGCCCCAGCGCTCGCCCATGGTCAGCCGCCGGTCCCAGGACTCGCGGGAGCCGACCCGGCCGGTGATCAGGGCCTCGGCGGCGGAGTTGCCGGAGAAGGCGGCGACGACGAGATCGCCGTCGGGGCGTACGAGATTCACGCACGCCATCTCGTACCCGAGGGCGCCCACGGCGCCGTCGGCGACGGTCTGCAGTGTGTCCGCCAGGCTGCGTGCCGTGTTCATGTCGGCCATGACCTGGTGCAGCTGTCGCAGGGACGCAAGACGGACATACGGCTCCGACTCGGTCTCCATGCTCGCCCTCCCCCCGAGACCTCGCAGCGAATCAAGGGTTGTCTTCGGCGCTACTTAAGGGTGCCTCTTACGGTGCGTTCCAGTTTCCCAGCCACTGAATCACAGCGCGCTGCCCACTCGGTACACAGGGTCAACAATTCCTGGCCCTTGTGACTCAAGTCACAGATGAACATGAACAATTGAGTGGAGTTTCTGCGTTTTCCCCGTGTGTTTACTGAACGCAAGGTTTTGGGGTCGGTTCACATGACGCGCACAGTGGTCCTCCGTTGGTCCTAGGACCCGGCTCGGCCGGAGGCCCGATGCGGCCCGTGCGGGGCGCAGACTAGCGTTTCCGGCGTGCTGAAGACTCCCTCACCCACCGCTCCCGCCGCTTCCGGGCATGCTGAGGGGGTGAGCAACGACGAGTTCCGGGCCGCGATGTCCCGACTGGCCGCCGGAGTGGTCCTGGTGACCGCGCAGGAGCCGCCGCTGGACCCGGACGACCCGGGCGCGCCGGGCACGGAGGACGTCGGCATGACCGCCACCGCGTTCATGTCCGTCTCCCTCGACCCGCCGTTGGTCCTGGTCAGTCTGCGTACGGGCGCCCGCATGGACGACCTGCTCGACGAACAGCCCCTGTGGGCGGTGTCGGTCCTCACCGAGAGCCAGCGGCACATCGCGGGCCGCTTCGCCATGAAGGGCCGCATCAGCGACCGTCTGCTCTTCGAGGACATCCCCTACGTCCGCGGCGAGGCCACCGGCGCCCCGCTGGTGGGCGGCGCGCTGGCCACGCTGGAGTGCCGCACCGAGCAGCGGGTGACGGCCGGCGACCACACCCTCGTCATCGGCCGTGTCCTGACCGCGCACGTCCCGAGCGCGGAGGGCGGCCCGCTGCTGTACTTCCGCGGCAGGTACCGGCAGTTGGGCTGAACTCCGACAGCCGGGGCGGGCGAACCCACCCCGGCCGGCCCCGACGACCGCCCCGCTACGCCGGTTCGACGGTCAGCTCGGACAGGTCCTCCGGGTTCGTCACGACGTCGATGGAGGTGATGCGGTCGGCGACGAAGGTGAACGTCAGGACCCGCTCCAGGCGACCGTCGGCGTACACGACCAGTGCCGTCGCCCCGTCGACCAGCGCGGGACGCGCCACGCGGGCCAGATGGGCGAAGCTCTTCGCGCCGGAGGCGACCCTCACCGCGCCGGCGGTCACACCCGCCTCGCCGCGCGCCACCACGTCTGGGTCGAGCACCTCCAGCAGGCCGTCGAAGTCCCCCTCCCGCGCGGCCGCCAGGAACGCGTCGACCACCTCGCGCTGCCGTACCAGGTCGGCCTCCGGCGCCTCGGCGCCCCGCACCCGGCGCCGCGCCCGGCTGGCCAGCTGCCGTGCCGCGGCCGGGCTGCGCCCGAGGATCCCGCCGACCTCCTCGAACGGCACCCCGAACAGATCGTGCAGCACGAACGCCAGCCGCTCGGCCGGCGACAGGGTGTCGAGGACGACCAGCAGCGCCACCCCGACCGAGTCCGCGAGCACCGCGTCCTGCGCGGGGTCCGGCTCGGCGGAGGCGCCGGGACGCCAGGTGTCCAGGGGCTCCTCGCCCCGCGAGCGCCGGGAGCGGAGCATGTCGAGGCAGACCCGTCCGACGACGGTCGTCAGCCAGCCCCCGAGGTTGCCCACCTCACGCGTGTCGGACCGGCTCAGCCGGAACCACGCCTCCTGCACGGCGTCCTCGGCCTCCGCGGCCGAGCCCAGCATCCGGTAGGCGACGGCCCGCAGATGCCCCCGGTACGCCTCGAACCGCTCGGCGAGAAACGCGTCGTCGCGGTGGTGCTGCTCGTTGTCGCTCATCGGGGTCCCCGGCCTCTCCGTCGCCCTGGTTGGTCCGCTACCCCACTGACGAACGGCGGGCCCCGGATGTGACGGCGCGGCGGCACCCGGCAGGCCGTGCGGGTGAGGGGCGCCGTCCCGCGCCCGCCGGGCTCACGCCCAGTCCCGGCCCGAGCGGCCCCGCTTCCGCTCCGAGCGCTGCTTCTTCTCCCGCAGCCGGCGTTCATTGATGCCGCGCGGGATCCGGGTCGGTCTGCGCGGCTTGGGCGGGGGCGCGCAGACCTCCGCGAGGAGGGCGGCGAGGCGTACGGCGGCGGCCTCGCGGTTGCGCCACTGGGAGCGGTGCTCGGAGGCCCGTACGGTCACCACGCCGTCGACGAGGCGGCCCGCCAGCCGCTGCAGTGCCCGCTCCTTCCAGACCGGGGGCAGCGCCTCGGTGCGGGCGAGGTCGAAGCGCAGCTCCACCTGCGTGTCACTGGTGTTGACGTGCTGCCCGCCGGGCCCGGACGACCTGGAGAAACGCCACATCAGCTCGGCCTCGGGCAGCGAGACGGAGCCACGGATGACGTAAGGACCAGACATGCGTTCCATGTTCCCGGTCGCACCGGGCTCACGTCACCTGGATTTCCGACTTGGTAAAAAAGGTAAAGGGATCCGGAACCGCGGGGACCCCCCTCGACGTTCTTCCCGGTGACGGTAGCTTCAACGGCACTGCACCACACATATCCAAGGGAAGGGACTCCCAACATGGCTGTAAGCCTGTCCAAGGGTGGCAACGTCTCGCTCACCAAGGAGGCTCCGGGCCTGACCGCCGTCACCGTGGGCCTCGGCTGGGACGTCCGCACCACCACCGGCACGGACTTCGACCTGGACGCCTCCGCGATCGCGGTGAACGCGCAGGGCAAGGTCTACTCGGACGCGCACTTCGTCTTCTTCAACAACAAGCAGACCCCGGACAACTCCATCGTCCACACCGGCGACAACACCACCGGCCAGGGCGAGGGCGACGACGAGGCGATCAACGTCAACCTGGCCGCGCTCCCGGCCGACATCGACAAGGTCGTCTTCCCGGTCTCCATCTACGACGCCGAGAACCGCGGCCAGAACTTCGGCCAGGTTCGCAACGCCTACATCCGCATCGTCAACCAGGCCGGCGGCGCCGAGATCGCCCGCTACGACCTCTCCGAGGACGCCGCCACCGAGACGGCGATGGTCTTCGGCGAGCTGTACCGCAACGGCGCGGAGTGGAAGTTCCGCGCGGTCGGCCAGGGTTACGCCTCGGGCCTGGTCGGCATCGCCAAGGACTTCGGCGTCAACGTCTGACGGACGCCGCGCCGGGCTCCGGCCGCTCGTGGAGCCTCCGGTCGTGGTGAGCGGCGGCCTCCCGCCGCTGCCGGCCCCGGCCGGAGGCCCCGAGCGAGGGCGCCCTGCGCGAGCCGGCCGAGGAGACCGGCTGGACCGACCTGGAGCCGGGCCCGCTGCTGTGCACCTGGGAACACGACTTCACGCGCATGGTGGACGCGGCGAGAACTGGCCGCGGCAGCCGAGCCGGCGTCACGGACGGGCCGGCTTGCCGTCTCCGTACAGCCAGTCCTTCCAGATCCCGGTGAAGTCCTTGTGCGGCGCCTTCTTCTCCACGTACGCGGTGAAGTCGGCGGTGCTCACGTTGCCGCCTCGATGGTCGGTGACCCAGCCCTGGACGATGTCGTAGAAGGCGTCGTCGCCGACCTTCTGCCGGATCTTCTGCAGGACCATGGCGCCGCGCTGGTAGACCGGGCTTTCGGAGATGTGGGCGGCGCTCGACGGCTTCGCGGGCGGGTAGGCCCAGATGCTCTTGTCGTCTCCGTTGTAGTAGTCCATGAAGGTCTGCTGGGCGCTCTCGCCGCCGTGGTCCTCCCAGTAGAGCCACTCCGCGTAGGTGGCGAAGGCCTCGTTGAGCCACATGTCCTGCCACGACTTCGGGGTGACCGAGTCGCCGTACCACTGGTGGGCGAGTTCGTGCACGAGGGTGCCGGTGTCCGGGGCGCCGGGGAAGACGGGCCGGGTCTGGGTCTCCAGGGCGTAGCCGGCGTCGTCGGGGCGGTCGACGATCGCCCCGGTGGAGGAGAAGGGGTACGGCCCGAAGTTGATCTCCTCCCACCTGATGATGCCGGGGAGCTGCGCGAGCACCTTCTCGCTCGCCTTCGCCTGGGTGGGGTCGACGGCGGTGAGGATCGGCAGTCCGTGCGGGCCGGTGCTGCGGGTGAGGTCGAAGTGGCCGACGGCGACGGTGGCGAGGTAGCTCGCCATGGGCTGCGCGGTGTGCCAGTGCCAGCTCGTACGGCCGCCCTTGGTGGACCGGCCCGCCAACTCGCCGTTGGAGACGGCCTGGAGGCCCTCGGGGACGGTGACGGTGATGTCGTAGGAGGCCTTGTCGGAGGGGTGGTCGTTGCCCGGGAACCAGGCCATGGAGCCGACGGGTTCGCCGAGGGCCAGGGCGCCGTCGGCGGTGGGCAGCCAGCCCTCCTTCGAGCCGTCGGGGTCGGTGAGGGTCTGCGGGGTGCCCGAGTAGCGGACCGTGGTGCGGAAGGTCTCGCCCCTGCTCAGATCGTCGTGCGGGCGGACGGTGAGTTCCTGGCCGGCCCGGTTGAAGAGGGCCGGCCTGCCCTCGACGTCGACCGAGTCGACGTGCAGCCCGACGAGGTCGAGGTCGAAGGCGGACAGGTCCTGGGTGGCGCGGGCGGTGATGACCGCCGTCCCGGTGAGACGGCGGGTGGCGGGGGTGTAGTCGAGGGTGAGGTCGTAGTGCCCGACGTCGTAGCCGCCGTTGCCGGCCTTCGGGAAGTAGGGGTCGCGTACGCCGGAGCCGCCCGGGGTGCCGTGCACACCGCCGTCGCACGCGGTGGCGGTGAGGGCGAGGGCGAGCAGGGCCGCTGCGGCCGGCACAGGGCGTACGGATCTGGACATGTCAGCGATCTTAAGTGCCGGTGTTCGAGTGATCCGAGTGTCGTCGGGCCCCCGCCGGGGCGTGACACCATCTCTCACGTGCTCGACATCGGATACGCCCTCTCCAACCGGTTCCCGGACCCCCCGCAGACCGACTACCGCCGCGCGGACGTCCACGCGCTGCGGCACGACCTGTTCTGCGGTGACGTGTATCTCGCGGACACGAAGACGGACCGGGAGCTGTCCACAGCCTGGGGATGGGTACCGGTACTGGACTTCGCGTGGGCGCTGTGCGACATCGTGGAGCGGCTGGACCGGGACCCGATGGGCTCCCGCGCCGCCCGGCCGCAGCGCGCGGAGCTGGACTTCACCGAGTCGACCGACCGGATGCTGTTCGAGCGCCGTTTCGGCTGGGTGGACATCGAGGCCGACTGGATGCCGGCCGAGGAGGCACCGCTCACCTTCTCCCACTCCGAACTGCGCCGCGAGGCCCGTGACTTCCTGCACGACCTGATCGCGGACCTCACCGACCTCCACGAGGACCTGGCGGAGAACCCGGCGATCTGGACACTGCAGGCCCGCTTCCCCCGACTGTCGTAGACCGCCTCCCCCGGTGCCGTAGGGCTACTCCACGCGGATCCCCAGCTCCGCCGCCAGCACCGGCGCCAGATCCAGCAGTTGCCCGGTGCTGATCACCGCCCCCGACAGCCGGTCCAGCCCCCGCACGATCTCCAGTGGAGCCGCCCCGCGCAGGTCCACGTCCTGGAGTGTCGCGCTGCCGAAGTCGGCCTCTCTCAGCGCGCAGTCGACGAACTCCACCCGCTCCAGGGTCGCGCCCGCGAAGTCCGGCTCGACCAGGACGCAGGACTCGAAGACGACGTCCTTCAGACGGGACTCGCGCAGATTGAGGTAGTCGATCTTGCCGCCGCGGACCACGACCCGCTCCAGCACGGCGCCGTGCAGCTGCGTGCCGCCCAGCCGGGCGTCGATCAGCTCGACGTCCCGGAACGTGGACTCGGCGAGATGCGTGCCCACACCGCGCACCCCGGTCAGGACCGAGTCCAGCACTCTGGCCCGGCCCAGCGCCGTACCGTCCAGCACGCAGCCGGTCAGTGCGCAGTCCATGAACCGGGCGCCCACGCCGTCCTGCCCGGTCAGGTCGGCGTCCTGGAAGTCCAGCCCGTCGTAGTCCCCGTCCGGCGCCAACTCCCCGTCCGGCCACGGCCGAAGGGGTGGCAGCCGCAGCTCCGGCCGTCGCGCACCCTTCACCCCTGCCCGGCCCGCCGCACGGCCGCCCGTCGCTCTCCTCGCCATGCCCCCATGCTGCACCCCACCACTGACAATCCCCCCTGGCCTGGGAAAACCCGGGCGATGTCACATTCGGCCCCGCCCATCAGTCCTCTTCACGGAGCGGTAGTCGTCCTCACGTCACGGGCCGGCAGCCGCACGCACGAACCAGGTGTCCCGATCCGAGGGAGGGCCCACCCCATGCACCACCCCCTGCACCGCCCCAAGCCCCGCATCACCGTCATCGGCGGCGGCTTCGCCGGACTCACCGCCGCGATCACCGCCGCCGAGGCGGGCGCCGAGGTCACCGTGTACGAGGCCCACCACACCCTGGGCGGCCGGGCCCGTACCGCCGAGGGGCCGTACCGCACCAACGAGGGCCCGCACGCCCTCTACAACGGCGGCCCGCACTGGACCTGGCTCAGGCAGCGGAACCTGATCGGCCCGCTCGCCCCGATCCCGGCCCTGGAGGCCGCCCGGCTGCGGCTGCGCCACCACGGCGCGCTGCGCCGCACCCCGCCCTTCGGGATGCTCAAGCTGCTGCGCCCCGGCGTCCGGCGGGCGCCCGTCGACGCCGACTTCCTGAGCTGGGCGACCGGTATGGCCGGCGAGGAGGGCGCCCGCGCCGCGGCCAACTACGCGGCCGTGGCCCTGTTCCACCACGACCCCGGCGCCCTGTCCGCCGCGTTCGTGCAGGAACGGCTGCGCCGGGCCACCAAGCTGCCGCCGGAGGCGCACTACCCGGTCGGCGGCTGGGGATCCCTGATCGACCGGATGGCGGCACGGGCCTGGAACCTGGGCGTACGGGTCGAGACGCTGTCCCGTGTCGACACACCGCCCACCGACACCCCCCTGGTCGTCGCCACCTCGCTGGCCGCCGCCCGGCGGCTGCTCGGTGACGACTCACTGACCTGGCCGAGCGGCCGTACCGTCCTGCTCGACCTCGCCGTACGCGCCCGGCGCGGCGACCCCTTCGTCCTCTCCGACCTCGACTCGACCGGCTGGCTGGAGCGGTGCACGGCGCCGGACCCGTCCCTCGCCCCGGCGGGTGAGCAGCTGATCCAGGGGCAGGTCCCGATCGGGCCGGGTGAGTCCCGCGCCGACGGTGTCGCCCGCGCCGAGGACCTCCTCGACCTGGGCTTCCCGGGCTGGCGGGAGCGGCTGACCTGGCGGCGGGCGGCCGTCGCGGACGGCCGTACGGGGGCCCTGGACCTGCCGGGGAGCAGCTGGCGGGACCGGCCGGCCGTGGACCGCGGCGACGGGGTCTACCTCGCCGGTGACCAGGTGGCGGCGCCGGGTGTGCTGTCGGAGGTGTCCTTCAACAGCGCGGTCAGCGCGGTGTCCCTGATCCTCGGCCGGCCCGTCCTTGACCTCAAGCGCGCTTGAGGCCGGAGCGTGGGACCCGGAAGGCCCGACGGGCCCGATGAGCCAACCGTTCTCCTGGAGGTCACCCATGCACGCCGTCCGTCTGTACGCCTTCGGTCCCGCCGAGAACCTCAGTTACGAGCAGGTGGCCGCTCCGGTCCCCGGCCCGGGTCGACTGCGGATCGCGGTCGCCGCGGCCGGGGTGCACCTGCTCGACACCGCCCTGCGCGCCGGGCACCGGGGCCCGCTGCCCGAGCGGCCCGCCCTGCCGACCGTGCCGGGCCGCGAGGTCGCGGGGGTCGTGGACGCGCTCGGCGACGGCGTCGACGGGCTGTGGCTGGGCAGGCGGGTCGTGGCCCACCTCGGCTTCGCGCCCGGAGGGTACGCCGAACTCGCCGTCGCCGACGTCGACCGCGTGCACGAGATCCCGCGGAACCTGGACTTCGCCTCGGCCGTCGCCATGATCGGCACGGGGCGTACGGCGCTGGGGATCGTGCAGTTCGCCGAGCCGGGGCCGGACGACGTGGTCGTCGTACCCGCCGCCGCCGGAGGGATCGGCACCCTGCTCGTGCAGTACGCCAAGAACGCCGGCGCCACCGTCGTCGGACTCGCGGGCGGCGCCGCGAAGACCGCCCGCGTCCGGGCGAACGGCGCCGATCTCGCCGTCGACTACACCGACACCGCCTGGCCCGCGAAGGTCCGGGCCGACCTCGGGGCCAGGCCGGCCTCGATCGTCTACGACGGCGTCGGCGGCGAGGCGGCCCGGCAGGCCGTGGCCCTCCTCGGGCCCGGCGGGCGGCACCTGGTCTTCGGCTGGTCGGCGGAAGGCATCGCAGAGGGCACGGGCCACTTCGTCGAGGGCGTCTCCCGGTCCGTGCTCGGCCCCGACATGCTCCGCAGGGCGGGCGGCCTGCGCGCCCTCGAACTGCGCGCGCTCGCCGAAGCCGCCCACGGCCGGCTGCGCCCCGCCGTCACCCGCTTCCCCCTCGCCCGGGCGGCCGCCGCCCACCGCGCGCTCGAGAACCGCGACACGATCGGAAAGGTGGTACTGGAACCATGAAACGCCCGCGGAAAACCATGCAGGAAGCCCCGAACAGCCGGAACGCACACACGGGTGCAATACGCCCTGTTTCGTGGTCTTCTGGCCAGATGAGTATCGGCCGAACGAGTGAAGCCGAGCCCCCTCGACAGGCTCCCGAGGGGACCGATCCGCACCGCTGGTGGGGCCTCGTCGTCATCGCCCTCGCCCAGCTGATGGTCGTCCTGGACGCGACGATCGTGAACATCGCCCTCCCCTCCGCCCAGCGCGCCCTGCACATGTCCGACGGCAACCGACAGTGGGTGATCACCGCCTACACCCTCGCCTTCGGCGGTCTCCTCCTGCTCGGCGGCCGGGTCGCCGACCTCGTCGGACGCAAACGCACCTTCGTCATCGGACTCATCGGCTTCGCCGTGGCCTCCGCGTTCGGCGGTGCCGCCACCAGCTCCGGCATGCTCTTCGGCGCACGCGCGCTGCAGGGCGCCTTCGCCGCCGTCCTCGCCCCCTCCGCGCTCTCCCTGCTGACCACGACCTTCACCGACCCCCGCGAACGCGGCAAGGCCTTCGGCATCTACGGCGCCCTCGCCGGCAGCGGCTCGGCGATCGGGTTCATCGTCGGCGGCCTGCTCACCCAGTACCTCAACTGGCGCTGGTGCCTGTACGTCAACGTGCCCATCGCCGTCCTCGCCGTCCTCGGCGCCTTCGCCCTCCTGCACGACCGCCCCGGCCACCGCGAGGCCCGCCTCGACGTGCCCGGCGTGCTGCTGGGCTGCGGCGGCCTCGTCGCGATCGTCTACGGCTTCAGCGAGGCCCAGCCCCGCGGCTGGTCCGACCCCCTGGTCCTCGCCCTCTTCACGGCCGGCGCGGCCCTGCTCACCGCGTTCGTGTGGTGGCAGAACCGCGCCCCGAGCCCCCTGCTCCCGCTGCACATCATCAAGGACCGCAACCGCGCCGGCTGCTTCCTGACCATGATGCTCGCGACGATCGGCATGTTCGGCCTGTTCCTGTTCATGACCTACTACCTGCAGACCGTCCTCGGCTACTCGCCGGTCCGGACGGGCCTGGCCTATCTGCCCCTCACCGCGGCGATCATCACCGGCTCCACGCAGATCTCCGCCCGGCTGCTGCACCGGGTGGCCCCGCGCATGCTCATGACCCCCGGCATGGTCCTCGCGGCGGGCGGCATGACGCTCCTCACCCGCATGACGGTCCACTCCTCTTACACCACCGACATCCTGCCCGCCCTGCTCCTGATGGGCCTCGGCATGGGCCTGACCTTCATGCCCGTGTTCGCCACCGCGACCTCCGGTGTCGCCGCCCGCGACGCCGGCGTCACCTCCGCGACCGTCAACACCTCACAACAGGTGGGTGGTTCGATCGGTACGGCCCTGCTCAACACCATCGCCACCACCAGCAGCGCCGCCTACATCACCGCCCGCCTGCGCACCGGCGCGCCCAAGGCCCTCGTGGTGCCGGCCGGCGTCGTGCACGGCTACACCATCGCCATCTGGTGGGCGGCCGGCGTGATGCTCCTGGCAGGCCTGACCGCCGGCCTGATGGTCACGGCCAGGGCCCCGAAACACGCGGCACCGGCCGACGCCCCGGTGCCCGAATCAGTGACCTGACCCCGCCGCCGCCCGTTCAGTGCCGCCCGGCCACCCGGTCCGCCGCCTTCGCCAGCCGCGAGGACTCCGTGCCGGGGCGGAGACGTTCCCGCCGGTCGGCGGTGCGATAGGTGGCGTACATGCCATGGACGCCGAGCCAGCGGAAGGGCTCGGGTTCCCACTTGCGGACCTTGTGGTTGACCCAGGGCAGGTCCGTCAGCTCGGTGCGGCCGCCCTGACCGGAGTCCTGCTGGACCAGGTCGCGCAGGGTGCGGGCGGCCAGGTTGGTGGTGGCGACGCCGGAGCCGACGTAGCCGCCGGCCCAGCCGAGGCCCGTCGAGCTGTCGAGCGTCACCGTGGCGCACCAGTCGCGGGGCACCCCCAGCACACCGGACCAGGCGTGCGTCACCCGCACCCCGGCCAGGGCCGGGAAGAAGCGGGTCAGGATGTCGTGCAGGGCCTCGACGGTGGCCGCCTGGGTACGGCCGTCGTTGTCCGTCCTGGACCCGAAGCGGTAGGGAATCCCGCGGCCGCCCAGCGCGACACGGCCGTCGGCGGTGCGCTGGGCGTACATGTAGGCGTGGGCCATGTCGCCGAGCGTCTCGCGGCCGTCCCAGCCGATGGACGCCCACTGTGCCTCGGTCAGCGGCTCGGTGGCGATCATCGAGGAGTTCATCGGGAGCCAGGTGCGCCGCTGGCCCTTCAGGGAGGCGGTGAAGCCCTCGGTGCAGCGCAGGATGTACGGGGCGCGAACCGTGCCGTAGGGGGTGACGGCGTGCTGGGGCCGGATCTCGGTCACCGGGGTCGACTCGTGGATCGTGACGCCCAGGGCCTCCACCGCCGCCGCGAGCCCCTTGACCAGCTTCACGGGGTGCAGCCGGGCGCCGTGCGGGGTCCAGGTGGAGCCGACCGCGTCGGCGACCCGGATGCGTTCGGCGGTCTCCCGCGCGCCGTACAGTTCCCGGTCCTTCTCGCCGTACGACAGCTCGTGCTCGTGGAAGGCCTTGAGGCGGGCCAGTTGGGCGGGGGTGGTGGCCACTTCGAGGACGCCGCCGCGGTGGATGTCGGCGTCGATGCCCTCCGTCTCGGCAACCGCGATCACCTCGGTGACCGTGTCGTTCATCGCCCTCTGCAGGCGTACGGCGGCGTCACGGCCGTGCAGCTTCGCGTACCGGTCGCGGCCGGCGATGCCGTTGTAGAGCCAGCCGCCGTTGCGGCCGGAGGCGCCGTAGCCGCAGAACTTCTGCTCCAGCACGGTGATGCGGAGGAAGGGGGCGGCCTTCTTCAGGTAGTACGCGGTCCACAGGCCGGTGTAGCCGCCGCCGATGACCGCGACGTCGGCGGTCGCGTCCCCGGGCAGTGGCTCGCGTACCGCGGGAAGGCCGTCGTCGGCGTACCAGAAGGAGATCCCGCCGTTCACGACACTGCTGTGCGAGCTGCTCATGGCCGGGACGCTAACCCCTGGGAGCGCCCGGTGTCTCCTTCGGATTCCATGCTTTTCCGCGGCCCCGGGTGAGCGGATAGCAGGCCAGACCGATCAGGACGGAGGCGAAGTGGCCGAGGTCGGTGAAGGTCGGCCCCTCGGTCAGCGGGAGCCCGAAGATCACGAGTACCACCAGCAGGTACGCGTACCGCCACGGCGCGGCGAACCGGTAGGCGAGCACTCCGATCACCCCGGCCAGCGCGTAACTCACGCCGACGTCAAGCGTGTTGACCGCCGAGTGCGGGGCGATGCCGTCGCGGATCGCCTTGAGCAGGGCGCCCTCGCTGGTCAGCGTGGCGAGCACGTGCGCCAGCGCGCACACGGCGAGCCAGCGGGCGGTACCGAGCCAGCGCTCGACCGGCGCCTGGAACACGGTGTACAGCAGGACGTACGGCAGCCAGCGGCCGCTGTCGATCCACAGCGCGCTGGCCACGAGGACCCGCACCGGGTTGCGTGACAGCTCGTGGATGTTGGTCGACCGCTGCCGCAGGAAGTGCTGCTCGAACGCCGGCGACATCTGGTGCAGCGCGACGGTCGTGACGAACAGGACCGCCAGCCACACATACGTGCCGGGAGCACTGCGGATGTACGCCCATACGCCGCCGAGGCCCCGGAGAATTCGCATGAGCCGATTCACGCACGCCGGTACCGTCCGGCCCGTGATTGACATCCCCGGCGCTCCCGCCGGTCAGGAGTGCTGCCGAGCGCCCTCCAGCGGCGCGGGCCGTATCGACATGCGACTCCGCCCGTCGAGGAACACCAGTTGGCGATCGGTCGCCGGCTCCGCACCCGATTCTGATCAAGCCTTTACTTGTTTCTCATTGCCCCTGGCCGAAAAGCATCGGCAGCATTCGAAGGTCATGGTCAGACCACCCGGTCTCCAACGCCACCACTCCAGAAGGGCACTTCCTTGCTCTCAGGCAGACACCGGGCGGCATCCACCGCCGCCCTGCTGTCCACCACGGCACTCATATCTGCCGGGATGTCCACCGGATGGCTCACCGCCACCGCCTTCGCCGCGCCACCACCCCACGCGGCCGCCCACATCAAGCACCTCTGCGCGCACGCCACCACCCCGGGCCATGTCGCCTGCCTCGCCGAGGCCCGCACCGACATCGTCCAGCACCGGACCGTCAGCCCGGCCACCACACCGTCCGGCTACGGCCCCACGGACCTCCAGAGCGCCTACAACCTGCCGTCGAACACCGCCGGTTCGGGCCGGACCGTCGCCATCGTCGACGCCATGGACGACCCCAACGCCGAGTCCGACCTGGCCGCCTACCGGTCCCAGTACGGCCTTCCCGCCTGCACCACGGCCAACGGCTGCTTCCACAAGGTCAACCAGACCGGCGGCACCACCTACCCGAGCCCCGACTCGGGCTGGGCCGGCGAGATCTCCCTCGACCTCGACATGGTCAGCGCCGTCTGCCCGCAGTGCCACATCACGCTCGTCGAGGCCTCCTCCGCCGGCATGACCGACATCGGCACGGCCGAGAACGAGGCCGTCGCCCTCGGCGCCAAATACGTCTCCAACTCCTTCGGCGGCACCGAGGACCCGGCCGAGACCACCGCCGACGTCCAGTACTTCAACCACCCCGGCGTCGCCGTCACGGTCAGCGCCGGCGACAGCGGCTACGGCGTCGAGTACCCGGCCTCCTCCCCCTACGTCACCGCGGTCGGCGGCACCTCGCTCACCCGGTCGAGCAACAGCCGCGGCTGGAGCGAGTCGGTGTGGTCCACCAGCAGCACCGAGGGCACCGGCTCCGGCTGCTCCGCCGACGAGGCCAAGCCCACCTGGCAGACCGACACCGGCTGCACCCACCGCACCGTCGCGGACGTCTCCGCCGTCGCCGACCCGGCCACCGGCGTCGCCGTCTACGACACCTACGGCGCCGGCGGCTGGGACGTCTACGGCGGCACCAGCGCCTCCTCGCCCATCATCGCGGCCACCTACGCCCTCGCCGGCACCCCGGCCGCGAACAGCTACCCGTCCACCTACGCCTACGGCCACACATCGGCCCTGAACGACGTCACCACGGGCAGCAACGGCACCTGCTCCCCGGGCTACCTGTGCGCCGCGGGCACCGGCTACGACGGCCCCACCGGCCTCGGCACCCCGAACGGCACCGCCGCCTTCGCCGCCGGCGCGAACACCGTCAACTCGCTCCAGCCCGGCCAGAAGCTGACCTCCGGCCACCGGCTGAGCAGCGCGAACATCACGCTGACCATGGGCAGCGACGGCAACCTGGTCGCCTACCTCAAGACCAACGGCGCCGGCGGCAGCGGGCCGGCGATCTGGTCCACCGGCACCTCCGGCCACTCCGGCGCCTACGCCTACATGCAGACCGACGGCAACCTGGTCGTCTACTCCAGCACCGGCACCGCCCTGTGGTCCACCCACACCAACGGCCACAGCGGCGCCTACTTCCTCGTGCAGGACGACGGCAACATGGTGGTCTACGGCTCCGGCGGCGGCCCCAGCACCGGCGGCTCCCTGTGGTCGGACGGCACCTACGCGCGCTCGGCGACGATCGGCTCCGGCCAGAAGCTCAAGGGCGGCTGGTGGACCCAGTCCAAGTACACCCGCCTGACGATGCAGCCCGACGGCAACTTCGTGATGTACCGCAAGCACGACGGCAAGGCCATCTGGTCCACCGGCACCTCCGGCCACTCCGGCGCCTACGCCTACATGCAGACCGACGGCAACCTGGTCGTCTACTCCAGCACCGGCACCGCCCTGTGGTCCACCCACACCTCCGGCCACAGCGGCGCCTACGCGGACATGCAGAACGACGGCAACTTCGTCGTCTACAGCTCCACCGGCGGCCCGGGCAAGGGCGGCGCCCTGTGGGCCAGCAACACCACGTCGTACGTGCCCTGACGCACCTGACCCGAAAACACCGCCGACCTGGGGGAAACCCCAGGTCGGCGGTGTTTCGGAGACGCGTGATCCAATGGGTCCGGGCGACGAGGGGGGTTCGCGGTCATGGGCGCATGGATCGGGGCGGGTGTTCCCCTGCTGATCGGGACGGTCTTCACGGCCGTCGGCCTCGGCATCCTGCGCCGCGCACGAAGGCTGCGGCAGGAGGGGGCGATGGCGCGCGGGAGGGTCGTCCGGCTGGAGACCCGGCGTGACAGCGACACGCACAGCACGATGTACCACCCGGTGGTCCAGTGGGTGACCGGCGACGGCCGGACGGTCGAGGCCGAGTCCTCGATCGGCAGCAACAGGGTCGTCTTCCGCCGGGGCGCGGAGGTGACCGTCTTCTACGACCCGGACAAGCCGAAGCGGATGCTCATCGACGGCTACGACGGCCGCGCGCCGGCCGTCGTCTTCTGCGCGGTGGGAGCCGTGTGCCTGACGGCCGGTCTCCTCGTCGCCGCGTTCCTCGTCCTCTGACGGGCGGCGCACCGCCGTCCCACCTGGTAGAACCCCAGGTGGGGGCGGCTTTCCAGAGCCCCCTGTCGGATTCGAACCGACGACCTTCGCTTTACAAGAGCGGCGCTCTGACCAGCTGAGCTAAGGAGGCCTGCGCATGGGCGCCCGTGCAGTGTACCCAGGTATCGGCCGGCTCCTGTCGAAAATTTCCGCGAAGTTCACAGTCGCCCAGGTACTGACAGACCAGTGAACGCCGGGTACCGTCCTGAGCCAGTTCGCGCAGTTCACCTGTGTGGACTACACCAACCACCTTCCTACAACGGATCGTCCGGCACGTTCCTGCCGGTAGAAGGGGGCCCATCACCATGGCCACTGTCACGTTCGACAAGGCGACCCGGATCTACCCGGGTTCCACCAAGCCCGCCGTCGACGGTCTCGACATCGCGATCGAGGACGGCGAGTTCCTCGTCCTGGTCGGCCCGTCGGGTTGCGGAAAGTCCACCTCGCTGCGGATGCTCGCGGGCCTGGAGGACGTCAACGGCGGCGCCATCCGCATCGGTGACCGCGACGTCACGCACCTGCCGCCCAAGGACCGGGACATCGCCATGGTGTTCCAGAACTACGCGCTGTACCCGCACATGACGGTCGCCGACAACATGGGCTTCGCGCTCAAGATCGCGGGCGTCAACAAGGCGGAGATCCGGCAGAAGGTCGAGGAGGCCGCGAAGATCCTCGACCTCACCGAGTACCTGGACCGCAAGCCGAAGGCGCTCTCCGGTGGTCAGCGCCAGCGTGTCGCCATGGGCCGCGCCATCGTGCGTGAGCCGCAGGTCTTCCTCATGGACGAGCCGCTGTCCAACCTGGACGCCAAGCTCCGTGTGTCCACCCGTACGCAGATCGCGTCGCTGCAGCGCCGCCTCGGCATCACCACGGTCTACGTCACCCACGACCAGGTCGAGGCCATGACGATGGGCGACCGGGTCGCCGTGCTCAAGGACGGTCTGCTGCAGCAGGTCGACTCGCCGCGGAACATGTACGACAAGCCCGCGAACCTCTTCGTCGCCGGCTTCATCGGCTCCCCGGCCATGAACCTGGTCGAGGTCCCGATCACCGACGGCGGCGTGAAGTTCGGCAACAGCGTCGTACCGGTCAACCGGGACGCCCTGAAGGCCGCCTCCGACAAGGGCGACCGCACGGTGACGGTCGGCGTCCGGCCCGAGCACTTCGACGTGGTCGAGCTGGGCGGGGGAGCGGCCGCCTCCCTGACGAAGGACAGCGCGGACGCGCCGGCCGGTCTCGCGGTCTCCGTGAACGTGGTCGAGGAGCTGGGCGCCGACGGCTATGTGTACGGCACCGCCGAGGTGGGCGGTGAGGTCAAGGACCTGGTCGTCCGCGTCAACGGCCGCCAGGTCCCGGAGAAGGGTTCCACGCTGCACGTGGTGCCGCGGCCGGGCGAGATCCACGTGTTCTCGACGTCCACGGGTGAGCGTCTCTCCGACTGAGCAGCGCGTTTGTACCGAGGTTGACGAAAGGGGCCCCCGCGGATGCCGTGGGGGCCCCTTTCGGGTCGTTTGCGGGCCTGCGCATACCCCGGCACAGCGATCATTTCGGGCGGGCCGCGTCAACCCCTTACCCAGAAAGTGGCACCTCTTCATCCCCCGAAGGGGTGACTAAATGTCGCCAAATCATTACCCCGCGCTACCCTCACACGCGTGAAGCACTCCACCACCCCACAGACGCGACGCGGCCACCGGGGCGGCCCTGCCCGCCGGATCGGCCGCACTCTCGCCCTCGTCCTGCCCGTCTTCCTGGTGCTCTCCGGGACCCTCGCGGTGACCCGGGTCAACTGGACGGGCAGCCCCTCCAGCTCGGCACTGACCGCCACGGACGTCTCCTCGGCGGAGGTCTCCACCAAGACGGTCTCCCGCGCCCCGCAGGACGTGCTCCGCGACCAGCTGATGGGCGAGCTGCAGGAGGAGAACCCGGGGGTCGTCCTCACCCACCTCCAGCAGGCCGTGACCGAGCACCCCTCGCTGGCCCAGCACTGCTCCGGCATCGCGCGCGCCCTGGGGCAGCTCGCGGTGCGCATCTACGGCGCCTCGCGCGCCCAGTCCTACGCCCGCCCGGTGTGCGACACGTCGTTCGCCTCGGGCGTGCTCGCCGCGCACAGCTGAACGCCGCGCACAGCTGGACGCCGAGTGCGCCGGGATGTCGGTGACGCCTCCTTCGGGTACCGGTTCCTCCCCCCTGGAGGGTCCGTCGAGGAAACGGCTCCCCAAGGAGCGCGTCGCTGCCGGCCGGCCCGAGCGGGGCGCCACGTACAGTGCGGTCATGACCCATCCCAACGCCGCGTCGCGCCCCACTCAAGCCGTGGTCCTGGCCGGTGGCCAGGGCTCCCGGCTGCGTCCCTACACCGATGACCGGCCCAAGCCGATGGTCGAGATTCCCGGCACGGGCACGCCGATCATCGGCCACCAGCTGACCTGGCTCGCCGAGGAAGGCGTGACCGACGTGGTGGTCTCCTGCGGCCATCTCGCCGAGGTCCTGCAGAAGTGGCTGGACTCCGCCGACCTGCCCGTCTCCGTGACCACCGTGGTCGAGACGGAGCCCCTCGGCCGCGGTGGCGGCCTCAAGTACGCCGCCGCGCATCTGCCCCGCCCCGACCAGCCCTGGTACGCCACCAACGGCGACATCTGGACCCGCTTCTCGCTGCGGGACATGGCCGACTTCCACACCGAGCGGGATTCCGTCGCGACCCTGGCCCTGGCCCGGCCGCGCATCCCGTGGGGTGCGGTGAGGACCGACGGGTTCGGGCACATCACCGACTTTATCGAGGCCCCGCCGTCGACGTTCGAGATCAACGCGGGTGTGTACGTCTTCTCGCCCGAGTTCGCCGAGTTGCTGCCCGAGCGGGGGGATCACGAGCGCACGACGTTTCCGGGGCTGGCCCGGGAGCGGAAGCTGTTCGGGTTCCCGATCCCTCAGGGGGCCTACTGGCGGGCGATCGACACGGCGAAGGATCTGACGGAGGCGGCCAAGGAGTTGGCGGCCTTGGGCCGTTAGCCGTCTGTGGGAGAAGTTCCCGCCACAGCATCGAAAAGGCCCCGTACCTCCGTGGTACGGGGCCCTCTCTCGTCTCGTGCCGTCAGCCCAGCAGGCCGCCCACCAGGCCCTGCTCGCCGGAGGACGAGGAGCCGCCGGAACCGGAGGAGCCGCCCGAGCCGGACGTGCCGCCGGTGCTCGTCGGGCCCGCCGTGGTGCTCGGGGCGCCGCCCGTCGGGGAGGACTGGCGGGGCGGGGTCTGGCCCAGGGTGCCCTGGGTCTGGCTGGGGGTCGTGGTCGTACCGCCGGCCGTGCGGGTGGCGCCCGGGGCGGTCGCGGAGGGGCTCACGCCGGCCGTGGCGCCGCCGGTGGGCGAGCTGGACGCCGCCGGGGTCCGCTGGTGCCGCTTGCCGGGTCCCTGCGGGAGCGGGGAGCCGGGGAGGTTGTTGCGGGGGGCCTCGCCGGGGCCGGGGACGACGACGCGGCTGGAGTCGCGTACGGCGCCGCCGAGCAGGGAGCCGACGAGCAGGGTGAGGCCGGCGGTGACGGCCGTGATCAGGACGCCACGACGCAGGACGTAGCGGCGCAGGTCCCAGATGTCGGCACGGGGGCCGAGGCGGCGCCAGGCACCGGCGGCGAGGCGGCCGTCCACGGAGTAGACGGGGGCGCCGGCGATGATCAGCGGGGACCAGGCGGCCATGTAGATGATGTCGGGGGCGTCGTAGGCGGGGACCGTCTTCCAGCTGACGGTGACGATCAGGGCGGCGGACAGCAGGGCGCCCAGGACCGCGGCGACGCGCTGCCAGCAGCCGAGGACGGTCAGGACGCCGACGACCACCTGGAGGAAGGCGATGACCAGCCCGGAACCGACGGGGTGGTGCAGGGCGAACTGGCGCAGCGGCTCGGCGACCTCCCAGGGGTGCAGGGTGTTGAGCCACTTGACCATCGAGCCGCGCTTGCCGCCGTCGAAGTAGAGCGGGTCGCACAGCTTTCCCATGCCGGCGTAGATGGAGATGAAGCCGAGGAAGATGCGGAGCGGGAGGAGGACGACGCCGAGGTTCATCCGTCGGCCGGGGTAGTAGGCGTGCCGGGCCGGGTCGTCCCCCTGACGGCGGACGGGGCGCGGGGCGTCGGGGTCGGCGTAGTCGTCGTAATCGTCGTAGCGGCCGTGGCCGTCGGGGTCGTCGTGGCCGTCGTAGGGCTCGAAGTCGGCGTACGGGTAGGAGGGTTCGTCGTAGGCGCCGCCGACCGTGCGCATGTGCGGCAGCAGACGGGTGCCGTCGGCGGCGTCGGGGGCGGTGCGCTGGTGGCCCACGACCGGGGTCTCGACGGTCTGTTCCACCTCGTCGTAGCCGTCGCCGTAGTCGGTCCCGACGCGGGGGATGACCTGGGTGGCGCCGGGCTCGGGCTCCTCGGCGTGACGGACGCTGCTGCCCCGCACGGCCTGGAGGAGCCGGTGGGCGCCGGTGTCGTCGGGGGCGGACTTGCCGCTCCACACGACGGCGCGGCGGCGCCCGGCGGCGGCGCCCGGCCGGCCCACCGCGCCCACGACGGGCATCCGGGCGGGGTCCTGGGCGGCGCTCAGATGCCGGGCGATCCGCGGGGATTGGGTGCGCCTCGCCGATGCGCCCAGCTGTACGCGGAAGCTGGCGTGATTGACGATGACCTGCGCCGGATCGCTCGGCACCTTCACCATGCTCAGCGCGGGAGCCTCGTCGGACCCGGACTGGAATCCCGACGAGCGTCCCCCCGTGGGTGTGCGGGGTGTTCTGGTGTCCACACTCATCTAACCGAGCGACGTGGAGTTAGGACACTGCTTTGACCGGGCGGATGTGTCCGGACCCCGTCAAAGCGGCCTCTCACGCCACATGGACGCCAGAATTACCCCGCAAGGGTGAAATTCCGGACGGGTGTTCAGTCCCGTCGGCGCGCCGGATACGTCAGCTGCGCCTGCGCGCCGCCTCGTACAGGACGATGCCCGCCGCCACACCCGCGTTCAGCGACTCCGCGCCACCGGGCATCGGAATGCGGACACGGAAGTCGCAGGTCTCGCCGACCAGGCGGGACAGGCCCTTGCCCTCGCTGCCGACGACGATGACGACCGGGCCGTCCAGGGCCTCCAGATCGCCGAGTTCGACCTCGCCGTCCGCCGCCAGGCCCACGACCGTGATGCCGGCCTTCTTGTACGCCTCCAGGGCGCGGGTGAGGTTGGTGGCGCGGGCGACCGGGGTGCGGGCGGCCGTGCCGGCGGAGGTCTTCCAGGCACCGGCGGTCATGCCGGCCGAGCGGCGCTCGGGCACGACGACGCCGTGGCCGCCGAAGGCGGAGACGGAACGGACGACCGCGCCGAGGTTGCGCGGGTCGGTGACGCCGTCCAGGGCGACGATCAGCGGGTCTTCGGACTCGTCGTAGGCGGCCTCGGTGAGGTCCTCGGGGTGCGCGTACTCGTACGGCGGGACCTGCAGGACGAGGCCCTGGTGGTTGAGGCCGTTCGTCATGCGGTCCAGCTCGGGGCGGGGCGCCTCCATGAGGTTGATGCCGCCGCGCTCGGCCGCGAGCTGGAGCGCCTCGCGCACCCGCTCGTCGTTGTCGATGAACTGCTGGACGTAGAGCGTGGAGGCGGGGACGCCCTCACGGAGTGCCTCGACCACCGGGTTACGGCCCACGACCAGCTCGGAGGCCGACTTGCCGCCGCCCCGGCGCTGCGGCGGGCGGCCCTGGGCGCGGCGCGCCTTGGCCTGGGCGGCGCGCTGCTTGGCGTGCCCCTTGCGCATCTCGGCGGGCGGGGTCGGGCCCTTGCCCTCCAGGCCCCGGCGCCGCTGGCCGCCGCTGCCGACCTGCGCGCCCTTCTTGCCGGACATGCGGCGGTTGTTCGCGGCCATGACCTACCTGTTCTCTGCGAAAAAGTGTGCGTACGTCTATGCAGTGTGCCGCCCGGGGGGCCGGGCGGCACAATCGATCAAGAGTTGGGGCCTACCGGGGCCCGAGGGTCCAGCGCGGGCCCTGCGGGCTGTCCTCGATGACCAGCCCGGACTGGTTGAGCTGGTCGCGGATGGCGTCGGCGGTGGCCCAGTCCTTGCGGGCGCGGGCGGACTCGCGCTGCTCGAGGACGAGCCGGACGAGGCTGTCGACCACGCCGTGCGCGCTTTTGTTGAGCACGGTTTCGCCCGTGTCGGACCCTCCCGCCCACTGCTCGTCGAGCGGGTCGAGGCCGAGGACGCCGAGCATGGCCCGTACCTCGGCGAGGCGGGCGACCGCGGCGTCCTTGTCGTCGGCGGCCAGCGCGCTGTTGCCCTGCCGGACGGTGGTGTGCACGACGGCGAGGGCCTGCGGGACGCCCAGGTCGTCGTCCATCGCCTCGGCGAAGGCGGGCGGGACCTCGGCAGCCGGCTCCACGGCCTTCCCGGTCAGCTCGGTCACCCGCTGCACGAAGCCCTCGATCCGCGCGAACGCCGACTCGGCCTCACGCAGCGACTCCTCGCTGTACTCGATCATCGAGCGGTAGTGCGGGGTGCCGAGGTAGTAGCGCAGCACGACGGGCCGCCACGCCCTGACCATCTCGGACACGAGCACGCTGTTGCCCAGCGACTTGGACATCTTGTCGCCGGCCATGGTGACCCAGGCGTTGTGCACCCAGTACCGGGCGAAGTCGTCGCCGTAGGCCTTGGCCTGGGCGATCTCGTTCTCATGGTGCGGGAAGATCAGGTCCAGGCCGCCGCCGTGGATGTCGAAGGCCGTGCCCAGGTACTTGTGCGCCATCGCCGAGCACTCCAGGTGCCAGCCGGGCCGGCCCTCGCCCCACGGGGTCGGCCACGTCGGCTCGCCCGGCTTCGCCGCCTTCCACATGGCGAAGTCACGCGGGTCCCGCTTGCCGGTCTCTCCCTCACCGGACGGCTGGAGCAGGTTGTCCAGCTCCTGCCTCGACAGCTGGAGGTACTGCGGGAAGGAACGGACGTCGAAGTAGACGTTGCCGTCGGCCGCGTAGGCGTGTCCGCGCTCGATGAGACGCTGCATCATCTCGACCATCTCGGTGATGTGGCCGGTGGCGCGCGGCTCGTAGGTCGGCGGCAGGCAGCCGAGGGCGGTGTAGCCCTCGTCGAAGGCGCGTTCGTTCTCGTACCCGATCGACCACCAGGGCCGGCCCTGCTCACGGGCCTTGGCGATGATCTTGTCGTCGATGTCCGTGACGTTCCTGACGAACGTCACCTCATAGCCGCGGTAGGTGAACCAGCGGCGCATGATGTCGAAGTTGAGGCCCGACCGGATGTGCCCGATGTGAGGTGCCGCCTGCACGGTGGCGCCACACAGGTAGATCGAGACGCAGCCCGGCGTGAGCGGGGTGAAGTCACGGATCTGCCGGGCGCTGGTGTCGTACAGGCGAATGGTCACCACTCCAGAGTAGTGGGCGCGGGGTGGTGCCCAGTGCCGCACGCCTCAGAACATGCCCACGATCTTCTCCGGGGTGATCCTCACGACCACGCGGTCGGCGTCGTTGACGGAGTCGGGGTTGAACTCGGCGTACTGCTTGCCGGTGTACTTCAGGGACAGTTCGTCGATCAGTTCCTTGGCGCCCTGGGTGGCGAACTCCGCGGTGCCCCGGATCTCGGCGTAGACGTACGGCATCTCGGGGTCCTGGACCACGACGCTGACCCGGGGGTCGCGGTCGAGGTTCTTCTTCTTGCGGCGGTCGACGGTCGTGGAGAACAGGATCTGGTCACCGTCCCGCTTCACCCACACCGGGGACATCTGCGGGCGGCCGTCGGGCTGGATCGTGCCGACCACGATGAAGACGGGACCGTCGAGCAGGGACTTGAGCCGGTCGGGCAGGGTGGCGGGCATGGGTGCCTCCTTGGGTCGGCGGTGACTCTCCGGGTACCCTCGCACGCTCTCCGCTCACCCGCACCACGGGAATCCCGGGCGCCGGACTCAGGCGGTGCGGACCACCAGGGCCGTCGCGATCGCCATCAGGCCCTCCTCCCGGCCCGGGAAGCCGAGGCCGTCCGTCGTGGCGCCGGAGACGGAGACGGGCGCTCCGGCCGCCTCGGAGAGGATCTTCTGGGCCTCGTCCCGGCGCTTGCCGATCTTCGGGCGGGGGCCGACCACCTGGACGGCGATGTTCCCGATGGTGAAGCCGGCCTCGCGGACGATCCGGGCGGCCTCCGTCAGGAGGGTCACGCCCGAGGCGCCGGACCACTCGGGGCGGCCGGTGCCGAAGTGCCGGCCCAGGTCACCGAGGCCGGCGGCGGAGAAGAGGGCGTTGCAAGCGGCGTGGGCGACGACGTCCGCGTCGGAGTGCCCGGCCAGGCCGGTCCCCTCGCCCTCCCATTTCAGGCCCGCGCACCACAGCTCGCGGCCCTCCTCGAAGGCGTGGATGTCGGTGCCGATGCCCACCTGGGGAAGGATCAGCGGCTGCTCAGAAGCCATCGTTGAGCCTCCTGCGGGCCAGGACCGCCTCGGCGAGGACCAGGTCGAGGGGGCGGGTGACCTTGAAGGCCTCCTCGTGCCCGGCGACGGTCACGACGGGCAGACCCAGCTGCTCAACCATGCTCGCGTCGTCCGTGACGTCTTCGGTGACGGTCTCGTGGGCGCGGACCAGGGTCGCCCGGTCGAAGCCCTGGGGCGTCTGGACGGCGCGCAGGCGGGCGCGGTCCGGGGTCGCCACGACCGGCTCCGGGTCGCCGGAGGCGGCCGCGGGCTCGACCTCCTTGACCGTGTCGGCGAGCGGGATCGCGGGGACGACGGCGGGGGCGCCCGCGCGTACGGCCTCGATGACGGCGTCGACCGTGTCGACCGGGACGAGCGGGCGGGCCGCGTCGTGGACGAGGACGATGCCGTACTCGGGAGGAAGCGCGCCGAGGCCGAGACCGACCGATTCCTGGCGGCTGTCCCCGCCGGGGACGACCAGGAAGTCGGTGCGCTCGGGCAGCGCGTGCGCGTCGAGCAGGGACTTGACCTCGGCGGCGCCGTCCGGCGGGGCGACGACGATCACCAGGGAGACATGGCGGGACGCGGCGAGCGCGCGGACCGCGTGGATGAGCATGGGCGTGCCGTTCAGCGCGCGGAGCGCCTTGGGGGCGCCCGGACCGAGGCGTACGCCCCGGCCGGCGGCGGGAATCACGGCGGCGACGGGGGTCAGCGCGGGCGAAGGGCGCGATTCGTCAGACATCGGTTCCTGTCAGGTTTGTGTGCTCGACCTAGGTGGGTATGGCCTGGAGGAGTGCCGGGCGCGACGCCTTGACCGGACCCTTTCCGTGACCCTGGTCGAGCCATCTGCCCGGGCCCGGCACGTCAAGTATCGGGGGGCCGATCCACTGGTTTCACCGAGGAACACCCGTTGCGGGGCACTGCGGGTATGAACATGCCGCAGCGCCCGGCGACATGGTCCGTGTCATCGGGCACCGCGGCATTTCACTGTGCTGAACGTGCTGAGCGTGTCGGAAGCGAGGGTTCGCCGCCGTGGCGCGTCAGGAGGCGAGCACCTCGTCGAGCAGGGCCTCGGCCTTGTCCTCGTTCGTGTTCTCCGCGAGAGCCAGCTCGCTCACCAGGATCTGGCGGGCCTTGGCGAGCATGCGCTTCTCACCGGCGGAGAGCCCTCGCTCGCGCTCACGACGCCACAGGTCACGCACGACTTCCGCGACCTTGATGACATCGCCGGAGGCGAGCTTCTCCAGGTTTGCCTTGTAACGACGCGACCAGTTCGTGGGCTCCTCGGCGTACGGCGCGCGCAGCACCTCGAAGACCCGGTCCAGCCCGTCCTGACCGACCACATCACGCACGCCCACGAACTCAGCATTGTCCGCTGGCACACGTACCGTCAGGTCACCCTGGGCGACCTTCAGCACCAAGTAGGTCTTGTCCACGCCTTTGATCTGGCGAGTTTCGATGGCCTCGATCAGCGCGGCCCCGTGATGGGGATAGACCACGGTGTCGCCAACCTTGAACGTCATGTGACAGGTACCCCTTCCGTGGCTATCCAGGGTAACACGGATACGGCGTCTTCTGAATGGCGTTTTCGCAGGTCAGGGCATATCTCGGGGCTTGACAACTGCGACAGGAACGTGCTGCGAGGGGCCTCGCGAGACGGGAATTCGCAGGTGGGAGGGGCTCTTCGGGCGGGGTGAAACGCGTACGTTACACACTCCGCGAGCCGTCTCCAAGTGGATGAACGTCCCGTTTTGTCCGCTTCCAAGCGTACGACTTCCGCTACTCCGTTCGGTGTGCCGGGACCGATCCGGGCCGTTTCCGGAATTGATCAACGGCTGCCGGGAGGGGGTGTCGCGTGATCAATATCGAGGCGGTCATCGGGGTTCACCGAGAGGCCGCGCATTCCTTCACGGAAATTTTGCGAGCGCTTATGTGAATGGCGGACGAGCGCTCGGCAAAGTGACCGGAGAGTCACGTGTGACAGGAGTGACGAAGGGCTCCGCGGTACCCCCAGGCGGAGGGAAGCCGGGCGCTTGGGGAGGGTCGGGTGCGAAGGCCCAGGAAGGGCTCGGTAACCTGAGGCCGCTGACAGACACTTAGGGTGGCTTTATAAGGGGAGCCGCCCGCGCGTTCAAGGAGTTGCCGCCGCCGTGAGCAGCAGCCTTCGACGCGGCGCCCTCGCCGCCTCCGCCATCGTCTTCTCGATCGCCTCGCTCGCCGCATGTGGTGCCGGCAACGGCTCGCAGACCCTCGAGGTCAAGCCGGACAACGCGGCGACCACGGTCGGCAACATCAAGGTCCAGAACGCCCTGGTCATCACCCAGCCCGACCTGAAGTCGACGGGTCCGGCGGTGATCTCCGCGACCCTGTTCAACCAGGGCATCACGGACGAGACCCTGCAGTCGATCACCATCCAGGGCAGCACCGAGACCGTGAAGCTGACCCCGGCCAAGGGCGGCAGCCTGACCGTCCCGGCGCACGGCTCCCTGATCCTCGGCGGCCAGGGCAACGGCTCCGCCGAGATCCCCAGCGGCCGCGCGTCCGTCCAGGACGGCAACGCCCAGCAGATCACCTTCACCTTCAGCAAGACCGGTGCCGTGAGCCTGCGCGCCTTCGTGGTGCCGGCCACCAGCTACTTCGACAAGTGGGGCCCGAGCCAGATCCCGTCCGCCCCGGCGACGGCCTCCCCGGCCCCGGGTGCCACCGCCTCCGGCAGCGCCAAGCCGCACAAGCACGGCAAGACCGGCCCGTCGGCGACCGCGAGCAACACCGCGACGGCGGGCGCGGGCGCGTCCCCGAGCGGCTCCGCCTCCCAGTCGACCGCCGGCCAGTGAGTCCGAGCCACTGAGCAGCCGTACGACGAAGGGCGGCACCCCAGCACGGGGTGCCGCCCTTCGTCGTACGGCCGGTGCAGGACTCAGTCCGCCGGCGGAGGCGGAGCTCCGGTTTAGGGCTCGAACTTGTAGCCCAGGCCCCGCACCGTCACCAGGTAACGCGGCGCGCCCGGGTCCGGCTCGATCTTGGCGCGGAGGCGCTTGACGTGGACGTCGAGCGTCTTGGTGTCGCCCACGTAGTCGGCGCCCCAGACGCGGTCGATCAGCTGCATGCGGGTCAGGACCCGGCCGGCGTTGCGCAGGAGCATCTCCAGCAGGTCGAACTCCTTCAAGGGGAGGTCGACCTTGGAGCCGGAGACGGTGACCACGTGGCGGTCGACGTCCATGCGGACCGGGCCGGCCTCCAGCGCGGCCGGGGCGACCTCCTCCGGCTCGCCGCGGCGGCGCAGCACGGCACGGATGCGGGCGACCAGCTCGCGGGAGGAGAAGGGCTTGGTGACGTAGTCGTCGGCTCCTATCTCCAGGCCGACGACCTTGTCGATCTCGCTGTCCTTGGCCGTCACCATGATCACGGGGACGTTGGAGCGGCCGCGCAGCTGGCGGCACACCTCCGTGCCGGGCAGCCCCGGCAGCATCAGGTCGAGGAGGACGAGGTCGGCGCCGTTGCGCTCGAACTCGTCGAGTCCGTCGGGGCCGGTCGCCGCCACGGCGACCTCGAAGCCCTCCTTGCGGAGCATGTACGACAGGGCGTCGGAGAAGGACTCCTCGTCCTCGACGACGAGCACTCGGGTCACGGAAGGACCTCCGGGGCGGGAAGCGGTTCGTACGGGGATGACTCGGTGGCGCCGCCGTCCTCGTCTTCTTCGTCGAGGTCGGGGTGCTGTTGTGCACGGTCGCGGGCCGCACCAGCCTCCGGCAGCCTGAGGGTGAACGTGGAGCCCTGGCCTTCGGCGCTCCAGACCGTGACCTCCCCGCCGTGCGAGGCGACCACGTGCTTGACGATCGCGAGACCCAGACCGGTGCCGCCGGTGGCCCGCGAGCGGGCCGGGTCGACGCGGTAGAAGCGCTCGAAGATGCGCTCCTTGTCCTTGTCGGAGATGCCGATGCCCTGGTCCGTCACGGCGAGCTCGATCATGTCGCCACCGGGTGCGCTGACACGGCGGGCGGCTATGCCGACGCGCGTGCGGGCCGGGGAGTAGTTCACGGCATTTTCGACCAGGTTGCCGAGGGCCGCCGCGAGCTGGCCGCGGTTGCCCCAGACGTGCAGGTCGGCGGTGCCGCCCGCGGCCATGGTGATCTGCTTGGCGCCGGCCTGGTGGCGGCAGCGGTCCATGGCCTCGGCGACCAGCTCGTCCACGCGGACGGGCTCGGCGTCCTCCAGCGGGTCGTCGTTCTGCACCCGGGAGAGGTCGATCAGCTCCTGGACCAGGTTGGTCAGCCGGGTCGCCTCGATCTGCATGCGGCCCGCGAAGCGCTGCACGGCCTCGGGGTCGTCGGAGGCGTCCATGACCGCCTCGGACAGGAGGGAGAGCGCGCCGACGGGCGTCTTCAGCTCATGGCTGACGTTCGCCACGAAGTCGCGTCGTACGGCCTCGATCCTCCTGGCCTCGGTCAGGTCCTCGACCAGCAGCAGGACCAGGCGGGAGCCGAGCGGGGCCACGCGCGCGGAGACGGCGAGTGCCTCGCCGCGCCCGGTGCCACGCCGGGGCAGGTCCAGCTCGACCTGCCGTATCTCGCCGTCGCGTCTGGTGTCCCGGGCCATCTGGAGCATGGGCTCGATGGCGAGCTTGCCGCCGCGCACCAGCCCGAGGGCGTAGGCGGCGGAGCTGGCCTTGACCACGGCGTCTGCCTCGTCGAGGACGACGGCCGAGGAACGGAGCACGGACAGTACGGTGTCCACGCCCGGCGGGAGTACGGGATCGGTGTGCAAAGAAGTCCTGGTCGGTCGCTTCTGGTCGCGTTCGCTCCAACGGAACGCCAGCATGGCGATGACACCGGTGAGCACCCCGGCGATCGCTGCCGCTGCGGCGACCGCCGCGTTCACGTCCATGCATCCAGGTTAAGCAGGGCCTACGACATGACCACAGCCGTCGAGGTGGGACCTCGGACACTCGTCGCCCAGAGTTCACCTTGGAGCCAGTGTTGGTTCATTTGGGGTGGCGGAAACGGACGCGTGCGGGGCAGAACGTGGGAGCGTGGGGACCAAGCACACCTATGAGAGGGAACCCTGATGCGGGACGCGTACCACGAGGAACTTGACTCGATCGGCGACGGTCTGGTGGAGATGGCCCGGCTGGTCGGGTCGGCGATCGGGCGCGCCACGACCGCCATGCTGGACGCCGACCTCAAGCTGGCCGAGAGCGTGATCGAGGCCGACCAGAAGGTCGACGAGCTCCAGCACGACCTGGAGGCCCGGGCCATAGCCCTGCTCGCCCGGCAGCAGCCGGTGGCGACCGACCTGCGGATCGTCGTCACCTCGCTGCGCATGTCCGCCGACCTGGAGCGGTCCGGCGACCTCGCCCAGCACGTGGCGAAGCTGGCCCGGCTGCGCTTCCCCGAGCGCGCGGTGCCGCGCGACCTGCACGCCACGATCCTGGAGATGGGCCAGCTCGCGCAGCGCCTGATGGCGAAGGCGGCCGAAGTGATCATCACCAAGGACGTCGACCTCGCGCTGCAGCTGGAGCAGGACGACGACGAGATGGACCTGCTGCACCGCACGCTGTTCCAGCACCTGATCGACGAGCGCTGGAAGCACGGCATCGAGACGGCGGTGGACGTCACCCTGCTGGGCCGGTACTACGAGCGGTACGCCGACCACGCCGTGGCCGTCGCCAAGCGCGTCGTCTACCTGGTCACGGGCGAGCACGCGGACGATCTCCAGGCGGACATCCAGCCGGTGACCGGGGTCGAGGGCGCGTAACCCTCCGGGGCACGCGGGGCCCTCCGGGGCGCGCGGGGTTTTCGCTGAGCCTCGGCTTCCGGGCTGCTCCGGCGCCGGCGCCGGGCGGGGGCCGGTTCGCGCGCCGACGCTTACCGGCGCTCACCGGGTGCCACTGCGGGGACGGCCCTCCCGCGGCCGCGGGGCTTGCCGGGGCTTGCCGGGGCTTGCCAGGTGGTGTTGGGGCTTTCCGGGGCTGCCGGGTGCCGTCAGGGGCGCGTGGGCGCCTCCGTGCGCCGTTGATGCGCCCAGGGATCCGGGCATGAAATAGGCGAGGGCACCCCTGCCCCAGCGTCTAGGAGGGACCCATGGCCGAATCCCCCAGCACCACGCCCGACCCCACGCAGGAGCGCGAGAGCGACCAGCCCGCCGAGACCAGGAGCCTTCCGTTGATCGGCGCGTGCGGCTGCGGCTCCGGCTGCGGTTGCGGGTGCCAGTCGGGCGCCCCCTGCCAGTGCGGCTGAGGAGCGGTACGACGTCGTAGGGCCGGTGTGAACACGATTCACACCGGCCTCTCCGGGACACCCCCGGACCGACTCTCCCAAGGCGGAACCCGGAGGCCTCCGGTTGGTCCAGTCCGGCGGGCGGGGCCGGTCCCGGCTCGGGATGCTGGGAGGACCATGGCCTGCCACCTGGTTGCCCAGCCGGCGTCCCCCGTGGCCGGCCCCGACCGCGGGGAACCGGATGAGCCGAGAACCGACGCATGTGGCGGTCGTCTCCGACTGCCCCCTCCTTCTGCACGGCCTGATCCGCGTCGTCGACAGCGCGCCGGAGCTGCGGCGGCTGCTCGCGGCGGGCAGGAACGGCGCGGCGCCGCACGAGGTCGGCGAGGCGGACGTGGTCCTGCTCAATCTGCGCGTCCCGGTCGGGGAGGTCTGCGACCTGGTGGCCCGGCTGCACCGGAAGGGCCGCCGGGTGGTCGTGCTGTCGGCCGCCGCGACGCAGACCGACCTCGTGCTGCTGATCGAGTCCGGGGCCCGGGGATATGTGAACCAGTGGGCGGGCGAGGAGGAGCTGCTGACCGCGCTGCGTACCGTAGCCTCCGGCCGCAGCTATTTCTCCACCAGCTTTTTCGGCGACCTCGATGTGCACAAGAATCTGCCCCGCATCACCGACCGGGAACAGCAGATTCTCCGACTCGTCGCGAACGGTGCCACGGACCGCGAAATCGCCGCTGAATTGAATATCAGCGAGCACACCGTGCATTCCCATCTGGACCGGCTGAGCAGCAAGACCGGATACCGCCGCCGGGCCGATCTCACGCGTCTCGCGCTCAGGCGGGGAATGGCAGCCGTGGAGCCCGCCGAGGAGGGGTTCGAGCTGCCGCGCCGGGACTGAGCACGGGTACGCGGCCGCTGGTGCGTAGCAGGCAAGGTAGTTCTCCCCACACCACCTGGGTGATTCTCCCTCTGGAGCTTCCGCGGACCGGCAGCGATGCTCGAGTACGTCCGTGTGAAACGACACCAGGGTTTGGGACTATGGACAACAAACTCAGGAAGATCTGTGTCGCGGCGACGGCCTCCTCCTGCCTGGCGGCCGGCGCCTGGGGCATTTCGACAACCGACGCCGGTGCGACGTCGAAGGCACCCTCTCTCGCGCCCACCGCCAAGGTCATCAAGTGCTACCGGACGCACAAGAATCCGAAGAAGATCGTCTGCTACCGGGTCAAGAAGCGGCACGAGCACCACAACGGCCGCGACGTCATCGTGATCATCCTGGTGCAGGTTCCCACACCGAAGAATCCCCCGGCCGCCGCCGTCGTACCGTCACTGCCGAAGCCGACCACGACGTCGCCGGCACCGACCACGACCCCACCCACGACGAGCCCGACCACGAGCCCGACCACCGGGGCGCCGACCACCGCACCGTCCCCCGGTGGTGCGACCACCAGCCCGCCGAGCACCGGCTCGCCGACCGGCGGCGCCACGGAGACCGGAGCGCCGAGCCCGACGGACACCGGAGGCGGCGCGAACACCGGAGCGCCCACCCCGACGGACACCGGTGGCGCCAACACCGCAGGTGGCGAAACCGCGACACCGACCAGCAGCTGAGCACCCCGAACCTGCCCGGACCTGAGCCCTGCGGCAGGTCCGGGCAGCGGCGTACGCGGCCCTTGAGGTGAAGTAGACCCAGGCCGTGAAAATGCCCCCGAGCCGCGCCATCAGCGCTGCTCAGGGGCATGATCGCAATACCTACTTCTTCTTGCCCTGGTTCTTGACCGCCTCGATCGCCGCTGCGGCCGCCTCGGGGTCGAGGTACGTGCCGCCGGGGGTGACCGGCTTGAAGTCGGCGTCGAGCTCGTAGACGAGCGGGATGCCCGTCGGGATGTTCAGGCCCGCGATGTCGGCATCGGAGATGCCGTCCAGGTGCTTGACCAGGGCGCGCAGCGAGTTGCCGTGGGCCGCGACCAGGACCGTGCGGCCGGCCAGGAGGTCGGGGACGATGCCGTCGTACCAGTAGGGGAGCATCCGGACGACGACGTCCTTCAGGCACTCCGTGTTGGGGCGAAGCTCCGGGGGGATGGTCGCGTAGCGGGCGTCGTGCGCCTGGGAGAACTCGGAGTCGTCCGCGAGCGGGGGCGGCGGGGTGTCGTAGGAGCGGCGCCAGAGCATGAACTGCTCCTCGCCGAACTCGGCCAGCGTGGCCGCCTTGTCCTTGCCCTGGAGGGCGCCGTAGTGGCGCTCGTTCAGGCGCCAGCTGCGGTGGACGGGGATCCAGTGGCGGTCCGCGGCCTCGAGGGCCAGCTGGGCCGTGCGGATCGCGCGCTTCTGGAGGGACGTGTGGACCACGTCGGGCAGGAGGTCGGCGTCCTTCAGGAGCTCGCCACCGCGGACTGCCTCCTTCTCGCCCTTCTCGTTGAGGTTGACGTCCACCCAGCCGGTGAACAGGTTCTTCGCGTTCCACTCGCTCTCGCCGTGGCGGAGGAGGATCAGCTTGTACGGTGCGTCGGCCATGGGACAGAGCGTAATCCACACGTTCGGGGCGTCGCCCGGCCCGGCCGGTGGGTGGACCGTTGACGGCATCTGTTAATCCAGTGGCCGGCAAGAGCACCCGTATGTAAGTTGTGCCTGCTGCTTGAGCCACTTACCACTGGGGGTCTTGTCATGTCCGCCGCTCGTCTCCGACGTGCCGCCCGGGAGAGCGTCTCCGGGCTACCCCGCGAGTTCTGGTGGCTGTGGACCAGCACCCTCGTCAACCGGCTCGGCGCGTTCGTGGCCACCTTCATGGCCCTCTACCTCACCCTCGACCGCGGCTACTCCGCCTCGTACGCCGGTCTCGTCGCCTCGCTGCACGGGCTGGGCGGGGTCGTGTCCTCACTGGGGGGCGGGGTGATGGCCGACCGGCTCGGCAGGCGGCCGACGCTGCTCCTCGCCCAGTCCGCGACGGCCGCCTCCGTCGCGGTGCTCGGCTTCATGACGAGCCCCGTCACCATCGCCGCCGTCGCCTTCGTCGTCGGCATGGCCTCCAACGCCTCCCGGCCCGCCGTACAGGCGATGATGGCCGACATCGTCCGGCCCGAGGACCGGCTGCGGGCGTTCTCGCTGAACTACTGGGCGATCAACCTCGGGTTCGCCGTCTCCTCCATGGCCGCCGGGTTCATCGCCGGGTTCAGCTATCTCGCCTGCTTCCTCATCGAGGCCGGGATGACCCTGGCCTGCGCGCTCGTGGTCTTCCTCAAGGTGCCCGAATCCCGGCCGACGGCACAGGTGAGGGAGGGGGACGGCGCCGTCGGCCTCGGGACCGTGCTGCGGGACGGGCGGTACATGGCCGTCGTCGGGCTGTCCTTCCTGGTCGCCCTCGTCTTCCAGCAGGGGTCCGTGGGACTGCCGGTGGCCATGGGACGGGCCGGGTTCTCGCCCGCCGACTACGGCCTCGCCATCGCCGTCAACGGCATCCTGATCGTCGCCCTGCAGATTCCGGTCACCCGGTTCCTCGAGCACCGCGACCCGCGCACCCTGCTGGTCGCCTCCTCGCTGCTCGCCGGCTACGGCTTCGGGCTCACCGCCTTCGCCGGATCGGTCGGCGTCTTCATGGTCACCGTGTGCGTGTGGACCCTCGCCGAGATCGTCAACGCCCCGACCCAGACCGGACTCGTCGTCCGGCTGTCCCCCGTGCACGGACGCGGCCGCTACCAGGGCGTCTACACACTGTCCTGGTCCGTCGCCGGACTCGTCGCCCCGCTGATGTCCGGCGCGGTCATCGACCGGCTGGGCGCGGCGTGGCTGTGGGGCATGTGCGCCGCGGTGGGCACCGTCGCCGGGCTGGGGTACGGGCTGCTCATGCGCGGCCTGCCGAAGGAGAGCCCGGCGGTTCCGGCACGGCAGCGACGGCCGCGCGCGTCCGAACAGGCCGCCTGAGCCGCTCGGACACCGAACCGCGCGGACACCGAGCCGCTGGGGCGTCCGCGCGCGGAGCACGACCACCCGGAGAAGACCCCCGCCCCGCACCACGGGCATCGCGGTGCGGGGCGGCGAGTGAAGAACGGACCAGCGGTCAGCGGGAGTCGGTGCGATCGAAAATGCCCCCCACCTTGCCGAAGCCGGACGAGTCCTGGCCGGAGCCGGGTGAGGCGTGAGAGGAGTTCCCGAAATCGCCTTGGGCGTTGCCCATGACGCTGCCCATCCCCATGTCGTCGTTGTCGTCGGCGAGGGCCTGGGCCGCGCCTCCCAGCAGAACGGTACCGGCGAGAGCGATGGCGGCCAGCACGGCAGGTGCACGCATAAGCGTCTCCTTCGGTCGGTTTGTGGTCGCCAGAGGTATGCCGCCGGCCCGCGGGCCAGAAGCGCCGACGTACGCACAAGCACCCGAATAGGCGCCGCACATGGCCCTACCCGCGTAAGGGCGTTCCCAAGACATGACCGAGCCCCCCACCTGGGACTTCTCCACCGGCAGGGGGCTGGGTACGGCGATCGGAGCGGTTCAGCGCCCTCAGAAGGCGAGGTCGACGCCGATCTGGTGGGACTGGCCGAGGGCGCCCAGCACCTGGCCCTGGACGGCGCCGAGCTGGGACAGCGCGTCGGCGGTGCTCAGGGTCGTGGAGTCGGCGGTGAGGCTGGCCTCGGGGCTCAGGCCGCCGGAGACGGTGTCGAGCTCGGCGTCGGTGATCTCGAGGGTCTGGATCTGGTGAGCGGCGTTCATGGTGAAACTGCCCTTCGCATGGGTGGTCCACAAGGGGATGCGGCCCCGCTGGGGACAGACGGCGGGCCGCGGCCGCAGGCGTGCGCCATCCCTTTCAGGACACCTGGCGCGATCCCTGCGGCGCGAGCGATCAAACCACGGAGCGTGCGGGGCATCCAGTCAACCGCCGCTCACACCCCGTCGGTTGGCCGCCCCGGGTGACCCATCCGTGCGGGCACGGTCACGTGTTGGGGCCAGTTCCTCCACATGCCGGGCCGCACAGGCGGTGCACAGCTCTTGCCCGCGCCGCGCCGACCGGGACATCTCCACACCAACGGAACCCGCACCGCCCGTGGTTGCGGACGCGATGTGCAGATTTCGTTCACGGATGGATCCGCGGCCCGGGCGGCGCTCGTCGAGGCGGACGTCCGGGCGAGCCCGCCCCGGCAGTCCGGTGGCGTAGGTCACACTCCGCCCCGTCACATCTCGCCGGCGGGATCCGTCAGGGATGTGCAGCCGACGAAAACCACACGGGAGCACACCATGGACGCTCGTCTGAACCTCTTCACCAACCCTGTCACCGGCAAGTTCTTCAAGTTCATCAACTCGGCGGGGAAGGTGGTCACCGACTCCCCGCTGCCGGCCGCGACGCAGGAGCTGGTGAAGATCCGGGCCAGTCAGATCAACGGGTGCGCGATGTGCACCGACATGCACACCAAGGACGCGACCGCCGCCGGGGAGACGGCGCAGCGGCTGCACCTGGTCGCCACCTGGCGGGAGGCCAAGGTGTTCAGCGAGGCCGAGCGGGCCGCGCTGGAGCTGACCGAGCAGGGCACCCGCATCGCCGACGCGGCCGGCGGCGTCCCGGACGAGGTCTGGGCGAACGCCGCCAAGCACTACGACGAGGACCAGCTCGCCGCGCTCGTCGCGCTGATCGCCCTGATCAACGCGTACAACCGCGTCAACGTCATCGTCCAGCAGCCCGCGGGCGACTACCAGCCCGGCATGTTCGACTGACCGGCGGCGCCCACCTCACGGGTGCATCCGCGCACCCTTGAGGACCTTGTCCACACCGCCGCGCGGGCCGTACACCGCCAGCCCCACCAGGTCCAGCTCCGCCGTCGGTACGGCCCGCACCGCCGCGCGGTTGTCGCGGTCGTTGCCCGTGGCGAACAGGTCCGAGGTGAAGACGGCACGGGGCAGGGCGCGGCTCAGCGCCCTGCCGTGAGCCGCCTTCAGGGTCTCCTTCGAGCCCTCGAAGACCAGCACCGGCTGACGGAACATGGGGAGGTAGGACACCCCGTCCGCGTCCTCGTACGGCTCGCCGATCACCTCGGGAACCGTCGCGCCCAGGCCGCTGACCAGGAACGCGGTGACGTTGAGCCGCTGCCAGGGCTCCAGGTCCGCGCGCAGCAGCACGGCGATCTTCGTGTCGAAACGGATGGGTTCAGCGCTCATGGAATGAGACTGCCGACCACCACCGGACGCGGTCTTGTACGTTCTTTGCATGGCCGCCCGGCAGGAAGTCAGCGCGTGGCGCCCCCGCGTCCCGGGCGTCACCGAGGTTTTCCACGCCCACTTCACCGAGTACGCCTACCCGATGCACGTCCACGATGCCTGGACGCTGCTCATCGTGGACGACGGGGCCGTACGGTACGACCTCGACCGGCACGAGCACGGCACCCCGCACGACACGGTCACGCTGCTCCCGCCGCACGTGCCGCACAACGGCTCGCCGGCCACCCCGGACGGCTTCCGCAAGCGGGTCGTCTACCTCGACAGCAGCCGTCTCGGCGAGGACCTCATCGGGCACGCCGTCGACACGCCCGACCTGCGGGACCCGGTGCTGCGGCGGCGCGTCGGGCAGCTGCACTCCGCTCTCGCCCGGCCGGGCGGCGAACTGGAGGCGGAGAGCAGGCTGGCCCTGGTCGGGGAGCGGCTGCGCGGCCATCTGCGGCGGCGGACCGACGCACCGGCGAGCCGTCCGGATCCCGCTCTCGCCCGTTCGCTGCGCGAGCTGCTCGACGCCCGGGTGGTCGACGGCGTCTCGCTGGCCCAGGCCGCGCGGCTGCTGCACGGCCATCCCGCCCATCTGGTGCGGGCGTTCAGCGGGGCGTACGGCATCGCCCCGCACCAGTACCTGGTGTCCCGGCGGGTCGGCCGGGCGCGGCGGCTCCTGCTGGACGGGCTGGCGCCCAGCGACGTGGCCTCGGCCACCGGGTTCTGCGACCAGGCCCATCTCACCCGGCACTTCAAGAAGCTGGTGGGAGTGACGCCGGGGCGTTACCGCAACAGCTCGCGCTGAGCGTCGTACAGGTTGCGGGGGCGTACGGCGTCCGTGGTGCCGTACAGCTCCAGGCGGGAGTGCAGGTCGCCGGTGAAGTCGGGCACGTCGATCTGGTCGAACTCGGTCACCGTGTTCAGGCCGACGGTGGCCGAGTACGGCGCCAGGCCGTCGATCTTCATCAGGCCCGCGCGGCCGTTGGTGACCCTGATGTTCCAGTGAGTGAAGCGGGCACCGAACAGCGGGCCCGCGTTGGCGTCCCCGCCGTGGCGGCCGTTGTTGTTCACCGTGATGTCCGTGCGGACGTTCCCGAAGGGCAGGCCGCGGTGGCTGTCGAAGGTGCCCATCTCCATCCGGCCGCGCGACCAGACGTTGTACGAGGACAGTCCCTCGACGTTGATGCCGTGGAGCTGGGTGTCCGGCGGGGCCGGGACCGTTCGCTGCTCGATGGTGAAGTCCTCGATCAGGTTGTCGTGGGAGCCCTCGCGGCAGAAGTAGGGGTGGTGCGAGCCACGGCCGGAGACGCGCGTGCGGCGCAGGGTGCAGGCGGAGGCGGCGACCAGGCCGAAGCCGTTGTCGACGTTCGTCACCGTGACGTCGTCCACCCAGCAGTCGTAGGCGCACTGCAGGACCACACCGTTGTAGCCCTTGTCGAGCAGGTGCGGGGACTGCGGGGTCTCGACCGCCTCCAGGGACAGGCCCTCGACCCCCGATCCGGTCAACTCGGGTACGTGAGTGGTCAGTTGCGGGGTCCACTCGGGGCGTACGTCGAGCGGGAGGGGGCGTTCCAGGGTGACCCGGCGGCCTCGGACGCGGGTGATGCGCACCGGCCACTCGTAGGGGACGTACGACAGCAGCTTGGTCTTGTCGTCCCAGGAGTACGACGCCGGGCCCGCGCCGCCGCCCGCCATGTGCTGGAGGAGGGTGTGGGCCCGGTCGTCCACGAGGCGGAGCAGGACGAGCCGGCCGGGGTGCAGCCCTTGCGGATCGGCGACGGTGACCGTCCAGGAGCCCTGCCGGGCCGGTTCCACGGCCGTCAGCGGCGTCCACTCGTCCCGCCTGTTGCCGGTCCAGCCCTCGAAGGGCCAGGCCCGGGACCGGATCGCGGCCACCAGGGAGTCCCAACGCGCCCTCGGCGCCAGCCATATCAGCCCGCCGGCCCAGGACCAGGCCGACTTGTCGCCGCCGTAGCGGGAGCCGTAGGCGCCGATCAGTTCGGTGAGGGACTTCGTCGCGTACAGGGTCGTACGGCCGCTGCCGGCGCCGCGCAGGACGACGCCCGGGTCCCCGACGCGGATCAGGCCGTCGATGCGGAAGGTGCCGGGCGGGATGGTGACCGTGCCACCGCCGGCCCTTCCGGCGGCGGCGATGGCACGGTTGATCGCGGGGGCGCAGTCGGTGGTGCCGTCGGGTACGGCGCCGTACTCGGTGACGTCGGCGACGAACCGCCCGCGGCTTCGGGTACCGCATCCCGCCCGGCCTATGTACGGGATCTGCGGGTGGGTGAAGGGGGTGCGGGCGAACTCCTTCCAGAGGGAGGGGACTTCGGTGCGTTCGGCCGCGGCCGCCCTGCCGGTCGCCGTGCCGAGCGCCACGGCCGTGGCACCGGCCAGCAGGGTCCGTCTCGTGAGGTGCGTGCTGCTCATGTCCACCCGCCCCTTCATATTCATGTATATGAATAGCGTTCAGGATTGCGTCGGCCGTGAGCATGCCACTGCCCCGTCGGTGGGGGAAGGGGTCGTACGGAAGTCAGTCCGCAGGGCGGTCGATCAGGTGCCTGAACGCGTCCAGGTTGCGTGTGGACTCGCCCCGGGACACCCGCCAGGCGTACTCCTTGCGGATGGAGGAGGCGAAGCCCAGCTCCAGCAGGGTGTTGAAGGCGCCGTCGGCCGCCTCCAGGACCTGGCCGAGGAGGCGGTCGATCTCGTCGGGGGTGACGGAGGCGAGGGGCAGGCGGGCGGTGACGTAGACGTCGCCGAGGCGGTCGACGGCGTAACTCACGCCGTACAGCTTGAGGTTGCGCTCCAGGAGCCAGCGGTGGACGCCCGCCTCGTTCTCGTCGGGGTGGCGGACGACGAAGGCGTTGAGAGAGAGGGAGTGACGGCCGACGAGGAAGGAAACCGTCGTGGCGAGCTTGCGGGTGCCGGGGAGCCTGACCACGTAGTTTCCGGCCTCGGGGCTCTCCCACTCCAGTTCGGCGTCCTTCAGGACACCTTCCAGGACCTGCCCGGCCTTCTCGACGTCACCCATGGTGGGAGCGTACGCGACGGCGGTGGGAGTGGGTCGCGGCCGTGTAGACGTCCGCGGTCTCGGCGGCCGCCCTGTCCCAGCCGAAGGACCGCGCGTGCCGGGCGGCCGCCCGGCCCATGCTCGCCGGCAGGGACGGCTCGTCGACGAATCGGCTCAGCACGCGCGCGTAGTCGGCGGGACGGTGGCCGTGGACCAGGAAGCCGGTCTCGCCGTCGCGCACGGCCACCGGCAGTCCGCCGACCGAGGCCGCGAGCACCGGCGTGCCGGCCGCCTGCGCCTCTATCGCGACCAGCCCGAAGGACTCGCTGTAGGACGGCATGACCAGCACGGACGCGGCCCGGAACCAGTCCGCGAGCTGCTCCTGGCCGACCGGCGGGCGGAACCGCACCACATCGGCGACACCGAGCCGCGCCGCGAGCTTCTGCAGCCCCTCCGGCTTGGCGAGCCCGCTGCCGCTCGGGCCGCCGACGACCGGGACGAGCATGCGGGAGCGGAGCTCGGGGCGCTCCTCCAGCAGCACCGCCACCGCGCGCAGCAGGATGTCCGGGGCCTTCAGGGGCTGGATGCGGCCGGCGAAGAGCGGGATCAGGGCGTCCTGGGGCAGGCCGAGGCGGGCGCGGGCGGCGGCGCGGCCGTCGGCGGGGCGGAAGCGGTCGAGGTTGACGCCCGGGTGGACGACGGCGACCTTCCCGGGGTCGGCGGAGTAGTGCCGTACCAGCTCGTCGGCCTCCTCCGCCGTGTTGGCGATGAGCCGGTCGGCGGCGGCCACGATCTGCGTCTCGCCGATGACGCGGGCGGCGGGCTCCGGAGTGTCGCCGTCGGCCAGGTTGGCGTTCTTGACCTTGGCCATGGTGTGCATGGCGTGGACCAGGGGCACGCCCCAGCGCTGGGCGGCGAGCCAGCCGACGTGGCCGGAGAGCCAGTAGTGGGAGTGGACGAGGTCGTAGTAGCCGGGACGGTGACCGGCCCAGGCCTGCATCACGCCGTGCGTGAACGCGCACAGCTGGGCCGGCAGGTCCTCCTTGGCGAGGCCCTCGTAGGGGCCGGCGTCGACGTGCCGGACGAGGACACCGGGGGCCAGCTCGACGGTGGGCGCGAGGCCGCCCGCCGTGGCCCGGGTGAAGATCTCGACCTCGATGCCCAGGGCGGCCAGCCGCTGGGCCAGCTCCACGATGTAGACGTTCATGCCGCCGGCGTCGCCGGTGCCGGGCTGGTGGAGCGGTGAGGTGTGCACGGAGAGCATGGCGACGCGGCGGGGCCTGCGGTGCAGTCGTAGCCGTGACGCGGCCGACGGGGAGCGTCGCCCGAGCCTGCTGACGTACTGGCTCACCTGGCGGTCCTCTCCTTGCTGCGGGCATGCCGGACGGAGGACCGGTCTCGCCCTCCGAGGAGGTCCAACAGCGACGGCGGCCGCGCCATTTCCCGATCAAGGGGCTTTACTCAATCATTACCTTCGGGTGCCCCTTACCCTCGGAGTCATGAAAGCCCGCGCAACCTACCGGCCCGTCGGAAATGTGACGCGCGGGACCACCAACCCCAACCGGCTCCGCCGCATGGACCGCTGGATCGCGGCGACCCACGGCGTCGAACTGCGGCGCGCCGGGGATCCGCTGGCGATCGACCTCGGCTACGGCGCCGCCCCCTGGACCGCCGTGGAACTGCTCGGCCGGCTGCGGACCGCCGCGCCGCGCACCCGCGTCGTCGGCATCGAGATCGAACCCGAGCGGGTCGCGGCGGCGAAGGCGTACGAACGGGAGGGGCTGGCCTTCCGGCACGGCGGCTTCGAGGTGCCCGTACCCGGGCGCCCCCTGCTCATCCGGGCCGCCAACGTGCTGCGCCAGTACGACGAGGCCGAGGTCGCCGCCGTCTGGGCGCGGCTGTGCGCGCGGCTCGCCCCGGCCGGCGGCGGCTCGCGCGGCGGACTGCTGGTCGAGGGCACGTGCGACGAGATCGGGCGGCGGCACGTCTGGGTGGCGCTCGGCCCGGAGGGCCCGCGGACCGTCACCTTCGCCACCCGGCTGGGCTCGCTGGAACGGCCCTCCGACCTCGCCGAGCGGCTGCCGAAGGCGCTGATCCACCGCAACCTCCCCGGCGAGCCGGTGCACGCCTTCCTGCGCGACTTCGACCGCGCCTGGGCCGCCGCGGCGCCCTACGCCTCCTACGGCGCCCGGCAGCGCTGGCTGCGCGCGGTACGGGACCTGAGGGCCGACTGGCCGGTGGCGGACGGCCCGGCGCGCTGGCGGCAGGGTGAAGTGACGGTGACCTGGGCGGCATTGGCACCCCGGAGCTGACAACACCCGTTCGGGGGCGGTGAGACGGAACGATCTCCGTGCGCCGTTCGTCACACCGGCGGGGAGATGGGCATGCCGGGGCGGATGCAGGGGAACACCTCACTGCGCCGCCTGCCTCTGTCGTTTTGTGGCGCAACGTGACACCATCCCCCGGACACCGTAAGTTACTGACGGTAAATCAGCTTTGGGGGAATGTGTGATGGGCTGGGGCAAGCGCAGCATCCTCTCGGCCGCCGTGACCGTGGTCTGCGCGGTGACCGTGCTGGCAGCGCCCGGCACGGCCTTCGCCGCCCCGGCACCCACGCCGAGCACCTCCCCGTCTCCCACGCCGAGCACCTCCCCGACTCCCCCGCCGAGCAAGGACCTCGAGAAGGTCCGCGAGAAACTCGACCAGCTGTACCACGCGGCGGCCGTCGCCACCGACGCCTACAACGCGGCCGAGGAGAAGGCGAAGCAGCAGTCCGCCCAGATCGTCGCGCTGGCCAAGAAGATCGACGAGGGGCAGCAGAAGCTCGCCAGGCTCCAGGACCAGGCGGGCGCGGCCGCCCGTGAGCAGTACCGCACCGGCGGCATCCCGCCCACCGCCCAGTTCCTGCTCAGCGACGACCCCGGGCAGGTCCTGGACGGGGCCGGGCTGGTGCTCCAGGGCCAGCGGGCGACGAAGTCGATGATGAGCGAACTGACCACCACGCAGCAGCAGTTGCAGGCGTATGCCGACGACGCCGCAGCGCAGTGGCAGAAGCTGGACGCCGAGCGCACGGCCAAGGCCGCCGCCCAGAAGAAGATCCAGCAGCAGATCACCGCCGCCCAGAAGCTCGAGTCCGAGCTGGAGAAGAAGGACCGGGAGCGGCTGGCGAAGCTGGAGGACGAGGCCGCGCTGAAGGCGCAGACGCAGTGGCTGGACACCGGCATCCTCAAGAGGATCCACGGAACAGCGTCCGCACAGGGCGAGAAGGCGGTCGCGTTCGCCACCGCCCAGCTCGGCAAGCCCTATGTGTGGGGCGCCGAGGGCCCCACGTCCTACGACTGCTCCGGCCTGACCTCCCAGGCCTGGGCGGCGGCCGGCCGCCCCATCCCGCGCACCTCGCAGGAGCAGTGGCAGCAGCTCAAGCACGTCGACATCAAGGACATGCGCCCCGGCGACCTCATCATCTACTTCGACGACGCCAGCCATGTCGCCATCTACGTCGGCGACGGCGCGATCATCCAGGCCCCGCGGCCCGGGCGGACGGTGACGGTCGCGGGCGCCGGTTCGATGCCGATCCTGGGGGTCGTACGACCCGACGCGTAGGCCTCCGGCGGGGGCACGGGGCTCGGTGCAGCGCCGTTGAAGCGCGGCCGTCGTCCGAGTGCGGGTAATCATCGTGACGCACGCCATATACACCCCCTCGGCACACGCCGCCTGCGTGCTCGTGACCCACGCCACGTGACCCACCGCACCGCCAACCCCCGCCCAAACCCCGGCCCGACGTGAGCTTCGTCATCCCCTGTGGCGGGGCGGCCTGTCCAACTGTCGTACGGAAAGCGGCATATGACAGCGGCCTGCGCGCGAGCGACGCGGCTCACACCATTCCATCGGGGCGGCAGCACCCGCTATGGTCCCCGTCGGTGGCTTCGAGACCCTCGACGCCCGCCATGCCCTCGGGGGGAGGGAAGGAACCCAGGACGATGCCCGTACCCGTACCGCGGCAGCGAGCGATCCCGGCCGTGGAGAGTGGTCAGGCGCCGGCCGCCTCCGCAGCAGGCGGCCCCCTCAAGGACGAGGCCCACCGCGACGCCGTGCCCACGAACGGCACCGGCGCCACTCTCACCCTGCTGCTGATCGAGGACGATCCGGCCGGTTCGCCGATCGTGCCCGACCTGCTGGACTCGGCCGGCAAGCCGATCCGTGTCCGTACCGCCCGGAACCTCACCGAGGCCGAGCGGCTGCTCACCGACGACGTCCACTGCATCCTGCTGGACCTGGCCCTGTCGGCGCCGGGCGGCAGCGACGCCGACGACGAGCTGGCCGTGCTCAAGCACGTGCTCCGGCTCGCGCCCCGGCATGCCGTGCTCGCCCTGACCGCCTCCGGCGACGCCGAGCGCGGCGCCGAGGCCGTGCGCGTGGGCGCGCAGGACTACCTCTTCCGGGACGAGCTGGACGGCCGGCTGCTCAGCCGCGCCATTCGCTACGCGGTGGAGCGGAAACGTTCCGACACGGCCGAGCGGCGCCTGGCCGAGGGCAGGCTGCGCGCGCAGGAGAACCGCCGCCTGGAGCGCGGCCTGCTGCCCACCCCGCTGCTGGACGGTTCCGCGCTGCGCTTCGCCGCCCGCTACCGCCCCGGCCGCTCCCGTGCGCTGCTCGGCGGCGACTTCTACGACGCCGTCCGCACCCCGGACGGCACCGTGCACGCCATGATCGGCGACGTCTGCGGCCACGGCCCGGACGAGGCCGCGCTCGGCGTGGAGCTGCGCATCGCCTGGCGGGCGCTGACGTTGGCCGGGCTGTGCGGGGACGAGCTGCTCGGCACGCTGCAGCAGGTGCTGGAGCACGAACGGGCCGACGAGGAGATCTTCGCGACCCTGTGCACGGTGGACATCGCCCCCGACGGCCGCAGCGCGGGCCTGTGCCTGGCCGGTCACCCGGCCCCGCTGCTCGCCCGCCCCGGCCGGCAGGCCCGGCTGCTGCCGTACGACAACAACGGCCCCGCCCTCGGCCTGCTGCCCGGCGCCCGCTGGCCGCGGATGCAGGTGGAGCTGGGTTCCGAGTGGAGCCTGATGCTCTACACCGACGGCCTCATCGAGGGCCGGGTCGGTGCGGGCGGCGAGCGGCTGGGCCAGGACGGGATGGTCTCGATGATCCGCCGCCAGCTCTCCGAGGGTCTGCGGGGGGAGGAGCTGCTGCGGGCCGCGGTGAGTGAGGTGCGGGAGCTCAATGGCGGGGAGCTGACGGACGATGTCGCCGTGGTGATGTTGGACCGGGCCCCGTAGGAACCGGGGTCTCGCCGCAGGGGTGCTGCGCCGCCGCCGCGTGCGGCGGCGTCGTGGCCGTTCGCGCCCACGCGGCGGAGCCGCACATCGATACAGCCCCGCGCCCCTCAGGTAGGACCCCGCACCCGGCGACCGACAAGCGGCCCTTCGGCGAGACTGGCTCTAGCGGCCCCCGTTGTACGGCCCATAGGGGCCATCGCTGCTGCTTCCCCGGCCGCGCCGGAACCCTCGGCCGCCCCTGCCACCGGAAACCTGCTGCAGCGCGGGCCGTACGTCCACGAAGAAGACGATCGAGGCGACCAGGCCCGCGAGCTGCAGGAACAGCATGGGCACGAACAGGTTCACAGCGACCGCGATGCCCAGGATGATCAGCCAGAAGCCCTTGTTCTGCTTGTCCGCGGCGCGGTACGCGTCCTCGCGGAAGATCGCGGCCATCACGAACGCCACGATGGCGAGCGCCAGCATGGCGGTGAAGATCAGCCACATCACTCCGCCGACTGCCGTCATCAGCACAATGCCCACCACCCGAGTCGAGTCGTCCGTACAGCCACCGTACCCGTACAACGGGCCGGACACCCCCAAGGTGCCCGGCCCGCTGTCATCCCGTTGTGCGCCCGCCGCTGCCGGTCACTTGGCCGGCGGGGTCGTCTTCCTCGCGGTGGTGGACTTGCGGGGAGCCGGCGCCTTCTTCGCCACCGGCTTCTTCTCGACGGGCTCGGCCTGGGCCTCGGCCGGCTTCGGCTCGGCCTGGGCCTGCTCCGGCCTGCCCTCGACGGCGATCGCGAAGTCCTCGATCTCCTCGGCGGCCTCGCCGCGCCAGCTCTTCACGGCCTGCTCGCCGTGCTCGGCGACCTTCTCGTAGGTCTCGCGGGCCTTGACGGCGTACTCGGCGGCGACGCCGACACCGCGCAGGGCGAGGTCCTGGGCCTGCTCGCCGAACTTCTTGAGGTCGACGTCGAGGGTGCCGAGGAACTCGTTGACCTTGGTCTGGAGGGTCTCCTGCGCCTCCTTGGCCCGGGCGGCGGCCTTCTCCTGCACGGCCTTGGGGTCGGTGTTGCGCACGGCCTCGATGCGGGCCGGCGCCTCGGCGCGCAGCTGCTCGACCAGGGCGGGCACCTTCTTGGCCTGCTGGAGGGCGAGGTCGGCGGTGCCGGCGGCGAAGTAGAGCGGAGTCGGGTCGCTGAGGGTCTTGCGCAGGTCGTCGGTGATGGCCATGGTGATCTGGTCCTCCCGGATTCGCGTTCGGCTGAGGTTGGTGTGGTCCGCGGTGGGAGCCGGCGCCCTGGTCCGGTTATCCGGCCGTCCGCCGCGGGCCTGCATCGACATCGTGTCCGCCGGCCGTGCCGGTGCCCGGCACGGCGGTGCCGTCGGTGTCCGCTCCCTGTGCGCCGCCCTCGTCGCCGGCGGGCTCGCCGATCCCGGATCCGTTCTCTTTGCGGAAGGACTCGTAGATCTGGAGCAGCACCTGCTTCTGCCGCTCGTTGAGCGAGGGATCGGCGAGGATGACCGCCCTGGTCTCCACTTCATCCCGGTCCCGCTCGGCGTCGAGGATCCCGGCGCGGACGTACAGCGTCTCGGCGGAGATGCGCAGGGCCTTGGCGACCTGCTGGAGCACCTCCGCGCTGGGCTTGCGCAGCCCGCGCTCGATCTGGCTCAGGTAGGGATTGGACACCCCTGCGGCGTCGGCGAGTTGCCGCAGCGACAGCTGTGCGTTCCGCCGCTGCTCGCGCAGGTACTCACCGAGATTGCCGACGTTCAGCGATGCCATGCCTCCACCATGCCCCATCCTCGCTAACAATTGCAAGCACCCTGCTTGCAAGAGTGTGTCGCGGGGTGGGGCACGCGGCAGCGGGCGGAGCTACCGGGCGAGTTCGGCGGTCTCCCGCAGGCGGGTCAGCTTGTGCGGGTTGCGCACCACATGGATCCGGGTGATCCGGCCGTGCTCCACCGTGAGGCTCACCGCGCTCGGCTCGCCGTCGAAGTCGATACGGCCGGCCGGGGCGCCGTTGAGCCACACCGCCGTCGTCTCCAGCGTGTCCACCAGCCGGTGGGCGCGCGCGAGCACGGCCGCGACCTCGGCGGACCCGTGGAACGGCGTCATGGCGGCGGCGACCACGCCGCCCCCGTCGGTGACCATGACCACGTCCGGGGCCATGAGCTCCAGCAGCTCCCCGAGCTGCCCGGTGCGCAGTGCGGCCAGGAAGCGGTCCACCACGGCCTGCTGCTCGGAGCGGCTCACCCGCACCCGCGGCCGGCGGGCCGCCACGTGCTCGCGGGCACGCCGCGCGATCTGCCGTACCGCGGCCGCCGTCCTCCCGACCGCCTCGCCGATCTCGCCGTACGGCAGCTCGAAGACCTCGCGGAGCACGAACACCGCCCGCTCGACCGGCCCCAGGGTTTCCAGGACCGTCAGCATCGCGATCGACACGCTCTCCGCGAGTTCGACGTCCTCGGCGACATCAGGGCTGGTCAGCAGCGGTTCCGGCAGCCACTCGCCGACGTAGTCCTCACGGCTGCGGGACAGGGCGCGCAGCCGGTTGAGCGCCTGCCGGGTGACGATCCGGACCAGGTAGGCCCGCGCGTCGCGCACCGCGGTCTGCTCGACGCCGGCCCACCGCAGCCAGGACTCCTGCAGTACGTCCTCGGCGTCGGCCGCCGAGCCGAGCATCTCGTAGGCGACCGTGAAGAGCAGGCTGCGGTGGGTGAGGAAGGGATCCTCGGTCATGAAGCCGGGTTCTCCGGACGCGCGGCCAGGGGAATCTCGCAGGCGTCGGAGAAGCCCTGGGACCTGACCCCGAGAGCCGTGTTGTTCCTCGTCGCGTAGTTGGCGAAGGCGATCGACGCGGTGATCTCGACCAGCGCCGCCGCGCCGAGCCGGTCCAGCAGGCGCGCGGACAGCTCGTCGGTGACGGCCGGCGGCGTGAGGGACATCGCCTCGGCGTACTCCATCACGTCCCGCTCCAGCGGGGTGAAGACGTCCGACTCCCGCCAGCGCGGCACCTGGCTGGCCTTGGCCAGGTCCAGGTTCTTGTTCCGCGCCTGGAAGTAGTTGATGTCGAGGCACCAGCTGCAGCCGACCAGTGCGGCGACGGCCATGTGCGCGAACGACTTCAGGCTCTCGTCGGCCACGTTCCAGGCGCTCACCCGTGCCCCCATCTCCTGGCCCGCCTCGGCGACCTCGGGGTTGTGCCAGGTGGCCTCGAGCGGTTCGGGCACGGTGCCGAACTGCTCGTTCAGGACTTCGGTGAGCTCGGGGGTGAGCTGGGCCCTCGGGACGCGGAGCGTCATGGTGTCCTCCTCGTACGACTCATGTGCTGACCGGTGTACGACTCATGTGCTGACCGGTTCGGCATGAAGACACCGCAGGGCTCCCGGATGTGACAGGCGCCCCTCAGGATCGTCGGGATGGTCGTCAGGATTCGAGAAGCGCCGGGCGGCCCGCCCCCGCTACCGTGACCGCCATGGACGACGCCACCGCACCGCACGCAGCCGACAGCCACGACCTGATCCGTGTGCACGGCGCCCGGGAGAACAACCTCAAGGACATCAGCGTGGAGCTCCCCAAGCGCCGGCTGACCGTGTTCACCGGGGTGTCCGGCTCCGGCAAGAGCTCGCTGGTGTTCGACACGATCGCCGCGGAGTCGCAGCGGCTGATCAACGAGACGTACAGCGCGTTCGTGCAGGGCTTCATGCCGACGCTCGCACGCCCCGAGGTCGACGTCCTCGACGGGCTCACCACCGCGATCATCGTGGACCAGCAGCGGATGGGCGCCGACCCCCGCTCCACCGTGGGCACCGCCACCGACGCCAACGCCATGCTCCGCATCCTGTTCAGCCGGCTCGGCAAGCCGCACATCGGCTCGCCCAAGGCGTACTCCTTCAACGTCGCCTCGATCAGCGGTGCCGGTGCGGTCACCGTGGAGCGCGGCGGGCAGCAGGTGAAGGAGCGGCGCAGCTTCAGCATCACCGGCGGCATGTGCCCGCGCTGCGAGGGCCGGGGCACGGTCACCGACCTCGACCTCACCCAGCTCTTCGACGACTCCCTGTCCCTCAACGAGGGCGCGCTCACCATCCCCGGCTACAAGACCGGCGGCTGGAACTACCGCCTCTACACCGAGTCCGGCCTGTACGACCCGGACAAGCCGATCCGCGACTTCACCAAGCGGGAGCTGCAGGCCTTCCTGTACAAGGAACCGACCCGGATGAAGATCGCGGGCATCAACATGACCTACGAGGGTCTGATCCCGCGGATCCAGAAGTCGATGCTCGCCAAGGACAAGGAGGGCATGCAGCCGCACATCCGGGCGTTCGTGGACCGGGCGGTCACCTTCACCGTCTGCCCCGAGTGCGAGGGCACCCGGCTCACCGCGGCGGCCCGGTCCTCGAAGATCGAGGGCGTCAGCATCGCCGACGCGTGCGCGATGCAGATCAGCGACCTGGCCGAGTGGGTACGGGGGCTGGACCAGCCGTCGGTGGCTCCGCTCCTCGCCTCCCTGCGGCACACCCTCGACTCGTTCGTGGAGATCGGCCTCGGCTATCTCTCGCTCGACCGGCCGGCGGGCACGCTGTCGGGCGGCGAGGCCCAGCGCGTGAAGATGATCCGCCACCTCGGCTCCTCGCTGACCGATGTGACGTACGTCTTCGACGAGCCCACGATCGGCCTGCACCCGCACGACATCCAGCGGATGAACGAGCTGCTGCTGCGCCTGCGCGACAAGGGCAACACCGTGCTGGTCGTGGAGCACAAGCCGGAGGCCATCGCGATCGCCGACCATGTGGTCGACCTCGGTCCGGGCGCGGGTACGGCGGGCGGCACCGTCTGCTTCGAGGGCACCGTGGCGGGGCTGCGGGCCAGCGGCACCCTCACCGGCCGGCACCTCGACGACCGGGCCCGCGTCAAGGACACCGTGCGGGGGGCCACCGGATCCCTGGAGATCCGGGGCGCGACGACGCACAACCTGCAGCGCGTCGACGTCGACATCCCGCTGGGCGTGCTCTGCGTCGTCACCGGTGTGGCCGGCTCCGGCAAGAGCTCGCTGGTGCACGGATCGATGCCGGCGGGCGCGGACGTCGTGTCCATCGACCAGACCCCGATCCGCGGCTCGCGGCGCAGCAACCCGGCGACGTACACCGGGCTGCTGGAGCCGATCCGCAAGGCGTTCGCCAAGGCCAACGGGGTGAAGCCGGCGCTGTTCAGCGCCAACTCCGAGGGCGCCTGCCCCACCTGCAACGGCGCCGGGGTCGTCTACACCGACCTGGCGATGATGGCCGGGGTCGCCACCACGTGCGAGGAGTGCGAGGGCAAACGCTTCCAGGCCTCGGTGCTGGAGTACACCTTCGGCGGGCGGGACATCGCGGAGGTGCTGGCGATGTCGGTGACCGAGGCGGAGGAGTTCTTCGCCGCGGGCGAGGCGCGCACCCCGGCCGCCCACAAGGTCCTGGAGCGCATGTCCGACGTCGGCCTCGGCTACCTCACCCTCGGCCAGCCGCTCACCACGCTCTCCGGCGGCGAACGCCAGCGGCTGAAGCTGGCGACGCACATGGCCGACAAGGGCGGAATCTACGTCCTCGACGAGCCGACGACGGGCCTGCACCTGGCCGACGTCGAACAACTCCTCGCCCTCCTGGACCGCCTGGTCGACTCCGGCAAGTCGGTCATCGTCGTCGAACACCACCAGGCCGTCATGGCCCACGCCGACTGGATCATCGACCTCGGCCCCGGCGCCGGCCACGACGGCGGCCGCGTGGTCTTCGAGGGAACCCCGGCCGAGCTGGTCGCTGCGCGCTCGACGGTGACGGGGGAACATCTGGCCAAGTACGTAGGGATGTGAGGGCGGTTCAGCGCCGTCGAGCCGAGCGCCACCCCGCACGCGCGGGCGAGCGACCCACCCCTAGACGGCCAGCACCGTCTCGCACGCCGACCAGGCCGGCGGGCTCAGCAGGGGCCGCAACCGGGTGAAGAGGGCGAGCAGAGCGGATCCCCACTGAGCGCGGAACGCGGGATCCAGCCGGGCCAGGTCGAGTTCGTTGGCGGCGGTCAGCTCGGCGAGGTCCCCGCGCGGGCCGGGCCCGGGGACATGGGCGCGGCCGGTGAACCGGTCCCGGAAGACCCCGTCGGCCTCGGCGAGGACCGGATAGGTGACCCTGCGGTCGCAGGAGCCGTACAGGTACACGAGCGCCTCGGCCTCGGGACCGATGACGGCAGCGAGTCCGGTACGGCGGTCGGGCGGCAGCAGGGCCTCGGGAAAACCGTCGGTTCCGTAGCAGGCGTGGCACAGGCCCGCGAGGCGGAGAGCCGGGCGCGCGTCCCACTCCGCCAACTGCCGTTCGACGCGCTGGAGATGGGCGAGGAGGGTGCCGCCCGGATGGGCGAGCTCGGCGGCTCCCAGGTCGCGCAGGAACGCGACCGCGGCGGCTCGGGAATCCGGCACGGGTCTCCTCCGTCCGTCGGTCCACGGGACATCGCCCTGCCGATCCTCCGGCGGCCGGTACGGGCGGTCAATCCTCGGTCCGCCTACACGGACCCGAGCTTTCGCTTACCCCACTCCCCGCCCCACCCCGGCGGTTCCCCCGATCACCGCCCCCTCACCGCCAGCCACTCCTCCAAGGCGCCGAAGTCGGCCGCCGTCAGCCCGTGCCGGGGGTCGACGCGGTGCAGCAGGGCCGGGCCGGGGTGGTGGTCGGCGACCCAGGCTCGGTCGGGGGCGGTGATCTCGTCGTCCAGCCAGATGAAGGGCCGGCCCGCCGCCCAGGCGAGCAGTGGCCGGGTCTTCCAGTGGAGCGGGCCGGAGGGCTCGTCCTCGTCCGGTCAGGCAACGACCGGCAGCGCGGGCAGGCCGAGCCAGGGTGCGAGGACGGCGTTGGCCTCGTCCGTCCAGGTCGTGGCCCACACCAGTTCGCAGGCCAGCGCGGCCAGCCGGTGGCCCAGCGCCGGATCGACCCGGTGCAGCAGCGGGTGACCGGCGCCGGCCGCCGAGGGACCGGCGTACCGCGGGTAGGGGCCCCCGCCGAAGGGGATCAGCGGGCCGTCGACATCGAGGAAGAGCAGCATCACCGTCCAGGATCAGCCCTGGAAGCCCTGTGCCGCGAGGATCTCGTCGATCCGCGCCCGATGGGCCTTCTCCCAGTCGTCCAGGGTCTCGTCCGCCTCCTTGGCGAGCTTGGCGCAGGCGGCCCGCAGGATGTCCTCCGCGCGGGAGGCCGGCACGACCACCACGCCCTCCTCGTCGGCCACGGCCACGTCCCCGGACTCGACCCGTACGCCCCCGCAACGCACGGGCCCGTTCAGCGGTCGTACGGCCTTCTTGGCGCCGGGGACGGGGATGATCCCGCGGGCGAAGACGGGGAAGGCCAGATCCCGGACCTCGGCCAGGTCGCGGATCAGGCCGTCGGCGACGAACGCCGCCACCCCGCGGCGCCGGGCGACCGCGCACACGTTGCCCCCGGCCAGCGCGTAGTCCAGGTCGCCGGACTCGACCACGACGACCGAGCCGGGCGCGGCACGGTGCACGGCCGCGTGCAGCATGAGTAGTCGCCCGGCGGGCAGCTGACGGTGAACGCCGCGCAAAACGTTACCGAGTTATATTTTTAATCAAGTCTCACTGCGCCTGCCGCAGCTCCGGCAGCCCCGCCCCCAGCCGCCGGAAGGCCCGCTCGGCCGCCCGTACGGCGTCCGCCTCCACGTCCTCGAGGCGCTCCCCCGCCGCGACCCGCCGCCAGTTCTCCTGGGCGAGGATGCGCTGCACCGCGACGATCTGGCCGGCGGCCAGCCGCGCGTCCAGCCCCCCGCCGAGCGCCTCGGCGAGCGCCGCCTCCGAGCGCTCCAGATGGGAGTGCGCCCGCGCCACCAGGGCCGGGGTGCCGTAGAGCAGGGTGTGGAAGGCGAGCACCTGGGGATGGTCGTTCAGCCCGGTGACCGGATCGCGCCGCTCGAGACCGGCGAGGAAGTGCCGGCGCAGCGCGTCCACCGGGTCGGCCGAGCCGGCCGCCACCCGCGCGGCCTCCGTCTCGTGGTCCGCGATCCGGTGCAGGACCAGGTCCTCCTTCGCCGGGAAGTACCGGAAGAGCGTCGGCTTGGAGATCCCGGCCGCCGCCGCCACCTCGGCCACGGACACCGCGTCGAAGCCCCGCTCCAGGAACAGCCGCACGGCGATGTCCGACACGTCCTGGTACATCCGCCGCTTCTTGCGCTCACGCAGGCCCATCTCACCCATGGGGGGAGCCTACGCAGCGCCGCCCGGGCGGGTCGGCCAGGCCAGGGCGCGGGTGAGGTACGGGTTGGTGCGGCGCCGCGACGACAGCCCCAGGGACGCGGTGGCGGCCGCCAGGGTCATCGCGTAGGAGTCCACCGCGCGGCGGACGTTGGGGGCGTCCAGGCTCGCGCCGGTGACCAGGCGGTCGAGGTCGACGTAGGCGGAACGGACGATCTCGATCCACCGGTACACCCGCCAGTCCTCCTGCCAGTTCCTGGTGAACCGGGGGGCCAGCCGGCTCTCCCAGCGGCGGAACATGCGGTCGCGGATCTCCGGGCGGGTCGGGGTGAGGTGCATGTGCCGGACCAGCTCGTACAGCGGGTCACCGACCACGGCCAGCTCCCAGTCGATGAGAGTCAGCGCCAGATCGTCGTCGCGGCGCACCAGGTTCCAGGGGTTGAGGTCGCCGTGCAGCAGGGCGGCGGCCCGGTCGGTGACCTCGTGCCGGCCGAGGATCTCGCGCAGCCGGGCCGCGTCGGGCAGGCCGAGGAAGCGGGCCAGCTGCTGGGACTCCTTGGGCAGCCGGGCCACCAGCGCCACCAGCTGGTCGCTCAGCCAGGCGTAGAAGCCGGGCCGGCCGGCCAGCGGGTCGACCGGGGTGTAGTCGACCTCGGTCAGCGCGGCCAGCTGGTCGACCAGGCGGTCCGCCTCGTGCGGGAGCAGCCCGTGCACCGGGTGCCGGGGCCGCCGGTCCACGTCGGGCGGGCCCTCGTAGGTGTGGACGGCGAAGAGGTCCCCGGAGTAGGTCCGGATGCCGGAGAGGCTCTCCGAGTGGCTCTCCCCCAGCGCCAGCACCCGGGGCGCGGCCACCGCCGCCCCCGACCGCTCGATCGCCTGGAGCACGGCGTGCTCGCTGAGGAAGCTGCGTTCGCGCCGGGTGACGTGCGCGACCTTGCGCCGTACGACGACCGGGAACGGCGTGCCCGGGACCCGGAGCACGGTGTTGAGGTGCGCGGTGCCCTTGAACACCCGGTGGGCCGGGGCCGCGCCCTCCAGGACCAGGGAGTCGGCCACGGCGGAGTGCGGGAAGCCGGGGTGTTCCGGCACACGCCGGTCCGGCTTCCAGTCGATCGCCCGGGCGACCGGACCCCGCAACCGCCCACCACCGGCCTGCGTCCCGGCACCGGCGCCCGTCCCGGCACCGGGCCGTACGGACGCCGCCCGCCAGCGGAACAGGATCCGCTCGATCTCCTCCCGCCCCGGCACCCGGCCCAGCCGCAGCGGCTCCGCCGCCGCCTGCACGGCCTGGTGCACCCACGCCGTCGCCTCGTCCAGGCTCTTCTGGTCGAAGGCCTCCTCCAGCGACGTCGCGGCCCGCATCACGTCGGGGTAGACCGACTGCGCCCGTTCGAAGGCCACGTAGTGCCGCAGGTCCCGGGCCACGCCGCTCACCGCCGCCGGCCGCACCCGGCCCATGGCGCACGCCCACGCCTCGACGACCTCGTCCCACTGGTGGTCCGGATAGTGCATCCGGACCAGGTGGACGGCGAGGTCGTGCAGCGGGTCGCCGTAGGTGGCGAGCTCCCAGTCGACCCAGATCAGGGGCGCGTCACCGCCGTACGACATGATCACGTTGTCGCGGTGCAGATCGGCGTGGAGCAGGCCGTAGGGGCGGCGGGACATGGCGGGGACGCGTTCCGCGAGCCGGGCCAGGGCGTCCTCGGGGATGCCGAGAGCGGCGAACAGGCCCCCGAAACGGCGCCAGTTCGGCTTGCGGATCTGCAGGTCGGCCATGCGGGCCAGGGTCTGCAGGAAACCCTGGCTGTCGGTGTGGTTCCGGGGCCACAGGGACGGCAGGGGCGGCAGCGCGGGCCCCCGCACCTGGGCCGTCCGGGCGAGCAGGTCCGCCAGCGCCCCGACCAGCAGGCCGTCGACCGGTTTGCCGGCCGGGCAGACGCTGGAGAGCGGCACGCCTTCCACATAGCTGTGGATGGCGAAGCCGTCCCCCTGGGTCAGGCACTCGGGCACGTCGGGCAGCACGCCCTTGATGGCCCGCAGGATCTCCGCCTCGCTCGGCCAGGTCCGGATCACCACGGGCAGCGCGCCGGCGCGCGGCAGCCGCACGGTCACCAGGGTGCCCGCCTTCCGGCCGAGCAGCCGGGCCATGGGCTCGGTGAGGGGCAGCACGTAGTTCTGGTTGTGGAAACCGCCGCTGGTGCGGCCCCGCGCGGCGGCCTCCGCCACGAACGCCCGGCAGAGGGCGTCGGGCCTGGCCCGGTCGGCGCGCGCCCCGGCCATGTCGCGGGGGACGGGTGGTGCGCCCACTGGCCGCTCCGGGGTCTCGATCGCGCTGCACGGGACGGGGACGGGACAGGTCGGGGAAACGCTAACTCCCCGGCCGACGAACGACACAACCTGCGGGGCCGGACGAGCAGCCGGGCGGGTGGTCCGCCGCTCGTCCGCGCCAAGTCGCCGGGGCGGGCCCGTTCGCCATCCCTTGCGCGAAAAACCTGAGCGGTCGCTCAGACGGTAGGGCGGATGCTATCCCATACCGGCCGCCGTGCGGGCCTCATCGCCTCGAGTGCCACTCGAACCGCCGACGCCGCCGGCCTCGTCGGTCAGCAGTTCCCACATGGCCTCGAACCACGCCGTCATGCCCTCCACGAAGGTCGTCCCCGGCGAGTCCGCGCGGCCGTCGCGGACGTGGTGGGTGAGGGTCGCGCCGAGCCCCAGGACGTCCACCGCCGCGACCTCCTCTCGCGGGTCGAGCATCACCGGGCGGACGAGCGGTATGTAGAGGCCGTGCAGCACCTCGGAGCGGTTGATGAGGTAGAGCTTGAACGTGGGTGCGAAGGGGGCATGGCGGAACTCGTACTCCACCTCCGGGACGAGCTTCTCGGTGTGCAGTTCCCCGAGGACCTTGTCGAGGGAGGCGATGTGGGTCTCGGCGATGCCCCGCAGCCGTGCGCGCAGCCGTGCGTCGTCCTTCCTGTTCACCCCTCGCGGATAGGGCAGGGTGTCGATCGCCGACGGGACGATCAGGCGGAGCGCGATACGCCGGGGGCTGATGATCCTGGCGCGGATCCGCTCCGCCTGGGCATGGATGTGGGTGTCCAGGCTCTCCGACGTCAACGTGTAGATGTCCAGCGTGACTTCGGGCTGCTCGAACGCCTCGGCGATCAGCGGCCCGAGGGTCAGCTGGTGCCGGGACCTGCTCGCCCGGGGCGTCGAGGACTGGATGCGCTGGTTGCGCACCACCCGCGAGCCCTTGCCCTGCCGGGACTCGATCCACTTCTCGCCGCGCAGCACACGCAGGGCCCGCTGCACGGTGTCCCGGGAGATCCCGAACTCCTTCGCGAGCGTGGTCTGGGAGGGCAGATAGGCGTCCACCGGATAGAAGCCGTCGGCCATCCGCGCCCGCAGTTCCTCCGCGACCCGGAGAAACTCGTGGCCGCCGGCCTCGCCGGCCTCGTCCTTCCGATCCACCGTCACAGGCGGTACGTACCTCGCGGGCACCAGCGGCAAACTCCTACCGGTCAGTCAAGCAGTCAAGTCAACCACCCGGTTACTGGATCTAGTTGGCCGGGCATGCTGCCACAAGCAGTCAACTTCACCAGTCAACAGAGCGGGCTTGAGGGGTTGACCGGTTGCCCGGGGCCCGAGGGGGAGGAAGCCGTGACGATCCATGTGCTCGGGTTCGACGTGCAGATCGACCTCGGTCAGCTCGTCCTGTGGGGCGCGGGACTGGTGGTGTCGCTGACGGCCTGGATCCGCGGGCGGGTACGGACCCGGGCGCGGGCCGGGGTTCCGCGCGCCGCGCGGGTGGCTGTCACCAGCCGCGCAGCACGCGCAGCAACGGCTCCAGGGACGCGACCACGCACCCGGCTCCGGCCTCCCGCAAAAGCTTCCCCTTCCGTTCGTTACGCGCGTAGCCGAGGAACGGCACGCCGGCGTGGTGCGCGGCGGCGAGGTCGGAGGGCGAGTCACCGATCATCAGGGCCGCCGAGGGGGCGGAGCCCATCGCGGCCAGGGCCCGGTTGAGGCAGTGCGGATCGGGCTTGAGCAGGTGCAGGTCGGTGGTGCGGCCGTAGATGTGAGGGGCGAAGCAGGCGGTGAGGCCGCGGTCGTCGAGGTAGGTGCGGACCACCTTCGGGGAGTTGTTGGTGGTGATGGCCAGCCGGGCGCCCACCGCGGTCCAGGTGCGTATCAGGGGGTCGGCGTAGGCGGTGGGCAGCGCGGAGCCGGCGGCGCGCAGCTCCTCCTGGGTGAGACGTTCCTCCAGCTCGGTCACGAGGTCGCTGCCGGGGTGCCGGAGGTCCACGGCACGCAGCACCTCGTGCGGGTCGAGCGAGTCGCGCTCGGAGTCGCTGAGCAGATTGCGCAGCCCACGCCCGGCCAGCCAGTCCACCAGCTCGGTCGCCACCCGTTCGGCCGTGTGCCGCGCGAACAGACGGCAGATCGGTCCGTCGAAGTCCCACAGGACCACTCGGGCACTTTCGATCAGAACCCGGAGCTTCTCGATCTCGTTCGCGGTCTGATCGGTCTTCGTCGTCGCATCAGAAGTCACTAGGAGAGTGTCAGGTCCGTGGTGATGGTTTCCCAGAGGGCGTCGAACCACTTCTGCGATTGCTCCACGAACGCCGCGTCCCGCTGTCCGGCCCGCTGCTCGAAGGAGAACAGCAGGGACTCCGAGCCGAGGGTGTCGTACATCTCCAGGGTGCCGCTGTCGGTGGGCTCCTCGCGTCGCGTGATCATGTAGTGCGCGAACAGCGCCTCCACCCCGTTGAGCAGGTACAGCTTGACCGGCGGGGTGAACGGCAGCGCCCGGAAGGTGACCTGGACGTCGATGTCGTGGGTGCCGCGCAGCGCCTGGAGGTTGTACTGCAGCACCTGGCCCTGGGCGTTGCGCATGGCCAGCCAGCGCTGGTGGACCGCGTCGTCCTCCTCGCTGCCGGCGTCGACCGAGACCGGGAAGGCGAGGTTGATGTCGCGGGACGGCAGCAGGATGCGGGCGTCGATCCGCTCGGGGTGCAGCCGGCCCTCGTGGACCAGGCGCAGCGGCTCGCCGAGCGCGGGGATCAGGCTCTGCGCGGTCAGGCAGACGGCGTCGATGCGCACGTGCGGCGCGGAGAACGCCTCGGTCAGCCGGGGCGCGAGCGCCACCATGGTCGGCTGCGGCTCCCCCCGCGTGGTCCGCGGCTCGGCGACCCGCGGCGGGCTGCCCTTGCTGACGTCGGCGAGCAGCCCGTCCTCCTGGAGCACCCGCAGCGCCTGGCGTACGGCACCCCGCTCGACGCCGAACTCGCCGGCCAGCTCGGCCTGCGTCGGCAGCCGCTCGCCCGGCTGCAGCTCGCCAGAGCGGATCCGCCCGCGCAGGGTGTCGGCGATCTCCTGGGGCGTGAGCCTTCTGCTGCCGTTCACTGCCACATGCTCCTGAGTCACGACCAAACGCTATAACTCTGATCCATCTTTGGGGAGTTGCCGAGAAGTTGTTTATGAACTCAAACCAAGTGGGGACAACTTAGTTGGAGTTGGTTGCCAACTTCTTGGAACTTTTCCAAGTTGGCCAATCTTCTGAAGGGGGAACCGCCGTGCCCGCCCTCGCTCTCCTCGTCGAACAGCTCGTCCAGTGGAAGTACGGCGTCGCCGGCGCCGTCGGCCTGCTCCTGGTCTCCGTCGGCATCGAGACCAGGAGCCACAAGGCCCTCTCGGCCGGCGCCGTCCTGCTCGCCGTGCTCCTCGCGGGCCCGGCGCTGTGACTCCCCGGGGGTCCGGAGCTAGGTACTGAGCAGGAGTTCCGAACTGATCGTCTCCCACAGCGCGTCGAACCACCGCCGCGACTGGTCCACGAACGCCGCGTCCCGCCGCCCGGCACGCCGCTCGAAGCCGAACAGCATCGAGCGCGTGCCGTCGGCGTCGTACAGCTCCACGTGCTCGTTCCCGATCTCCCGCTCGCGGCGCTTCAGCGTGTAGTACGCGAACAGCGCCTCGGAGTCGCCCAGCAGATACAGCTTGACCGGCGGGGTGAACGGCAGGGCGCGGAAGGAGACCCGGACGTCGACGCCGTGCGTGGTGCACAGGGCCAGCAGGTTCTGCCGCAGCACCATGCCCTGGGCGTTGCGCTGGGCCAGCCACCGCCGGTGCAGCAGGCCGTGGTCGTCGGCGTCCACCGGCGCCGGGAAGGCGAGGTCGATGTCACGGCTGGGCAGCAGCACCCGGACGTCGATCTTGGCCGGTTTCAGCCGTCCCGCGTGGATCTGCCGCAGCGGCTCGCCGACGGCCAGCGTGAGCGAGACCGAGGTCAGGCAGAGCGCGTCGATCCGCACGTGGGGGGCGGCGAAGGCCTCCGCTATCCGGGGTGCCAGGCCGACCATGGTGGGCTGCGGCGGCGCCGCCGGTCCGGCCGGCGGCAGGGCCGGTCCCGGCATCAAGGCCACGGTGGCCGGGCTGCCCTTGGAGACGTTGGTGAGCAGGTGCTCCGACTGCAGGATGCGCAGGGCCTGGCGCACGGCCCCGCGCTCGACACCGAACTCGACGGCCAGCTCCGCCTGCGTGGGCATGCGCTGACCCGGCTGCAGCAGACCGGTCCTGATCCGGCTGCGCAGTGCGTCGGCGATGTCGCGATGGGACGTGTGGGGCCGCTGTGACCTCGTCCGTCCACTGGCGGAGGCGTGCTCCGGGTCCACGGACAAACACTACAACTTCCCGCCAACTTGCGGCAGTTCGTCGACAGCTGGTTATGAGTCGCTTCCCAACGGACATAAGTACGGTGAAGTTGGCTGCCAACTTGCACGACATGGTCAAGCTTCCCAGTGGTTGGCCGACCGGGCTCCCTTCCGGAGGGGAGCCGGGAGCCCGGGCAGGGGACGGCCACCGAAGCGCACAGTCACAACTGAACACGACATCGCACAGCCACAACCGAACAGGGTCAGCACAGCCACAACTGAACAGCTCGCTACGGATGCACAGTCGGTGTCGCAACGAAAGAGAGAGGAGCCTTCAGAAGATGTCCGGGCACCAGGGACGCCCGGTCGAGCGAAGCAGGGCGTCGGCCTTCCGGGCGGCGCCCTCCCGTTCTTCCTGCACCCGCCCGAGCGCCGCGAGCCGCAGCAGCGACTCACCACCGAGCCACACCGAGGCCAACTCGCCGACGCCCAGCGTCAGATCGGCACCCTCGGCGGTGGGCACGCAGGAAGCCCCCTGAGGCGAGGCCTCCAGCCGGAACCGCCCGCCGGCGAACCCCCCGCCGTCCACCACCTCCAGCACCACCGACCCCGACCCCTCGTACGTCCGCGCCTCAAGGGCCCGTACGACGTCGAGGATCCGCACCCACAGCCAGTCCCCGTGCCCGGTGATCCGGGCCGCGCGCGGGTCGGGCAGGTGGAGGGGGAGCAGGTCGTCCGGGCCGCGGAACCCGCTCTTGACCTTCGTGATCCAGTCGATGGAACACAGGAAGTGCCACAGGGCGCGCTCGGCGGCCGCGGTGGTCGCGACGAGCTTGCGCACGGTCGCGGTCTGGTCGGGCTGCTTGCCGGCCCACGTCTCGTCGCACACATACGTCACCAGGCCCTCGACCTCGCCGGAGGCCGAGCGGTAGACGGCGTGGAACGGCTCGGTCCAGTCGGCGTTCATGCGGACCGCGCCCGTGTTCACCTGCCACCACAGCTCGTCGCGGCTGACCGCGCCGGGCTGGGCGCGGCGGAACCGCTCGAACAGCTCCGGACCCAGCTTGCGCACGTCCGCGCCGTCCACCAGGTCGATCCGCCCGCCGTCACCGGGGCCGGACCAGCGCGGGTCCAGACCGGCGCGCGGCACCTCGACGGTCCACTGGGTCGACCAGGTGGCCGGGCCGAATCCGTAACGCCCGTAGATCGGGTACTCCGCGGCGATCAGGGTGGCGACGACGTCACCGCGCTCCTTCGCCGCTGTGAGGTCCCGGTTCATCATCTGCGTGAGCAGGCCGCGGCGGCGGTGGGTGGGGCTGACGGTGACGTTGGAGATGGCGTCGGCGGGCACCGGGCCGCCGCCCACCGTGGTCAGTTCCTGGGCGAAGGAACGGAAGGTGGCCACCCAGCGGTCGCCGTCGACGGCCCCCAGCGACCGTCCCGGCTCGAACAGCCTGCGCCGGGCGTCGAGTTGCTCGCGCGCCAGCACCGGCGGCTGGGTGAACCCGGTGGCCAGCGCACGCTGCCAGTCCTCGAAATCGGCCTCGGTAACGGTGCGGACGTCGCTCATGGGGTCACGGTAGGCGGACCCACGGCCGGGTGTCCCCTCCTTTTCCGCTGCCTCAGATCAGCAGGTCGTCCACCTGTGCCTCACCCACCCGGTACCGGCGGGCGATCTCCGCGCTGCAGTCGTCGGTCGTGCGCTGCAGCCGCTGGCGGCGCCCGGAGACCTCCTGCTCGTACCGCACCAGGCGCCCCATGGCCGTGGTCAGTTCGAGATCCGTGCGGGCCTCGAGGTCCGACAGCTCGACCTCGGCGAGCATCTCGGCGGCCAGTTGCCGGTACTCCTCGTTGTGCGGGGTGCCGAGCGTGACATGGCGGGCCGAGGAGCGGTGCCGGGCCGGGGCGTCCTTGAGGATCTCCGGGAGCCGGTCGACCACGGAACCGTCTGTCGGCGCCGGCAGGGACGCGCGGCCGCGCCGGCACAGCTCCGCGCGCAGAATGTCGATCCGCCCCTGCAGCAGCCGCCGCACATAGCTGAGGTCCGCCTCGTCGCGCTGGGCGTCGCGGCGCAGCGTGCGCAGCTCGGGCAGGCTCAGCCGGGCCAGCTCGGGCTCGGGCGGCTCCGCGGGCAGCGCGGGGCCCGCCGGAGCCGCGGGGCCCGCCGGAGCGTCGGCGCGCTGGGCGGGCGGCCGGTACGTCCCCTGCGTGCCCAGCCCCCCGCTCGTACTCGGTGTGCTCATGTGCTTGTGACCGTCCCCTCGACCGGCGTGTGGAAGCATCGTGCCACCCCAACCGGCCACTATGTGACCGAGTGCCCCCGAACAGCCCCAGATGGGGGGTAAGGGATCTATAAGGGATCTATGATTGGCTCTCTGTGCCCATGTGCCGGGCACCCGGCATGATGGTCCGCATGCGTGCGGTGGTGCAGAGAGTGGACGGCGCGAGCGTCGTCGTGGACGGCGAGACGGTCGGCGCGATCGAGGGCGAGGGGCTGTGCGTCCTGGTCGGGGTGACCCATGAGGACACCAAGGAGAAGGCGGCGCAGCTGGCCCGCAAGCTCTGGTCGATCCGCATGCTGCAGGACGAGAGGTCGTGCAGCGACATCGACGCCCCGCTGCTGGTCATCAGCCAGTTCACGCTCTACGGCGACGCGCGCAAGGGCCGCCGCCCCACATGGAACGCGGCGGCCCCGGGTGACATCGCCGAGCCGCTGGTCGAGGAGGTCGTGGCCCAGCTGCGTGCGCTGGGCGCGACGGTGGCCACGGGGCGCTTCGGCGCTAAGATGCGGGTGTCGCTGACGAACGACGGGCCTTTCACGGTGCTGCTGGAGATCTAGGCGGCCCTGCGGCTACGGCTCGACCACGACCTCCTGTGCCGCCGCCGTCTCTCCGGCCAGGAGCCGCGCGTCGACGGGGACGTTCCGCTTGACCAGGGCCAACGCCACCGGGCCCAGTTCGTGGTGGCGTACGGACGTCGTCACGAAACCGATCCTGCGGCCCTCCGGGCCCTCGTCCGCGAGGCGGATCTCGGTGCCCGGCACCGGCAGGTGCACCTCGCTGCCGTCGAGGTGGAGGAAGACCAGGCGGCGCGGCGGCTTGCCCAGGTTCTGGACGCGGGCGACCGTCTCCTGGCCCCGGTAGCAGCCCTTCTGCAGGTGCACCGCCGTGCCGATCCAGCCCAGCTCGTGCGGGATCGTCCGGTGGTCGGTCTCGAAGCCGAGCCGGGGCCGGTGCTGCTCGACGCGCAGCGCCTCGTGGGCGAGGAGACCGGCGGCGGGCCCGTGCGCGGCGGCGAAGGACTCCAGGTCCTCGCGAGGCAGGAAGAGATCACGGCCGTACGGCGTCTCGCGTACGACGACGCCCTGGGGCACCTCGGCGATGGACCCGGCGGGCAGGTGGACGACCGCGAAGTCGGCCGTACGGTCGGCGACGTCCACCCGGTAGAAGAACTTCATCGACTCCAGGTACGCGATCAGCGCGTCCTGCGTGCCGGGCTCCACGTGCGCCCAGACGGTGCTGCCGTCGTCCACCAGGTACAGCGCGTGCTCGATGTGCCCGTGCGCGGAGAGGATCAGCGCCTCGGTGGCCTCACCGGCCGGCAGCTCGCTGACGTGCTGGGTGAGCAGCAGGTGCAGCCAGCTCAGCCGGTCGTCGCCGCTGACGGTGACGACGCCCCGGTGGGACAGGTCGACGAAACCGGTGCCGTCGGCGAGGGCGCGCTGCTCGCGGAACAGGTCGCCGTAGTGGGCGGCGACACCTTCGTCCACACCCTCGGCAGGGACGGCGCCGGGCAGGGACAGCAGGGGGCTCTTCATACCGCCAGCCTACGACGTGGTAGTTGAACTCTTCAGCGAGCAGTCCCTGCACCGGCCGAAGATCGCGAAGTGCTTCATGTCGGTGTCGAACCCGAACTGCTGCCGCAGCTTCGCGGTGAACTCCGCGGCCACGTCCACGTCGGCCTCGATGACGTTCTCGCAGTCGCGGCAGACCAGGTGCAGGTGGTGGTGGCGGTCGGCGAGGTGGTACGTCGGCGCACCGTGCCCGAGGTGGGCGTGGCTGACCAGCCCCAGCTCCTCCAGCAGCTCCAGCGTGCGGTAGACCGTGGAAATGTTGACCCCCGACGCCGTCTTCCTCACTTCCACGAGGATGTCGTCGGGGGTCGCGTGCTCAAGGGTGTCCACGGCTTCGAGGACAAGCTGCCGCTGCGGCGTCAGCCGGTAGCCGCGCTGCCTGAGGTCGCTCTTCCAGTCGGTGCTCACCACACCAGAGAGTCTAGGACCAGTTGGTGCCGGACCTCTGTGTACAGGCCTACTTGAAGAAGGCGATCCCGTCGTCCGGGAGGTCGTCCGGGAGGGCCTTGGCCCAGCGCTCGACGTCCTCCGGGGTGACGACCTTCTTCAGGTGGGCCGACATGTAGGGGCGCAGCTCGACCTCGGGGGTCTGCTTCTCGCCGACCCACATGAGGTCGCTCTTGACGTAGCCGTAGAGCCGCTTGCCACCGCTGTACGGCTGCGAGGCGGCCGTCCGGGCGACGGCGTCCGTGACCAGGTCGATCTGCGGCTTCTTGTCGGCCATCTCGCCGTACCAGATCTCGATGACGCCGTCGTCGCGGGTCATCGTCACCTCGACCTTGCGGTGGGCGTCGATCCGCCAGAAGCCGTGCTCCGACTCCAGCGGGCGGACCTTGTTGCCGTCCTTGTCCAGCACCCAGGTGTGGGAGTGGTACTCCAGGAAGTCCCGGCCGTCGTGGGTGAAGCTGACCTCCTGGCCGAAGTTGCACTTCTCCGATCCGGGGAAGTCGTGCACGCCCGCGCCGGCCCAGTTGCCGAGCAGGAAGGCGAGCGGGACGAGGTCCTTGTGCAGGTCGGACGGGATCTCGATCATGAGGGGCGGTTCCTGGGTGTCAGTGGTCAGCGCTGGCCCTGGTACAGCTTCTTCACGGTCAGACCGGCGAAGGCGAGCACGCCGACGCAGACCAGGACCAGCAGGGTTTCGAAGAAGATCTCCACGGGTGCTCCTTGAGCGAGGGTGGGCATACGACAGAGCCGGAGCCCAGCTTACGCGGCCGGGCGCAGGCTCTCCCTGCGAGGTGGGCCGTAACGGCGCCACCCGGGTCGGCTCAGCCGAGCAGCTGCTGCTGCAGGACCACCGTCTGCTGGAACGGGATCTCCCTCGCACCGCCCGGGCGGGACTGCACCACGAGGGCGATGACGTCGCCGCAGGAGATGTAGGCCTGCCGCACCTGCTCGGCGCCGTACGGCTGCTTCTCGGCGAACTCCTCCACCACGCCGTTCCCGTCGGCACTGGCCGCCTCCGGGAACGACTCGTCCATCACGTTGGAGGCAGCCCCGCGCAGGGCCAGCCCCGGGTCCTGGTAGCCGGCGAACTCGTCCTGCTGGACCTTGCCTGCGATCAGTCCGGTCTCGAACTGCAGCAGGTAGATCCGGGTCCGGGTGCCGTCCGGCATGGTCCAGCCGCGCGCGGCGATGTGCCGCAGGCCATGGTCGGTGAGCTCGCCCTGCAGGTTGTCCCGGTCGTCCTTGCTCGCGTACTCCGCGAGGTACACCGTCGGCTTCGTCCATCCGTGGTCACCGGCGAGCGCGGGGTCGGCCTTGGCGCCCTTCGGCGCGGGCAGCACCAGTTTGCGCAGGTCGGCGTAGTGGATGTCGGCCGCATTGCCGGGGGCGAAGGGGGCCGGGCGGCCGGCGGGCAGCGGCGGGCGGACGATCTGCGGGTAGTCCCAGCGGCCGTCCGGTCGCGTGGCGAGGCCGGGCAGGTCGGCGCGCTGCATCCGGGTGATGCCGTACGCCGTCGAGGTGCCGGCCACCGCGAAGACCACGACGGCCGCGGTCCAGCGCAGGACGCTCCGCAGGACCCGGCGGTCCTTCGGCGCGGGCTCCGGTGTGGGCTCCGGCACGGGCAGCGCGGGGGTGACGGGAATCTGCTGCTCGCTCATACGGCCTTCCCCGGGTCCTTGTCCTTGATGCGGTCGAGCTGTCTGCCGACGAAGACGGCGATGGCGCCGGTGTCGAGCGGGCGGGGCCCGGCCGCGTTGACGGTGACGAGCACGTCACCGATGGAGGCGGAGCAGACCATGCGGTCGATCTTCTCGTCGCTCGCCTTGGGCATCCGGAAGCAGGCCGCTTCCTTGTGGCCCGGTATCTGCGGCCCCTTGGGGAAGACCCCGAGGGCCTTGAAGATCTCGTCCCGGCCGGCGGAGAGCTCGCGCACGGACTCGCGGTTCGCCATCCGGACCAGCTCGAAGGTGAGCGTGAAGGACTTGTCGGAACCGCCGAGTTCGTTGAACGGGGCGTAGCTGCGCATCGCCAGGCCCTGGATGTGCTCCTTGTCGATCGCACGGTCCATCGCCTGCCGGGTCGCCGACGGCAGGCCGATGATCTCCCGCTTGCGCAGAGCGGTGGCCTCGCGCCCGTTGAGCGCGACGTCGGAGCCGAACTCGCCGATGTCCGGCCCCTGGACGTAGCCCTGGGACCCGGGGCTGTCGTACGGCATCAGCAGGCCGCGCAGTCCCGCGACGTCCGTGCCCTGCTGCTCGTCCTGGCCGCTCCGGTCCGCCTTGGCGGCCTCGGGGAACTTCCAGACGGGGTCCCCGGCATCCCGGTCGGCCCCGGCGACCGTCACCGCGGTGAACCCGACGCCGCCGACGACGGCGAGGGACAGCAGCGCGACGGCGACGATCCGCCCTACGGGGCGCCGACCGGGGGCCGCTGCGGCGCCCTCGCCGGGCTCGGTGGTCTCCGGCAGACGCGGGTCTTCCGCGAGCGACTCGTTCACAGCCTCGTTCACAGCTGGGCCACCTGCCGCTTCGCCAGATCCATGATCTTGTTCTCGGGGATCGGCCGAGTGTCGCTGATCCAGATGTCCATGTAGACGTCACCGCGTGAGGCGATCGCCTCGGCCAGGTACACCGGCAGGTACCCGCTCTTCGTCTCGGGCGTCCGGTGCACGTACACCATGCCGTCGCCGGTCCCGGGGATGGGCGAGCTGCCGGTGTCCGGCACCTGCTCGGCCCAGTGCCGCTGGCTCTCCACCTGCTTGGCGGCGCCCGGCTCCAACACCTGGCGGTACTGGACGAGCCGTATCTCGACGGCGTACGTGCCGATCTGCCAGGTGGTCCGGGCCGCGCGCCGGAACTCGGTCCTCAGCTGGTACTGGAAAGCCCCGGTCGGCTGCTTGAAGGTGCTCGCGTAGCCGGCCAGGTCCATCCAGCCGTCGGAGCTCCCGAAGTCGGCGGCACGCGCGCCCGCGGGCCGCCTCAGCAGCAGCTTGCGCAGGTCGCCGTCGGTCTTCACCCGGCGGTCGTACGCCGCCGACAGGGGCTCGACGGCCCCCTTGGCCTGGCCGACGACGGGCTGCGACAGGGAGGGCAGCTTCGTGGGCGGGCGGTAGGCCTGGACGACGTAGCCGGTGCAGACACCCGCGACGACACCGAGCACGGCGGCCCCCGCGACCAGCGCGACGGTCCGGCCCCTGCCCGGTCTTTCAGGTGATTCCAAGATCCCTCCCTAGGTGTTTCCCAGGAGACTCATGGCATGCACACGGAGTTGTAGGGCGGGTTGATTACGATTCGGACATGACCAAGAAGCTCGTGATCAAGGTGACGGCCGGGGCGGACGCCCCCGAGCGCTGCTCGCAGGCGTTCACGGTGGCCGCGGTGGCCGTGGCCAGCGGGGTCGAGGTGTCGCTGTGGCTGACCGGGGAGTCGTCCTGGTTCGCACTGCCGGGCCGGGCCGCCGAGTTCGAGCTGCCGCACGCGGCCCCGCTCCCGGACCTGATCGAGTCGGTCCTCGCCGCCGGACGGATCACGCTGTGCACGCAGTGCGCGGCCCGGCGCGAGATCACCGAGGAGGACGTCATCGAGGGCGTACGGATCGCGGGTGCCCAGGTCTTCGTACAGGAGACGCTCGCCGACGACACCCAGGCGCTCGTGTACTGATCCCTCACGAACGCGGGCGCTTCTTGCCGTCCAGTTCGTCCCACCACTCGTCGGACTGGGGATCGCCGGAGGGGTCGTCCCACCAGCGGTCCTCGGGGCCCCGGCGGTTCGCGATCATCGCCGCCACGGGCGGGATGATCATGGCCACGACGCACATGCCGACGGCCGCCGGCACCGACCAGAGGCGCACGACTCCCCACGCCAGGACGAAGAGGCCGATGCACGTCCCCATCATGGCGAAGTAGAGGTGCCGCCGCCGCGCGTACATAGGTCCAGGGTAGGCCGGGCCGTACCTGTCACAACTGATCGACAATCGCCGCCCGGACGGCGCCCGCAGAGTTACCGTGGCGTAGCCGTACACCGCTCTCGCCCCCGGGGGAAACACCACATGCGCGCCCTGCGAATAATCCTGATCCTCGTCGTGATCCTGGGTGGGCTGTTCGTGATCGCGGACCGGGTGGCCGTGCACTTCGCCGAGGGGCAGGCCGCCGACAAGCTGAAGTCGACGCAGAACCTGGCCTCGACGCCGGATGTGAGCATCGAGGGGTTCCCGTTCCTCACCCAGGTCGCGAGCGGTTCGCTCGACGACGTCCAGGTCGGGATCAAGGACTACGAGGCCGCCACCGGGACCGCCGGCAAGACCATCCGGATCGACGATCTGCACGCCGACATGAAGGGCGTCTCCTTCTCCGGCGACTACAGCTCCGCCACCGCGGACAGCGCCACCGGCACCGCGACGATCTCCTACGCCGAGTTGCTGAAGACCGCCAAGTCCGAGCCCACCGAGGTGGCCCCCGGGATCGAGGCCAGGGTCGTGGGTCTCTCCGACGGGGGCAACGGCAAGATCAAGGTCCAGGTGCACGTGACGGGCACGGTCCTCACCGTCCCGGTCGACCGGACGCTGTCCGTGCTCAGCTCCGTGAGCGTGGTGAACGACAAGGTCGAGGTGCACGCCGACTCCCTGCCCAGCCTGGCCGCCCTCTCCCTGGCGGAGAACCGCGTCCGCGAGATCACCGACTTCCAGCAGGCCATCGACCGGCTGCCCGGCGGCATCAAGCTGGACAAGGTGCAGGCAGCGAAGGACGGCGTGGAGATCACGGTGAAGGGTTCGGACGTCAAGCTGGCGGGGTAGGACCAGAGCCGGTGGACGCGGAACGTCCGACTGGCGAGACGATCAGGTCCGTACCGCAGATACGGTGACCTTCACGAGCGTCCGGCGGCCCCGAGGGGCTCGCCGGGCGCTCTTCTCGTCCCACCATACGGACGATCGCGTCTCGTCATATGACACACCGGTGACACGCCCACCCGGACGTCCCTACGATCGCTCCCATGAAGCGACAGGCGGATCTCACGAAGCGGCGGGCAGTGGACCTGTGCCGCGTTGCCGCCATGCTCTGTCGCCCCTTCTGAGCGAAAGTCCCCGACTTCCGCATCTCACGCCTGCCCTGCTGGAAGGGCACCCGTGCGCCGCCCGGCCTCACGAGGGCGCACCCCTGTACCCGCACGCCCCGCCGCAACTGCCCCGGAGGAGAAAGAGCATGAGCCGCACCGACGTCCTGGTCGACGCCGACTGGCTGCAGGAGCACCTGGACGACCCGGCCATCGCCATCGTCGAGGTGGACGAGGACACGTCCGCCTACGACAAGAACCACATCAAGAACGCGATCCGCATCGACTGGACCAAGGACCTGCAGGACCCGGTCCGCCGCGACTTCGTCGACCAGGAGGGCTTCGAGAAGCTCCTGTCGAAGAAGGGCATCGCCAACGACACGCTGGTGATCCTCTACGGCGGCAACAACAACTGGTTCGCCTCGTACGCCTACTGGTACTTCAAGCTGTACGGCCACGAGAACGTCAAGCTCCTCGACGGCGGCCGCAAGAAGTGGGAGCTGGACGCCCGCGAGCTGGTCGCCGGCGACGAGGTCCCCGAGCGCCCGGCCACCGACTACAAGGCCAAGGCCCAGGACACCTCCATCCGCGCCTTCCGTGACGACGTCGTCGCCGCGATCGGCTCGCACAACCTGGTCGACGTGCGGTCGCCCGACGAGTTCTCCGGCAAGCTGCTCGCCCCGGCGCACCTGCCGCAGGAGCAGTCGCAGCGTCCCGGTCACGTCCCGAGCGCGCGCAACATCCCGTGGTCGAAGAACGCCAACGACGACGGCACCTTCAAGTCGGACGAGGACCTGAAGGCCCTCTACGCCGAGGAGAACGTGGACCTCGCCAAGGACACGATCGCCTACTGCCGCATCGGCGAGCGCTCGGCCCTGACCTGGTTCGTGCTGCACGAGCTGCTCGGCGTGGAGAACGTCAAGAACTACGACGGCTCCTGGACCGAGTACGGCTCCCTCGTCGGCGTGCCGATCGAGCTCGGCGCCAACAAGTAAGTCCCCACCCACACATCCGACCGGCCTTCCTTCCGGTCAGACCCCTCTGGAGAAAGACATGTGCGGAGCGAAGGCCGGCGGCCCCGACGCCTCGACGATCAAGCCCGGTGAGACCACGATCCAGGGTCAGGTGACCCGCGACGGCGAGCCGGTGACGGGCTACGTCCGTCTGCTGGACTCGACCGGCGAGTTCACGGCCGAGGTGCCCACCTCGGCGACCGGTCAGTTCCGGTTCTACGCGGCCGAGGGCACGTGGACGGTCCGGGCGCTCGTCCCGGGCGCGACGGCCGACCGCACGGTCGTCGTGGCGGAGAAGGGCGCGCTGGCCGAGGTCGCCATCGCGGTCTGAACGGGCCTGCGCGAAGCAGCTGCACAGTGACGGTCGAAGGGCCGCACCCCTGGGTTGGACGCCAGTGGGGGTGCGGCCCTTCGGCATGCGCGGGCGCCCGTTGCTAGCGCGGCTCGCCCCATTGCGCCAGCAACGACACGCTTGCCGCTGGGGTAGCGACTTGTCATAAGATCATCCAAAAGGTCTAGCGCTCTGTCAATTACCCCTTTTCCATGGGGAATTGACATCCTCTCGAGGAACGCTGAGCGGCCGTCATGTGCTGCAATTCCCCCGTTTGGTGCACAAAATCCCTGTCTCCCGGCATTCCCGACATGACAGCCATGGCGGTCGGTCCGTACGTTCATGACGACCGGCCAACGAGTCGGCGTCTCAGAGACTGGAGTTGCACCATGAAGTTCTCTCGTTCCACGATCGTCACCGCCGCCGGCCTGGGGGCCGCGGCTCTGGCGGCGACTGGCGTGACCTACGCCTCGGCCGCCTCCTCGCCGGAGGCAGCGCCGGCCGCTCCCGCGCCCCAGGCGGCCCCGGCCGCCGCCGCACCTCTTGGTGGCGCCGGTGAGAACAACGGCAACGGCAACGGCAACAACAACAACAGCAACGTCAACAACAACAACGGCAAGGGCAACGAGGGCAAGGGCGAGGAGGGGCGTCGCGAGGGTCGCCGCCACTTCGAGGGCCGGATCCAGATCAACGAGCGGTCCTACTCCGCCCACCCGGGTGACTGCATCACCGTGATCAGCGGCCTGGGTGCCCGGACGCTGAACATCCGCAACGACAGCCACAAGGTCGTCGAGGTGTTCCGCGGTGCCGTCTGCGACAACGGCGCTCCCGTCGCCACCGTCGGACCCTTCAGCCAGAGTGACGGCGTGCACGTCCACCGCACGGAGGGCATCCACGTCAAGGACGGCGTGGTCGGCAGCTTCCGCGTGGTCGGGCACGACGGCTGGGGCTGGGGCGGCGAAGGCGGCTGGGGCGGCGAGGGTCGCGACGGCGGCGAAGGCGGCTGGGGCGGCGGCGACGGCGGCTGGGGCGGCGAAGGCGGCGGCCGGTAACCCACAACCCCTTGCAGGAATGGAGCCCCGGCCCGCCGGAATCGGGCCGGGGCTCCGGCTTGTCCGGCGTCCGACGACGGACGGGACGTGATCGGGCCGGAACGGCGCTAACCGAGCGCCCGCCCCAGTACCCACACCACCGGCGCGGCAGCCGACAGCGGCAACGCCACGCCGGCCGTGAAGTGCACGAACCGGGAGGGGTAGTCGTAACTGGCCACGCGGTGACCGATCAGCGCGCACACCCCCGCGGCCGCGCCGAGCAGCGCGCCCTTCGCGCCCAGTCCGGTCATCCCGCCCACGGCGATCCCCGCACCCGCCGCCGCCAGCAGCGACACCACGACCGACGCCGGTGCAGGCAGCGGCAGGGCCCGGGCCAGGACCGCCACGGCCACCGCCGCGGCGCCCACGGACACCGCGTGCGCGTCGGCACCCAGGTACCCGGTGGCCAGCACCGACAGCGCCGCCGAGACGACCGTCGCCATCAGGCCGTACATCCGCTCGTCCGGCGAGGCGTGCGAGCGCAGCTGCAGGACCAGGGCCAGCAGGACCCAGACGCCGAGCGGGCCGAGGATGGCCGCCGGGGCGTGGTCGCGGCCGGCGGCCAGGACCGCCGCGTCGGCCGCCAGCCCGCCCAGGAACGCCAGCGCGATGCCCTGCCGGGCCGGCCACATGCCGTTCAGCCGGAACCAGCCCGCCGCCGTCACGCCCTGGAGCACGATGAGCGGCACGACCAGCGCGTACGAGGCGACCGGCGCCGACGCGGCCAGCAGCAGGCCGAGCACCGCGGTCAGCAGCGCCGGCTGCATACCGGGCTCGATGACCGGCGAGCGGCCCTCCAGACGGGCCCGCTGGGCATCGGTGATCCGGGCGTTCCCGGCGAGCGTGGCGGGGCCGTAGTCCGGCCCGGACCCGGGTGCGGCGTCCGGCGCGGCTCCCGGCGTGGGCGCAGGGGCCGGTGCCGGGGCGGGCGCGGGTGCCTGCTGCGGGTGCGGGGCGGCCGGGTACTGCTGCTGGTACTGCCCGTCGAAGCCCTGCGGCGCCGGATACGACGGCTCCGCCACCTGCGCGGGCATCTGCGTCGGGGCGTGGTTCTGCGTCTCCCAGGTCTGGCCCTGCCACTGCTGGGTGAGCTGGGGGTCGTAGCCGGGGTGCTGTCCGTGCGGTTGTTCGTACCCGGGCCATTGCTGCTGGTACGGGTCGTAGCCCTCGTAGCCCTCGTACGGGCCGCCCTGATAGGGCTGACCCCCCTGATACGGCTGGTCGGTCACTGCCTCACCCTCCTGCGAACGGCGGGAGCACCTCGACCGTGCCGCCCTCGGCCAGCCGTACCGTCTCATGCGCGCGGGTCCCGACGGGGTCACCGTCGACGAGGAAGGAGCATCGCTGCAGCACGCGCGTGAGTTCACCGTGGTGTCGCGCGCGCACGGCGGCCAGCGCGTCGGCCAGCGTCTCCGCGTCGTACGGCTCCTCGGCGACACCGGCCGCGGCCTTGGCGGCGGCCCAATAGCGCACCGTGACCTTGGGCATCTGTTTCCTCAATCGACGGCAAGAAAGAAATCAAGAGTGCTGTCAGGCTAGCCCGCCTTGGCGGCGGCCCATTCCCCGATCCGGGCGAGCAGGCCGTCGTCCGCCGCGTGCTCGGCGTGGCCCATGCCCGCCTCCACCCAGAGTTCGCCGTGGTCACCGGCCGCCTCGGCGAGCATCCGGGGGTGGTCGAGGGGGAAGTAGCCGTCGCGGTCACCGTGCACGATCAGCAGGGGCGTGGGGGCGATCTCGGGCACGGCCTCGGCCGGGGAGAGCGGCACCGGGTCCCACTCACGGCAGTGGATGCGGGTGCGCAGACCGTAGCGGCCGACCAGGCGGCCCTCGGGGCGGGTGACCAGCCAGTGCAGGCGGCGCATGGGGGCCGTGCCCCGGTAGTACCAGCGGGCCGGGGCGCTCACCGAGACCACCGCGTCGACCGTGCCGGGGCCCAGGGCGGCGTGCCGCAGGACCACCGAGCCGCCCATGGAGAACCCGACGGTCGCCACGCGTGCGTGCCCGAGGCCGCGGGCCCACGCGACGGCCGCCGCGAGGTCCAGGACCTCCCGGTCGCCGACCGTGGAGCGGCCGCCGGAGCGCCCGTGGCCGCGGAAGGAGAAGGTGACGACCGCGCCGTAACCGCGCAGCACGCCCGCCACCCGTCGTACGTGCGGACGGTCCACGTCCCCGGTGAAGCCGTGCGCGACGACGAACACCAGGTCACGAGAGGGCGAACGGCGGGCGTCGGGATCGGATCCGGAGGTTTCGTATACGACGGCGCCCGGATCGTATACGGAATCGATCGGAATTCCGTCGACGGTGCGCAGAAACGTCCGGGTAGGGGCCTGTCTGTGCGTCTCGGTATTCGGACGAACGGTGGAATGCGCCACGTGACCTGCCGAACGGTTCCTCATGTGGGCTATTCTGCTGGGCAGAGGACTCGGGCAGCGCAGCCCCCGGGTCCTTTTGTGCTTTCGGAAGCGTTGTATACGAAGTGGGAAACCTCAGGTGAAGGCGCCGGGGCGACCGCCGGTGTACGGGCCTTCGGGATCGCAGAGCAGTGCCCGTCCGCACAGCCTCGCAGGGACCGAGGAGGAACCAGACGTATGAGTTCTCTGCTGCTCCTGACCAACGCCCTCCAGCCGTCGACGGAGGTGCTGCCCGCCCTCGGCCTGCTCCTGCACAATGTGCGGGTGGCCCCGGCGGAGGGCCCCGCCCTCGTCGACACGCCGGGCGCCGACGTCATCCTCGTCGACGGCCGCCGTGACCTGCCCCAGGTGCGCAGCCTGTGCCAGCTGCTGCGCTCCACCGGCCCCGGCTGTCCCCTGATCCTCGTCGTCACCGAGGGCGGTCTCGCCGCCGTCACCGCCGACTGGGGCATCGACGACGTGCTCCTCGACACCGCCGGTCCCGCCGAGGTCGAGGCGCGGCTGCGGCTGGCCATGGGCCGGCAGCAGATCGTCAACGACGACTCCCCGATGGAGATCCGCAACGGCGACCTCTCCGTGGACGAGGCGACCTACAGCGCCAAGCTCAAGGGCCGGGTCCTCGACCTCACCTTCAAGGAGTTCGAGCTGCTGAAGTACCTCGCCCAGCACCCCGGCCGGGTCTTCACCCGCGCCCAGCTGCTGCAGGAGGTGTGGGGCTACGACTACTTCGGCGGCACCCGGACGGTCGACGTCCACGTACGGCGGCTGCGCGCCAAGCTCGGCCCCGAGCACGAGTCGCTGATCGGCACCGTCCGCAACGTCGGCTATCGGTTCGTCACGCCCGAGAAGGCCGACAAGGCCGAGCGGGCCGGCGAGGAGGCCCGGGCCAGGGCGGAGCGAGCAAAGGCGGAGGATGCGGACACATCCGCCGTCCATGACGGCGCCGAGGTGCACGCGGAGGCGTAGATGCATTGCTTCCGCACATCCAAGCACTGATACGCCCTGCCCAGAACGGGTCAATCCGCGTAGACTCCGCGCGTGGCCAAGGTGACTCGGGATGATGTGGCGCGACTGGCGGGCACTAGCACCGCCGTCGTCAGTTATGTCATCAACAACGGACCCCGGCCGGTCGCCCCGGCCACGCGCGAGCGTGTCCTCGCCGCGATCAAGGAGCTGGGGTACCGCCCCGACCGGGTCGCGCAGGCGATGGCGTCCCGGCGCACCGACCTCATAGGCCTGATCATCCCGGACGCCCGCCAGCCCTTCTTCGGCGAGATGGCGCACGCGGTCGAGCAGGCCGCCTCCGAGCGCGGAAAGATGGTCCTGGTCGGCAACACCGACTACATCGGCGAGCGCGAGGTCCACTATCTGCGCGCCTTCCTCGGCATGCGCGTCTCCGGGCTGATCCTGGTGAGTCACGCCCTGAACGACCTCGCCGCCGCCGAGATCGACGCCTGGGACGCCCGGGTGGTACTGCTGCACGAGCGCCCCGAGGCCATCGACGACGTGGCCGTGGTCACGGACGACCTCGGCGGCGCCCAGCTCGCCGTGCGCCACCTGCTGGAGCACGGCTACGAGTACGTCGCCTGTATGGGCGGTACGGCCGAGACGCCCGCCGTCGGCGACCCGGTCTCCGACCACGTCGAGGGCTGGAAGCGGGCCATGGCCGAAGCGGGCCTGTCCACCGAGGGCCGGCTGTTCGAGGCGCCGTACAACCGCTACGACGCCTACCGGGTCGCCCTGGAGGTCCTCTCCGGCCCCGAGCGGCCGCCGGCGATCTTCTGTTCCACCGACGACCAGGCGATCGGTCTGCTGCGGGCCGCGCGCGAGCTGCGCATCGACGTGCCCGGCAAGCTGGCGGTGGCCGGGTTCGACGACATCAAGGAGGCGGCGCTGGCCGACCCGCCGCTGACCACGGTCGCCTCGGACCGCTCGGCGATGGCCCGGGCGGCGGTCGACCTGGTGCTGGACGACGGGCTGCGGGTGGCGGGGTCGCGGCGGGAGCGGCTGAAGACGTTCCCGTCCCGGCTGGTGGTGCGCACGTCCTGCGGCTGCGAGTCCTGAGCCACGCCGACGCGTCTTTATATCGGGCAAACGAGGTTCTGCCGGGCTTCTCAGCGAGCACTCAGGAAGCTCTCATGGTCACAGGGGAGGCTTGTGGACATGACCGAGAGCCAGGGTGACCACACCCAGCCGCAGCAGCCGCACAGCTACGCCGCTCCCGTGAACCCGGAGTGGCCGCCTCCGCCGCCGTACGGGCCGGCCATGGCCACGGAACCCGCTCCCCACAAGGGGAAGCGCACCCGGGGTCCGGCGGCCCTGCTCGCGGCCGTCGCGATCGTCGCGGCGGCGGTCGGCGGCGCCACGGCGTACGGCTTCCAGGAGCTGACCGGCAAGGACACGGTCGCCTCGGCCGGCACCGGCACCACCGTGGTGCCCACCGGAAAGAGGGGTGACGTCGCCGCGATCGCCGCCGCGGTCAGCCCGAGCGTGGTCGAGATAAACGCGACGCTCAGCAGCGGCTCCTCCACCGGCTCCGGCGTGATCATCACGTCGAACGGCGAGATCGTCACCAACAACCACGTCATCTCCGGCGCACAGTCGATCAAGGTGCGCACCAGCGACGGCGAGAGCTACACCGCCGATGTCGTCGGCACCGACAGCTCCAAGGACCTCGCGCTGATCAAGCTGCGCGGCGCGTCGGGTCTGAAGCCCGCCGCCCTCGGCAACTCCTCCGGCGTCCAGGTCGGCGACACGGTGGTCGCGATCGGCTCCCCCGAGGGCCTGAGCGGCACCGTCACCAGCGGAATCGTCTCCGCCCTCAACCGGGACGTGACGGTCTCGACGGACGAGAACCAGGGCCAGGACCAGGGCGGCGACGGCAACTGGCCGTTCCAGTTCGGCGGCCGCCAGTTCAACGGCGACACGGGTTCGTCGACGACGACGTACAAGGCGATCCAGACGGACGCCTCCCTCAACCCCGGCAACTCCGGCGGCGCGCTGATCGACGCGAGCGGTCATGTCATCGGCATCAACTCCGCGATGTACTCGTCGAGTCAGCAGTCCTCGTCGTCCTCGGACGCGGGCAGCATCGGCCTCGGTTTCGCGATCCCCGTCAACACCGTCACGTCCGACCTGGCCAAGCTGCGGGCGGGCAACAACAGCTAACGCTTCACCCTCAGTCAGCAGGGAGTACGTCATGATCACCAAGGTCTCGCACCAGATCGCCGACCACGGTCCCGCCGCCCTCGCCCTGGCCCTCACGGTCACCCTGGACCTGCACCTGCCCATCCCGGCGCCCCGCAGGCCCGAGTCGGCGGCCCGCGCACCCGAGGTGGTCGTCACGCCGGTCCCCGAGCTGATGGGCCTGCGCACCGCCCCCGTCCGCACCCACCGCCGCAAGGTCCCCCTGAACCGCCTGACCGCAGTCCGCGCCTGACCGCGGCCGGGCCCGCCCTCCGGTCGACCACCGCCCCCAGCCGGGCCCGGCTCCCAGCCGGGCCCGGCTTCGGGTCGGGCCCGGCCGCCGCCTCAGTCGGTCGCCTCCCGGGCCCGCCCAGACAGGTCCGCCTCTCGGGGCGTCGGCCGTGGCAGGCTGAGAGGCAGGCGAGACACATCCGTCCATATCAACCACCGCACCCCGAGGAACCGCGAGCCATGAGCCCCGCCGAAGGCGACCGTGACCCCCAGCGCATCCTGATCGTCGACGACGAGCCGGCCGTACGCGAGGCGCTCCAGCGCAGCCTCGCCTTCGACGGGTACGACACGGAGGTGGCCGTCGACGGCGCGGACGCGCTGGAGAAGGCGACCGCCTACAAGCCCGACCTGGTCGTCCTGGACATCCAGATGCCGCGCATGGACGGGCTGACCGCGGCGCGCCGCATCCGCGGGGCGGGCGACACCACCCCGATCCTCATGCTCACGGCCCGCGACACCGTCGGCGACCGGGTGACCGGCCTGGACGCCGGCGCCGACGACTACCTCGTCAAGCCCTTCGAGCTGGACGAGCTGTTCGCCCGCATCCGCGCCCTGCTGCGCCGCAGCTCATACGCGGCCGCGGTGTCGGCCGAGGCCCAGGAGGACGAGGCCCTCACCTTCGCCGACCTGCGCATGGACCTCGCGACCCGTGAGGTGACACGGGGCGGCCGGCAGGTCGAACTGACCCGCACCGAGTTCACCCTCCTGGAGATGTTCATGGCGCACCCGCGCCAGGTCCTCACCCGTGAGCAGATCCTGAAGGCGGTCTGGGGCTTCGACTTCGAGCCCTCCTCCAACTCCCTCGACGTCTACGTCATGTACCTGCGCCGCAAGACCGAGGCCGGCGGCGAGCCACGCCTCGTGCACACGGTGCGGGGCGTGGGGTACGTGCTGCGCCAGGGCGGCGCCGAGTGAGCAGGCTGGTACGGCGCTACCGGTCCCTGCCGATCAGGGCCCGCCTGGCGATGCTGGTCGCGGCGGCGGTGGCGTTCGCCGTGGCGGCGGTCTCAGTGACCTGCTGGTTCATCGTGCAGGGGAAACTGTACGACCAGGTCGACAAGGATCTGCAGAACGCGTCGCAGCATCCCGTGCGGACCGGGCAGGTACTCGATCTGCTGGCCACCTGCCCGCAGAAGCCGACACAGTCCGCCAGCGGGCCGCCCCGCAACACCCTCTACTGGCAGCTGGTCAAGGCGGACGGCACGGCCTGCGTCAACTCGGACTCCCCGGGCGTTGTGAAGATCACCCGGGCGGACCGCGAGGTCGTGGGACGCGAGAGCGGCCGGGGCATTCTCCGCAACGGCACGGACACCGACGGCAACCCGGTCCGGGTACTCACCCTTCCTCTGCTGGTCGTCCAGGACGGCGTGCCCCAGGTGTATCCGGGTGCCGCCTGGATGACCGCCGTGCCGCTCGCGAACACCGAGAAGACCCTGAACGACCTCGCGCTCGTCCTTCTCCTCGTGTCGGGGATAGGAGTCCTCGGCGCCGGCGCCGCCGGCCTCGCCGTCGCCCGGGCGGGTCTGCGCCCCGTGGACAAGCTGACCGAGGCCGTGGAGCACGTGGCACGGACCGAGGACCTGACCATCCGGATCCCGGTGGAGGACGACAGCGAGGACGAGGTGGCCCGGCTCTCCCGGTCCTTCAACTCCATGACCGCCTCCCTGGCCAGCTCCCGCGACCTCCAGCAGCAGCTGATCGCCGACGCCGGCCATGAACTCCGTACGCCCCTGACGTCGTTGCGCACGAACATCGAGCTCCTCACCCGCAGCGAGGAGACGGGCCGTCCGCTCCCGCCGGAGGACCGCAAGGCGCTGCTCGCCTCGGTGAAGGCGCAGATGACCGAACTGGCCGCGCTGATCGGCGACTTGCAGGAACTGTCGCGCTCGGAGGGGCAGCGCGGCGAGCGCGTCCAGGTGGTCTCGTTCCAGGACGCGGTCGAGGCGGCCCTGCGCCGTGCCCGGCTGCGCGGCCCGGAGCTGACGATCACCGCGGACCTGGAGCCCTGGTACGTCCGCGCGGAGCCCTCCGCGCTGGAGCGGGCGGTCGTCAACGTCCTCGACAACGCGGTGAAGTTCAGCCCCGAGGGCGGCACGGTCGAGGTGCGGCTGACCGACGGTGTCCTGACCGTCCGCGATCACGGCCCAGGCGTCCCCGAGAACGAACTCCCGTACGTCTTCGACCGCTTCTGGCGCTCCCCCAGCGCGAGGGCCCTACCGGGCTCCGGCCTCGGCCTGTCCATCGTGGCCCGTACGGTCCACCGGTCGGGCGGCGAGGTCACCCTCTCCCCCGCGGAGGGCGGCGGCACGGTGGCAACGGTACGCCTGCCGGGAGCACCGACACCGCCCCCGGAGACACCGGAGCCGGCCGGGTGATCGCCAACGGTTCGTTCTCGGTGTGGTCGTCGTGTTCACTCGAACGGGTGGACGCTTGTCATGTGCCCTGGTCATATACATCGCCACGCCTACGGTGATCGCGTTGCTTGTGCCGCACGCACACCCAGCCCACACTTGAGGAGGAGGTGCCACCTTGACCGCTCTCGCACAAGAGAGGCCGAAGACCATGTCCGAGGCTCAGGCCGAATCTCTGAACGGACCGGACCTGGACGAAGTCCTGTGGCAGGCATGGAAGGCCATGGAACTCCCCGAGGGCTACCGCGCCGAGATCATCGAGGGAGCCATCGAGGTGTCGCCCACCGGACGCTTTGCTCATGCCCAGGTCGTCAACCGCCTTCGGGATGCCTTGGTGCTCCACCTGAAGGACAGTGAGTGCGCGGCATGGAACGACACGAACGTAATCCACTCTCGTAAGGCGTGGATTCCCGACGCACTCGTGGCTCCCCGGGACGCCGAGCTGATCGAGGACGAAGAAGGCCTCGGCATCAAGGCCTCTGCGGTCGCGGTCGTCATCGAAGTCGTCTCCCCCGGCAAACGCAACCAGGACCGCGACCGTATCCGCAAGCGCCGCGAATACGCCCGTGCCGGCATTCCCGTCTACGTCCTCATCGACGACTACGACGGTCAGGGCGCCGTCACCCTCTTCACCGGACCGCGCCCCGACAAGGCCGACTGGGAGGACATCCACCGGGTCCCGTACGGCACGGAGGTCACCGTCCCGGAAGGCCCCGCCAAGGGATTCGTCATCGGGGAGGGCATCACCGGGCCCAAGCGGACCTGAGGATCAGCGTGTCGTCGGTCGTCGGGGCGGGTGCCGTCAGCGCGTCCGGCAGGGGTGATGCCGGCCGGGCCGGCGGTCCCCCCGCGTCAGCGGCCAGAACCGGTGGAAGGCCTTCCGGGCTTCCCTGAGCATCGACGAATCCTTTCCACAGCTGTGGACACACGGCCTGCGCACATGCCCGAGGCGGAGCCACCGGTGCGACCACGCAGTAACCGGTGACCCCGCCTCTGGAAAGACATGGAATTTCCCCTCCCTGATTCTTGATTTATACCCAGCTCGCTTTTACGACGGGATCACTTGTGGCCCACCGGTCGCTTGGGCTCGTGCTTCTTCGGCTCGTGCTTCCGGGGCTTCGGAGCCGAAGCCGGGCGGGCTTGCGGGTCTTCTTCACCGGGAAGATCTTGTGGAAGCTCATGGTTTGACCTCTCTCTTCGGTGTCGTCCGCGCCTTTCGCTTTCGACATGGAAAACATTACGAGATACGAGAGCCGAGAAAAGCCAATTCCGATGAGACCTCAATTAAAGAGCCCTGTGGGTAATACACAGGGGTTTTGCGGAACCGCGGCGCCATTCACATGGGTTTCACGGGACGCCTGCCGTACCCTCTACGCATGAGCAGCGACGACATCGCCCGCCCCTTTCCCGCCCGCTCCATCGAGACGCGCTCCGCGCTCACCCCGGACCTGGCCGAGGCCGTGCGGGCCCTGCTCGCCGAGGCTGTCGCGGTCGACGGGCAGCAGCCGGTGTCCGAGCAGGGCCGGCTGCAGTTGCGCGGTGGTGCCCGCGAGGGCGTCTCGCATCTGCTGCTGTCCGTCGACGGCGAACTCGTCGGCTACGCGCAGCTGGAGGACACCGATCCGGTGGAGGCGCCGGCCGCCGAACTCGTCGTACACCCCGCGCACCGCGGGCACGGGCACGGCCGGGCGCTCGGCTCGGCCCTGCTCGCCGCCTCCGGCAAGCGGCTTCGGGTGTGGGCGCACGGCGGGCATCCCGCCGCCCGGCATCTCGCCCAGGTGCTCGGCCTGACCCTGTTCCGCGAACTGCGCCAGATGCGGCGGCCGTTGACCGGTCTGCAGCTGGCCGACCCGGTACTGCCGGAGGGCGTGAGCGTGCGCACCTTCATGCCCGGCAAGGACGACGCGGCCTGGCTCGCGGTCAACGCGGCCGCCTTCGCCCACCACCCCGAGCAGGGCTCGCTGACCCAGCGCGACCTCGACGACCGCAAGGCCGAGCCGTGGTTCGACCCGGCCGGGTTCTTCCTCGCCGAGCGACGCGGGGAGTTGGTCGGCTTCCACTGGACCAAGGTGCACGCCGAGGAGGGGCTGGGCGAGGTCTACGTCCTCGGGGTCCGCCCCGGCGAACAGGGCGGCGGGCTCGGCAAGGCCCTCACCACGATCGGCCTGCGCCACCTGGCCGGCCAGCAGCTGCCGACGGCGATGCTCTACGTCGACGCCGACAACCAGGCGGCGGTGTCGGTGTACGAACGGCTGGGGTTCACGACGTACGAGACGGACCTGATGTACCGCACGGAGACGTGACCCTGCGGGGCTGAGACGGGCCGCCCGCGCGCCGGGAGGCCTGCTCTCCGTACGCGGGTGCGGGCGGACTGTGGCTGGTCGCGCCCGCGCGGCGGAGCCGCATGTCGAACACAGCCCCGCGCCCCCTTGCGGGGCGCTGCAGTGCCGCCCGCTTCCGGCCACCGCCGCTGCGGGCGCCCGGCACCGGGTGCCACGCGACCCCGCCCAGTCCCCGCACCGGCCCTGGCCCCGCCGCCCAGCCCGTCGCTTTCGCGGCCGTGACCCCCGCGATCCGCCCCGCGCTATCCCGCACGTCATGTCGCCGTAACCATCGATTCAGCCGGGCTTGCGACGCTCGGCCAATGAAGCCCGTCGTGCCAGAGCCTTCGCCGCCCCCCGAGGGGCCTGCGGGGAACGGGGCCGTGACGCTCCCGCCCGCACGCTCCGACGCGCCTGTGATGCCCTTGGCGCGGAAGAATGGGGTCATGAGTCAGCCAGACACCCAGGCAGAGGTCCAGCGCATCCAGCCCGACGTGGGCTCCATAGCCGCGCACCGCACGCATGTCGCGCAGGGCGCGGTCTCCGACCTCGAACCCGACCTCGACGCGGACCTGGACGCGTACGAAGAGTCGAAGGCCGAGGGCACCCTCCTGCCCCAGGGCCGTTTCCTCGACCGGGAGCGCAGCTGGCTGGCCTTCAACGAGCGCGTTCTGGAGCTGGCCGAGGACCCGAACACGCCGCTGCTGGAGCGGGCCAACTTCCTCGCGATCTTCGCCAGCAACCTGGACGAGTTCTTCATGGTCCGGGTGGCAGGGCTGAAGCGGCGCATCGCCACGGGCGTGGCCACGCGCTCCGCCTCCGGGCTGCAGCCGCGCGAGGTGCTGGAGATGATCTGGGCCCGCTCGCGCGAGCTCATGGCCCGGCACGCCGCCTGCTACCACGAGGACGTCGCCCCCGCGCTCGCGGAGGAGGGCATCCACCTGGTCCGCTGGAACGAGCTTGCCGAAAAGGAGCAGGCCCGCCTGTTCACGCTCTTCCGGCACCAGATCTTCCCGGTCCTCACCCCCCTGGCCGTGGACCCCGCGCACCCCTTCCCGTACATCTCCGGCCTGTCCCTGAACCTGGCCGTCGTCGTACGCAACCCGGTCAGCGGCCACAAGCACTTCGCGCGCGTGAAGGTGCCGCCGCTGCTGTCCCGCTTCCTGGAGAGCAGCCCCGGCCGGTACGTCCCCATCGAGGACGTCATCGCCGCGCACCTGGAGGAGCTGTTCCCGGGCATGGAGGTGCTGGAGCACCACGCCTTCCGGCTCACCCGCAACGAGGACCTGGAAGTGGAGGAGGACGACGCCGAGAACCTGCTCCAGGCCCTGGAGAAGGAGCTCATGCGGCGCCGCTTCGGCCCGCCGGTGCGCCTGGAGGTCGAGGAGTCCATCGACCGCGAGGTGCTGGACCTGCTGGTCCGCGAGCTGAAGATCAGCGAGGCGGAGGTGTACCCGCTGCCGGGCCCCCTCGACCTCACCGGCCTCTTCCGCATCCACAGCCTCGACCGGCCCGAGCTGAAGTACCCGAAGTTCGTCGCCGGCACCCACCGCGACCTCGCCGAGGTCGAGTCGGCGTCCGCGCCGGACATCTTCGCCGCCCTGCGCACCCGGGACGTGCTGCTGCACCACCCGTACGACAGCTTCTCCACCTCCGTGCAGGCCTTCCTGGAGCAGGCGGCGGCCGACCCGGACGTCCTCGCGATCAAGCAGACCCTGTACCGCACCTCCGGCGACTCCCCCATAGTCGACGCGCTCATCGACGCCGCCGAGTCCGGCAAGCAGGTCCTCGTCCTGGTCGAGATCAAGGCCCGCTTCGACGAGCACGCCAACATCAAGTGGGCGCGCAAGCTGGAGGAGGCCGGCTGCCACGTCGTCTACGGCCTGGTCGGCCTGAAGACGCACTGCAAGCTGTCCCTGGTGGTACGCCAGGAGGGCGAGACCCTGCGCCGCTACAGCCACGTCGGCACGGGCAACTACCACCCGAAGACGGCGCGCCTGTACGAGGACCTGGGCCTGCTCACCGCCGACCAGCAGGTCGGCGCGGACCTCTCCGACCTCTTCAACCGTCTGTCGGGCTACTCCCGCCGGGAGACCTACCGCCGCCTGCTGGTGGCCCCCAAGTCCCTGCGCGACGGTCTGATCTCGCGGATAGAGAAGGAGGTCCAGCACCACCGCGCGGGCCGGCCGGCCTTCGTCCGCATCAAGGTCAACTCGATGGTCGACGAGGCGGTCGTCGACGCCCTCTACCGCGCGTCCCAGGCGGGCGTGCCGGTGGACATCTGGGTGCGCGGCATCTGCGCGGTCCGCCCCGGCGTCGCCGGCCTGTCCGAGAACATCCGGGTCCGCTCGATCCTCGGCCGCTTCCTGGAGCACTCCCGCGTCTTCGCCTTCGGCAACGGCGGCGAGCCCGAGGTGTGGATCGGCAGCGCCGACATGATGCACCGCAACCTCGACCGCCGGATAGAGGCCCTGGTGCGGGTCGTCGACCCCGCCCACCGGGCGGCCCTCAACCGGCTGCTCGACACCGGTATGTCCGATTCGACCTCCTCCTGGCACCTCGGTCCGGACGGCGAGTGGACGCGACACGCGACCGACGCGGACGGCCAACCCCTGCGCAACGTCCAGGAGATGCTCATAGACGCCCGGAGGCGCCGGCGTGGCACAGCAACACCTTGACCCGACGGACCCCACGGCCGAAGCGGTGACGGGGGACGCCCTCGCGGCGTACCTGCGCGCCCAGGCCACGGAGTTTCTCCGCGCCCTGCGCCTGCACCGCGAGAACGGCGGCAACGGTGGGGGTGCCCCTGCGAGAACGGCGGCAACGGCGGGCGGGGGCGGCGCGGAGGAGTCCGTCGACGCGGCGCGCCTGCTGCGCCGCTCGGCCCGCCGCATCAGCGGCAGCCTGCACACCTTCCGCGCGCTCCTCGACCCGGACTGGTCCGAGGAGATGCGGCCCGAACTGGCCTGGCTGTCCGGCACGCTGGGCCTGGAGCACGCCTACGAGTCCCGGCTGGAACGGCTGTTGCTGGCGTTGCACCGGTTGTCGGGGGCGACGGCTTTCCCGGGCCAGGTGGCCCCCGTCGAGGCCGCCGCAACGGCGCTCTCCCCCGCCGGTGGACCGGCGGCCCCGGCACCGGAACGCGCCAACCTGACCGTGGGCGCGGCCAAAGCGGGCGCCCTGCTCGAACGGCAGCTGACCCTGGCCCGGACCCGGGCCCACTCCACGGCGCTCCAGGCGCTGGGATCCAGCCGCTTTCACGCCGTCGCCGACAAGGTCGCCGTACTCGCCAGCGAGGTACCCCTCACCCCCACCGCCCCCACCACCGACCTGCGCCCCCTGGCAGCCGCTGCGGAGGAACGGCTGACAGACGCCGTCGCAGGACTCCCCCTGGTCACCGCGGGCCACCCGTACAACGCGGAGGCCCTGGTGCACGGCCTGTCCCCGGACCCGTCCCCGCACCCCCAGGACGGCCCCTGGCACCAGGTCCGGCTGCTGCTGCGCCTGCACCGGTACGCCCAGGAGGCGCAGCACGGCGGCAACGCGCCGGTGGATGTGCGCGTGCTCACGGCCGGCCAGGCCCTGAACCGGCACCGGGACGCCTCGGAGGCGGCAGCGGCGGCGGCCCAGGCCGCCCGTACGCCCCGGATCGCCCCGGCGACGGCGTACGCGCTCGGCGTGCTCCACGCCGACCAGCGGCACGAGGTGGAGGCCGCCAGGTTCGCCTTCCAGCAGGCCTGGCAGAAGCAGACCGTCAGCACACCCTGAGTTCTCCGAGGAGGCGGTGTGAACGACACGTTGGTGCGGGCGGCCGGCTGCGTGCTGTGGCGCCGCTCACCGGTCTCCGGCGACCTGGAGATCTGTCTGGTCCACCGGCCGAAGTACGACGACTGGTCGCACCCGAAGGGCAAGCTCAAGCGCGGCGAGGACGCGCTCGCGGGCGCCCTTCGGGAGGTCGCGGAGGAGACCGGGTACACGGCCGCACCCGGCGCGGAGCTGCCGACCCTGCGGTACTTCGCGAACGGCCGCCCGAAGCAGGTGCGTTACTGGGCGGCCGAGGCGGTCTGCGGGCACTTCACCCCGAGCGACGAGGTGGACCGGATCCTGTGGCTCTCCCCCGCCGCGGCCCGCAGCCGCCTCACCCAGCCGCGCGACCGCGAGCTCGTCGACGCCCTTCACAGCTCGGCGGAGTGAGCCTCCGCGTCCGTACGGGCCTGGCTGCGGGCCCGGCGGGCCGGACCGCGCCAGCCACAGCTGCAGCGGGCCACGCAGAAGCGGCCCTGTTCCGTCGTCGAGGTGCGGTGCTCCTGCCCCTGCCGGACGCGCTCCGGCCCCTCCTCCTGCGCCACGCTGACAACGTTACCGGCCGCACGGTAAAGGGCTCGTGCGGCTTTCCCCGCCTCCGACGGCGCGTGACGGCGCCCCCCACCCGTCGTTATCCGGACGTGTAGGGGGCCCGTGACGGACGTACCGGCTGGGGGTAGGCAGGCGATGGATCGGCGGCAGCACAGGAACGCGGGCAGGACGGTCGTCGCGGTGGGCATCATGCTCGGCCTCGGGGCGGGTGCCACGGGCTGTTCCGGCTTCGGGGCCGCCGCCGAGGACGTCAAGGGCGGGGGCGATCCGGTCGCCGTCCTGCGCCGGACCGCCGACACCCTGGGCGGCGCGGGCACGTCCAAGGCCACCACCTCCATGGAGATGGCCACGGGCGGCACCCGGGTCACCATCCGCGGCCGGGGCGTCTACGACTACCGGCACCGGCTCGGCCGGCTCACCGTCGTCCTGCCCGAGGACCCGGCGGGCACCTCCGAGCACAAGCCGATCACCGAACTCCTCGCCCCCGGCGCCCTGTTCATGAAGAACCGGGGCGCGGGCGTGCCCGCCGACAAATGGGTGCGGGTGGACACCGCCACGCTGTCCGACGGCAATCTGGTCACCGGTGGCGCGACCGACCCGTACGCGGCGGCCGAGGTGCTGCGCGGGACGCGGACGGCGGCCTACGTCGGCCGGACCGAGGTCGGCGGCACCGCCGTACGGCACTACCGGGGCACGGCGGACCTGAGCAGCGCGGCCCGCCAGGCCTCCGCCGAGAACCGGGCACCACTGGCCGCGGCGGCGAAAGGGTTCGCCACGGCCGAAGTCCCGTTCGACGTGTACCTCGACGACCAGGGCCGCATCCGCAAGCTCAGGCAGCGCTTCAGCTTCGTCAACGGCCTGCAGAAGACCCCCGTGGCGGTCGCCTCGACGACCCTCCTGTACGACTTCGGCGCCCCCGCCGACGTACGGCTGCCGCGCTCGGCGGACATCTACGCGGGCCGGATCGCCGAGGAAGGCAACTAGTCCCCGGCACCACCCCGTAAGTAGCCCGTCCGTGCCATGCGCGGTGTGTAGAGCGCTGCCTACTCTAGGAAGTCGGTGACGGCGGAGAAGAGGTGAGGCGGGTGGCTCGGGCCGGCGGTGCGGCGGTGCAGGACCATGTGGCCCTCGCCGAGATCGAGCTCTGCGGAGAGCTGATCATCGCGGCCTCCGCGGCCGAGGACCGGCTCAGCCTGGAGAGCATCGACGAGGTGCTGCGCGTGTCCGAGGAACGCGACGGCCAGGACCGCCAGGCCTAGGACCTGTCGTCAAACTCCCGTCGTCCGCCCGAAGGGCGGGCCCTGCGGCGTCAGGTGCGTGCTCTGGGGGTCCCCCCGGCCGAAGGCTGGGGGAGTGCCGGGCCCTGGCCCTCGTACTGGACGTACTTGGGCCCGGGCCCGGTGCGGCGAGAGTGCGTGCATGGCGTCGCGGGGCTGGGGGCACCTCCCGGCCGAAGGCTGGGGGAGGGAGTTTGACGACAGGGCCTAGGACCGGAGCAGGCGGCCGATCGCCTTGGTGGCCTCGTCCACCTTCACGTCGATCTCGTCGCCGCCCTTGAGGGCCGCGTCGGCCACGCAGTGCCGCAGATGCTCCTCCAGCAGCTGCAGCGCGAAGGACTGCAGCGCCTTGGTGGAGGCCGAGACCTGGGTGAGTATGTCGATGCAGTACGTGTCCTCGTCGATCATCCGCTGCAGGCCCCGGATCTGCCCCTCGATCCGGCGCAGTCGCTTGAGGTGCTCGTCCTTCTGCTTGTGGTAGCCGTGCGTGGCGCCGGCCTCGGTCGTCGTCATCACAGGCCTCCCTCTCCCGACGAGCTGCGGATACATACCCCTGGTGGGTATATGGTAACCAATTCCGCGGGGTAGGGAGCCCTTGGTACGCCCCCGTGCTGATCACTGTGCCCGATGGGCGACACTGGGATGCGGCCCGTTAGCCGTGGCCGGATGATGCGCCTAGCATCAGCCTGACCGAAACCGAAGCACCCCGAGGACCCCACGTGCGCTTTCGTCTGACCCCCAGGGAGACGAGCTTCTACGACATGTTCGCCGCCTCCGCGGACAACATCGTCACCGGCTCGAAACTCCTGATGGAACTGCTCGGGGCGGACGCATCTGCCCGAGCCGAGATCGCAGAGCGTATGCGGGCCGCGGAACACGCGGGTGACGACGCCACGCACGCGATCTTCCACCAGCTGAACTCCTCGTTCATCACGCCGTTCGACCGCGAGGACATCTACTCCCTCGCCGGGTCCCTCGACGACATCATGGACTTCATGGAGGAGGCCGTCGACCTGGTCGTCCTCTACAACGTCGAGGAACTGCCGAAGGGCGTCGAGCAGCAGATCGAGGTCCTGGCCCGGGCCGCCGAGCTGACGGCGGAGGCGATGCCGAACCTGCGCACCATGGACAACCTGACCGAGTACTGGATCGAGGTCAACCGCCTCGAGAACCAGGCCGACCAGATCCACCGCAAGCTGCTGGCCCACCTCTTCAACGGCAAGTACGACGCGATCGAGGTGCTCAAGCTCAAGCAGATCGTGGACGTCCTCGAAGAGGCGGCGGACGCGTTCGAGCACGTGGCGAACACGGTGGAGACCATCGCCGTCAAGGAGTCCTGAGGCGTCGATGGACACCTTCGCCCTCATCGTGACCATCCTGGTCGCGCTCTTCTTCACCTACACCAACGGCTTCCACGACTCGGCGAACGCGATCGCGACGTCGGTGTCGACGCGGGCGCTGACCCCGCGGGCGGCCCTCGCCATGGCGGCGGTCATGAACCTGGCCGGCGCGTTCCTGGGCTCGGGAGTCGCCAAGACGGTCAGCGAAGGCCTGATCGAGACGCCCTCCGGCGCACACGGGATGGGCATCCTCTTCGCCGCCCTGCTCGGCGCGATCACCTGGAACCTGATCACCTGGTACTTCGGCCTGCCGTCCTCGTCCTCCCACGCCCTGTTCGGCGGCCTGGTCGGCGCGGCCCTGGCGGGCGGTACGGCGGTCCACTGGAACGGCGTGCTGGACAAGATCATCATCCCGATGTTCCTGTCCCCGGTGGTCGGCCTGATCGTCGGCTACCTCGTCATGCTGGCGATCATGTGGCTGTTCCGCCGGTCCAACCCGCACAAGGCCAAGCGCGGCTTCCGTATCGCGCAGACGGTCTCCGCGGCCGGCATGGCCCTCGGCCACGGCCTCCAGGACGCCCAGAAGACCATGGGCGTGGTCGTGATGGCACTGGTGATTTCCGGCCACGAGACGTTCGGCGACCCGATCCCGGTCTGGGTGAAGATCGTTTCCGCCCTGATGCTCTCCCTGGGCACCTACGCGGGCGGCTGGCGCATCATGCGCACCCTGGGCCGCAAGATCATCGAGCTGGACCCGCCGCAGGGTTTCGCCGCGGAGGCCACCGGCGCCTCGATCATGTTCGGCACGGCCTACCTCTTCAAGGCGCCGATCTCCACGACCCATGTCATCACCTCGGCGATCATGGGCGTGGGCGCGACCAAGCGCGTCAACGCCGTCCGCTGGGGCGTGGCCAAGAACATCGTCCTGGGCTGGTTCATCACGATGCCGGCAGCCGCGCTGGTCGCCGCGCTGGCTTTCGGGGTGGTCGACCTGGTGGCGCTGTAATCCCTGGTAGGGTACGGATACGTACCCGTACCCATGGCGTGCAGAGGAGTCCGATGATGTCCGACGCCAACGTCCGTATCCCTGAGGAAGCCCGGGACCGGCTCGCCGCCATAGCGGCAGCCGAAGGGATGTCGCTGCGCGCCTATCTGGCTCGGCTCGCCGAAACCCTGCTCACCCCCGCCGAGCGGGCCGAGCGGGCCGAGCAGGCCCGCGCCGCCTTGACGGAATGGACCGGCTACGCGCCCAGTCCCGCGGAGGAACGGGACCTCGACACCGAGCTGGACCGCCGACTGGCCCGGGCGGGGGTCCGGTGAGCGACGCGATGCACATCGTCCTGGACGACACCGCCATGGCTGCGGCTGGCCAGGGCAATGTCCTTGCCTCCCGGTTGATCCACCGCGCCCACGTGGAGACCGGCTGGTACCTCTACGCCCCGGCGTGCGCTCTGGTCGAAGCAGACCGGTCCCGCCCCGGCACGGCAGAACATCTCGCCGCCCTGCCCGGCATCACCATCCTGGACCTGGACCTGCCCGCCGCCCTGGCGGTGGCCCGGCAGAACACGTGGGCCGCAGCGCACTGTCAGTACGCCGCACAGCCCACCCCGGACCGTCCCGACGGAGCGATCATCGCCACCACCACGCCGGACGCGTGGATCGGCGAGCCGGTCCGTGTACTGGACCTCGCCCCGCAACAGCCCTGACGGCCGCCCCACGGCCCGAGCCGAATGCAGTGGGCCCGCCCCCGGGAGCCAGGGGCGGGCCCTCTTGCGTCCTCGCGGTGGCACCGCCATGCAGCACCGCGAGGGGTCCTACCGGCCTAGCCGAAGCGGCCGGAGATGTAGTCCTCCGTCGCCTGCACGGACGGGTTGGAGAAGATCCGCTCGGTGTCGTCGATCTCGATCAGCCGGCCGGGCTGGCCCACCGCCGCGAGGTTGAAGAACGCCGTACGGTCCGAGACACGCGCCGCCTGCTGCATGTTGTGCGTCACGATGACGATCGTGAAGCGCTCCTTCAGCTCACCGATCAGGTCCTCGATCGCGAGGGTCGAGATCGGGTCCAGGGCGGAGCAGGGCTCGTCCATCAGCAGGACCTGCGGCTCGACCGCGATCGCGCGGGCGATGCACAGACGCTGCTGCTGACCACCGGACAGACCCGAGCCGGGGCGGTTCAGGCGGTCCTTGACCTCGTTCCAGAGGTTCGCGCCCCTGAGCGACTTCTCGACGACGTCGTCCAGCTCACTCTTCTTGAACCGGCCGTTCAGACGCAGTCCGGCCACGACGTTGTCGTAGATCGACATGGTCGGGAACGGGTTGGGACGCTGGAAGACCATGCCGACGGTGCGGCGCACGGCAACCGGGTCGACCCCGGAGCCGTACAGGTCCTGGTCGTCCAGGAGGACCTTGCCCTCGACCCGCCCGCCGAGGGTGACCTCGTGCATGCGGTTGAGGGTGCGCAGGAACGTCGACTTGCCGCAGCCGGAGGGGCCGATGAACGCCGTCACCGAACGCGGCTCGACCGTCATCGAGATGTCTTCGATCGCCTTGTGGGAGCCGTAGTAGGCGGTCAGTCCGCTTACGTCGATTCGCTTGGCCATGTCTTCTACTTCACTTCCAGAAATTCAAGCTCGGTCGCTGTATGGCCGCGTCAGCGACCGGTCTTCGGGGCCTTCCAGCGGGCGATCCCGCGGGCCACGAGGTTGAGGATCATCACGAAGGCGATCAGGACGAGAGCCGCCGACCAGGCGCGGGCGTAGGCCTGGTCCGTGCCGAGGAGGTACTGCTCGTAGATGTAGAACGGCAGCGACGACTGCGGCCCGTTGAACGGGTCGTTGTTGATCATCTGGTTGCCGAACACGAGCAGCAGGACCGGAGCGGTCTCACCGGCGATACGGGCCACGGCCAGCATGATGCCGGTGGTGATGCCGCCGAGCGCGGTGGGCAGGACCACCTTCAGGATGGTGCGCCACTTCGGCACGCCGAGCGCGTAGGACGCCTCACGCAGCTCGTTGGGCACGAGCTTGAGCATCTCCTCGGTGGACCGCACGACGACCGGGATCATCAGGATGACCAGGGCGAGCGAGCCGGCGAACCCGGAGTAGTGGAAGCCGAGGGCCAGGATCCAGAAGGCAAGGATGAACAGACCCGAGACGATCGAGGGGATGCCGGTCATGACGTCCACGAAGAACGTGACCGCCAGAGCCAGCTTGCCGCGCCCGTACTCGACGAGGTAGATCGCGGTCAGCACACCGATCGGCACGGCGATCAGGGAGGCGAGGCCCACCTGCTCCAGGGTGCCGATGATGGCGTGGTAGACACCGCCGCCTTCGTCACCTGCGAGGACGCCGGCCATCGAGTGGCTCAGGAAGTTGCCGTCGAGGTCCTTCACGCCCTTGGCGATGGTGGTCTGCACCAGCGAGTACAGCGGTACGACGGCGAGGACGAAGCACGCCCACACCAGGCTCGTGGCCACCCGGTCCTTCGCCTGGCGGCGGTCCTCGACGACCGCGGTGGTCACGTACGTGCCCAGGACGAAGAGCACCAGGGCGATCAGGCCCCACTGCACGTGGCTGGACAGGTCGAAGGCCAGCCCGATCGTGACACCCAGGGCGACGGCGACCACGGCGATGGCGGCCGGGACCCAGCGGGGCATCCGGCGGTGGGTGAGGGAGCCGCGCGGGACCAGGGGACCCGTGGTCGGACGCTGGTCGGTCATGGTGTCGCTCATGCGTTGGCCCCCGAGTACTCCTTGCGGCGAGCGATGATCACCCGGGCCGCGCCGTTGACCACCAGGGTGATCACGAAGAGCACGAGACCGGAGGCGATGAGGGCGTCACGGCCGAGGTCCGTGGCCTCTCCGAAGTGCGCGGCGATGTTCGCGGCGAAGGTGCCGCCGCCCGGGTCGAGCAGGTGTGCGCTCAGGACGTTGGAGGACGACAGCACGGTGGCGACGGCCATGGTCTCGCCGAGCGCGCGGCCGAGGCCCAGCATGGAGGCGCTGATGATGCCGGAGCGGGCGAACGGCAGGACCGCCATGCGGATGGTCTCCCAGCGGGTGGCGCCGAGGGCCAGCGCGGCCTCCTCGTGCGCCTGCGGGACCTGGCGGATGACCTCGCGGCTGACGTTGGTGATGATCGGCAGGATCATGATCGCCAGCAGGATGCCCACGGTGAACAGGTTGCGGGGCGCGGTACCGGGGTTGGACTGGTCGAAGATGACCGTCCAGCCGAGGTACTTGTCCAGCCAGGACGTGAGCCCGCTCAGATGCGGCACCAGGAAGAGGGCACCCCACAGGCCATAGACGATCGACGGCACGGCGGCGAGCAGGTCGACGATGTAGGCGAGGGTGCCACCCACCTTGCGGGGGGCGTAGTGCGTCATGAACAGCGCGATGCCGACCGCGACGGGGACGGCGAGGACCATCGCGATGACTGAGCTGACGAGCGTGCCGTAGAGCAGGACCGCGATACCGAAGACCGGCGGGGTGGCGTTGGCGTTCCACTCGGAGCTGGTGAGGAAGTTGCCGTGGTCCTGGGAGATGGCGTGGACGGCCCGCACGGTGAGGAAGACCGCGATGGCGGCCATGATCACGAGGAGCAGGACGCCGGACCCCCGGGACAGACCCGAGAAGAGGCGGTCACCGAGTCGGGTGACGGAGCCTGCTCCCTTTCCGGCGGGGGACGCTGGAGGCGCGGGTGAGGTGTTTTCTACGGATATTCCCATGTCGTTCTCCGGTCTGGTTGGGGGATCGCTCCCCCGGCGGCGGTGCACCGGATGGGTGGTGACGCCAGTCCGGTCCCACGGCCGTCATGACCGCGGGACCGGGCCTGCTCCGGGCGCCCGTCCGCTCCCCTGCGGGGTGCCGGACGGGCGCCCGGGACGTCAGGACAGGCTGCTGATCGCGGACCGCACCTTGGTGGCGATCTCGGCCGGCAGCGGGGCGTAGCTCTGGGCGGCGAGCTTGGACTGGGCGTCGTCGCCGGCGATGTAGCTCAGGAACGCCTTGGTGGCGGCCAGCGTGTCGGCCTTGTTGCCCTTGTCGCAGACGATCTCGTTGGTGACCAGGACGATCGGCCACGCGCCGTCCGCCTTGGTGGCGTAGTTGAGCTTGAGCGCCAGGTCGCTGCCGGTGCCGACGATCTTGGCGTCGGCGATCGCCTTGGACGCCGCGTCCGTGGTCAGCGCGACCGGCTTGGAGGCGCCGGTGTTCAGCTGGGCCATCTGCAGCTTGCCGGAGGTGGCGTACGACAGCTCGACGTAGCCGATGGCGCCGTTGGTCTGCTTGACGCCGGCGGCGACACCGGAGGAGCCCTTGGCGGACTGGCCGCCCGGCGCCTGCCAGGCCTTGCCGCCGCTGTACGTCCAGTCGGCCGGCGCGGCGGCCTTCAGGTACTTGGTGAAGTTGTCGGTGGTGCCCGAGTCCTCGGTGCGGTGGAACGCCTGGATCGCCAGGTTGGGCAGCTTGACACCCGGGTTCAGCTTGGCGATCGCCGGGTCGTTCCAGTTCTTGATCTTGCCGTCGAAGATCTGGGCGACCGTCTTGGCGTCCAGGGTCAGGTTGTCGACGCCCTCGAGGTTGTAGGCGAGCGCGATGGGACCGCCAACCATCGGCAGGTCGATGGCCTGGCCGCCGTTGCTGCAGACCTTCTTGGACTGCGCGACCTCCTCCGGCTTCAGCGGCGAGTCCGAGCCCGCGAAGGCGGTGGCACCCTGCAGGAACTCCTGGATGCCGGCACCGGAGCCGACACCCTTGTAGTTGATCTGAACACCGTTGCAGGCGGCCATGAAGTCCTTCGACCACTGCCCGATGGCGTTCTGCTGCGCGGTGGAACCGGAGGCCAGCAGGTTGCCCTTGGCGTTGTCGCACTTGACGGAGCCGGCCTGGGCCGACGCCGGGGACGAGCTGTTGGAGCCGGTGCTGCTGTTGTTGTTGTCGGAGCCGCACGCCGTCAGGGCCAGGGCGCCGGAGACAGCGATCGCACCGAGCGAAAGGGCGCGCAGCCGGTTCTTGCGCTGAAGCTTCACTTTCGGGAGTTCCTTCCAGGAGCCGCCGCGGTCGGCGGCGTGCGAGGTTTCGGGAGTGCGCGAGCGCATCCAGGGCCGCACTCCGCACCGTGCACGGCCGAAATTAGGCAGAACAGGTGAAGCCGCCGATGGCCGGAAGTGAACGGGGGGTGAACCCCTGCCGTCGGCCCGGTTAGGTCACGGAATGCTCACGGGGAGGGCACATGGAGGTTCCGACGGCCGGGTTACGCACACACGTCTTCGACGTTCGTTCCTCTGTGCGAGAACTGTTACGAACCAACGTGGCCATGCGGTCGTCTCACCCCACGTAGGGCCAAGGGGGCCCGTGGAAAGGCGACACAGGACGATGGGCATGGAACGGCGTACGTTCATCGCGGGCGGCACGGCCGTACTGGCCGCAACCGCACTGACCGGCTGCAGCTCGAGGACGAACGGGTCCACCGCCACGGCGAACACCCGCTCATCCTCGCTCACGTCCCTCAAGACCACCAGCGCGAACGCCGCCGCGAACTGGACGGCACTCGCCCATGACCTGGACGGCACCCTGGTCCGGCCCGGCGACGCGACCTGGACGACGGCCCACCAGCTGTACAACACCCGCTTCGACGCCCTGAGGCCCGCCGCGGTGGCGTACGTCGCCCACGCCGACGACATCCGTACGACCCTCGCCTACGCGCAGGCCCATGGCGTCCGGATCTCCATACGCAACGGCGGCCACTCCTACGCCGGCTACTCCTCCGGCGACAACCGCCTGATCCTCGACGTGTCCAGGCTGAACCGCATACGGGTCTCCGGCGGTACGGCGGTCGTCGGCGCCGGCTCCAAGCTGATCGACGTCTACCGGGGCCTGGCCGCGAAGGGCGTGACCATACCCGCCGGCTCCTGCCCCAGCGTCGGCGTCTCCGGCCTGGTGCTCGGCGGCGGCCACGGCGTCGCCTCCCGCGCCTACGGCCTGACCTGCGACAGCCTCACCCAGGCCACGGTCATCACGGCGGACGGCACCCAGGTGACGGCGAACGCGTCGACCCACTCCGACCTCTTCTGGGCCCTGCGCGGCGCGGGCAACGGCAACTTCGGCGTCGTCACCGAGCTGCAGTTCCGGACCCACCCGGCGCCGCAGGCGGTGACGGCGTACCTGACCTGGCCCTGGTCGAGGGCCGCGGCCGTGCTGAAGGCCTGGCAGGAGTGGGGCCCGAGCCAGCCGGACGAGATCTGGTCCTCCCTCCACCTGTCCTGCTCACCGGGCGGCACACCCTCCGTCTCGGTGGCCTGCTTCTCCCTCGGAACCTACGGCGAACTGCAGAACGCCGTGGACCGCCTGGCCCACGCGGCCGGCGCCAACGCCTCCTCCGTCACCCTGCGCCGGCGGGGATACGAGGAGGCGATGGAGATCTACGCCGGCTGCTCCTCCTTCTCCGGCGACGCCCAGTGCCATCTGCCCGGCTCCACCCCCGGCCACTCTCCCGAGGGCCGCCTGGGCCGGGAGACGTACGCGGCCCGCTCCGACTTCTTCGACCGCTCGCTGTCGGCGGCGGGCATCCAGACGGTCCTGCGGCAGATCAGCTCCGTCCGGGGCGGCGCGGGCAGCATCGCGTTCACCGCCCTCGGTGGCGCGGTCAACCGCGTCTCCCCCACGGCGACGGCCTTCGTCCACCGCCGCTCCCGGATGCTGGCCCAGTACATCGCGTCCTGGGGCGCGGGGGCCTCCGGCGCTTCGGCCCAGTCCTGGCTCACGTCCGCCCACGGGGCGATGGCGCCGTACGCCTCCGGCGCGGCGTACCAGAACTACACGGACCCGACGCTGAAGGACTGGAGGAAGGCGTACTACGGGGATGCCGCGACCCGCTTGGGCAAGGTCAAGAAGCAGTACGACCCGCAGCGGTTCTTCTCGTACGCGCAGGGGTTGTAGGACGCCGTAGCCGTGCACCTCCCAGCGAGCAGCGCCCGACCCATCAGCCGCGGTACCGGCTAGGCCGCCAGGTCCCGTTCCTCGGACTCCACCGGCTTGCGGGCGCCGGGAAGCACCGCCCCCTCGCCCGCCCCGCTCACCGGCCGCCTCCGTACGACCCACCCCGCCCGCGACGACCGCTCCACCGCTCGCATCAGCGGGGTGAGCAGCGCCATGGCCGGCGGCGACAGCAGCAGCGCGACCGCCGTACCCAGCGCGAAGCCCCCGACGACGTCCGTCGGATAGTGCACGCCCATGTAGACCCGGCAGAACCCCTCCAGCAGCGCGAGCCCGATGCCCGCGATCCCGAAGCGGCGGTTGGCGACGAAGAGGCCGACGCCCAGCGCCATGGTGATGGTGGCGTGGTCGCTGACGAAGGAGAAGTCGGTCTTGCCGGAGACGAGGACGTCCAGCCCCTGGTGGTCGACGAAGGGGCGGGGGCGCTCCACGAAGCCCCGGATCGGGACGTTGACCAGTACGGCGATGCCGGCCGCGAGCGGCGCCCAGGCCAGCGCGGCGACGGAGGACGCGGCGTCCTCGGCGCCCCGGCGCCGCACGGACCACCAGCACCACAGCACGAGCAGCACCATGGCGAGCAGCAGCCCGTACTCACCGACGAACTCCATGACCCGGTCGAACCAGTGGGGCGCGTCCTTGGCCAGGCCATTGATGTCGTAGAGCAGGTCGACGTCGGGGTTCGATCCGGATTCGGCGAGTACAGCCATGGTGCTGCGGCCCCTTCGTCGTCTACCGGACGCACCTCGTGTGCGCCGCTCCTACCCCCGTGGTTCGTAGATCTGCTTCCGCTGCACTGCCGCACTGCCCGTACTGACGTCCGCTCGGCTACGTCAACAGGAACGCACGGCCCCCATCAATACGTTCCACTCTCCACTGAATGATCACGCAGACGTTATCGAAGAGAGACTCATCATCGCAGCTCAGGGGGATGTTTCACGCTCCGTCACCACGTCTGACACGATCTCACACCGCCTCACACCGCCGTGGGGAGCGCTTTTGCGCCATCTTCGGTGACACGGGTGGCGCCGAAGTAGTCGGGCGTGTCGATCGGGTCGAACCGGATGACGGCCCCGGTCCGCGGCGCGTCGATCATGTACCCGCCACCCACATAGATCCCCACGTGATGGATGGCCCGCGAATCGCCCGGGTCGGTCGAGAAGAACACCAGGTCACCCGGGAGGAGCTGATCCCGCGTGGGATGCGGCCCGGCGTTGTACTGATCGTTCGCCACGCGCGGCAGGCTGATCCCCACCTTCGCGTACGCGGCCTGCGTCAGCCCCGAACAGTCGAACCGCCCACCCTGCTCGGCCGACCCTTCCCCACCCCACAGATAGGGCGTCCCCAGCTTGCCCTGTGCGAAGGCGATGGCACCGGCGGCTTGTTGGGTGGGGTCGATCCGGCTGACGGGCGCGGCGAAGCTCTTGGCCAGGCTGTTGATCCGCTGGACGTAGTTCTGGGTCTCGCTGATGCCGGGCACCCCGCCGGCCTTTATCACCCGGTACGCACCGGCGTTGTAGGCGGCGAGCATGTTGTCGGAGACGTTGCCCGGCACGTCCTTCACGTCTTTCGCCAGCTGGCAGTCGTATGAAGCGGCAGACGGAATCGCGTCGTTGGGATCCCACACATCCCGCTTGCCGTCCCCGTTGCCGTCGATGCCGTAGATGGCCCACGTGCCGGGGATGAACTGCGCGATGCCCTGCGCGTTGGCCGGGCTGACGATTTTCGGATTCCAGCCGCTCTCCTGGTACAGCTGCGCGGCGAGCAGCGCGGGGGTCAGCTGCGGGCACAGGTTGCCCCACTTCTGCACGAGCCCCTGGTAGGCAGCCGGTACGGCCCCCTTGGACAGCCCCCGGCCCGCCGAGGCGATCCCGCCCATGAGGTTCCCGGCGACGACGTAGACCCCGACAACGAGCAGCATGACGAAGCCCATGCCGAGCCCGACGGCCGCCCCACCGATCACCCATACCTTCCGCACGGTTCAACTTTCCCCCATGCACGAGCGGTTCAAGGCACCTTTTGCGTGATGTGGCGTCATTTCACAGTGAAGCCTCGGCACATGATGCTGCTGTAATCGCTGGGAGTCCGGATGTGGAACCACTGCACCGTCCAGTCGCCGGGATCATTGCCGACAGGGATGGACGGCCAGGTCTTCTTCCCGTCCGGCGACCAGGAACGGAAGTCGTCCGGGTAGGTGAGGTACGTCCAGTCGGACTGGTCACCGCTGTAGAGATCGATGGGCTTGCTGGTGTAGCCCAGCGTCGCGCTCTGCATGAGCGCCCCGGCGGGGGGCTTTCCGGTGCTCGGGTCGATGCTGTGCGGCGGCTTCACGCTGATGACCACGTAGTAGGGGCCATGGATTCCGGGGTGCCCGGCGTAGTTGTTGTGCCAGAACCCGAGCCGTACCTTGTGGGCGAAGACCGGGCGCTCCGTGGTCTTGCCGGGGTCGTCGGCGTCGGACATGGCGGACAGGAAGTCTGCGGGCGCCCGCTCGGCGTCCGGCAGCTGGCAGTCTCCCGTCGACGGCTTCCAGTACTGGCGGTCGATGTCGTCACCCGCGTATGCGGGCGCGTGGCCCGGACCGGTGGCCGTCCTGGACGCCGTCACCCGCGGACTGGACGCCTTGCCCGGCGACCCGGCGGAGGTCCGGCCCCCAGCGGTGTCCTTGCCGTCACCCCGCTGGGCGAGCACCACCGCGGTGGCCGCCCCGATCCCCACCACGAGCCCCACCGCCACGGCCAGCAGCCACCGCTTGCCCGGGCGCCGGGTCGACCGGGCGACCAGCTGGGTGGGCGTGTAGCCGGACGGGCCGTACGGCGTGGGCCCCACCGTCGGCAGATCGTGCGGTCCCACCGGCGGAGCCACCGGCTGTCGTACCGGCGTCGGCGGGGTCTGCGGCACGGCCTCGCCCAGTGCGGCGAGGCCGGCGTACACCGGGTCCTCCACCAGTGCCGTGCGCACCCCGCAGCGCGCGATCACCTCGGCGAGCCCCGGCCGGGCGGCGGCGACCTTGGCCACGCACGCCTCGATCAGGGATGCCGGCTCCGGTGCGACACCGGCCAGGTCGATGGGCTCATGGACGGCGCGGTAGCTGACCCCGTTCGGGTCGCCGCCGCCGAACGGGGCCCGGCCGGTCGCCGCGTACGCGAGGGTGGCGCCGAGGGCGAACACGTCCGCCGGCGGCCCGACCTCGTTGCGCAACAGCACCTCGGGGGCGGTGAAGCCGGGCGTGCCGGGCGCGAACCCGGCGTCGGTGAGGGCGGTCTGGCCCACGCCGCGGGCGATGCCGAAGTCGATGAGCTGCGGGCCCTGGGCGGCGAGGATGACGTTCTGCGGCTTCAGGTCCCGGTGGGTGACGCCCTGGGCGTGGACCGCGGCCAGGCCCTCGGCGAGGGCGGCGAAGAGGCCGCGGCAGGTTTCGGGCGGCAGCGGGCCGCGCTCCGCCACGGCCCTGGCGAGGGTCGGTCCGGCGACGTACTCGGTGGCCAGCCAGTAGGGCGCGCTGTCCAACGAGGCGTCAATCAGGTTGGCCGTGTACGCACTCCGGACCGCCCGCGCCGTCTCCACCTCGCGCCGGAACCGGGCCAGCGCCTCGGGATGGTCGGTGATCTCGTCCCGGATCACCTTGATGGCGACGAGCCGCCCGCCCGGCGACCGCCCGAGATAGACCTGTCCCATCCCACCAGCCCCGAGCCGCGCGAGCAGCGTGTGCGTGCCTATGTGCGAGGGGTCCTGAGGCTTGAGCGCATCCACGGACCAACCTTGTCACGAAGATCAGTTCGCCGTCCGGGGTGCTTCAATCTCCTGCCGGACGCGCGCCTCCTCCGTACACCGGGAAGTCACCAGTGCCGACATCGATGCCGAACGGCTCCGGCAACGGCACCGACTCCCCGAACTTTCCCGGCAGCACGTCCTGGTAGGTGCCGTTGTCCGGGCGGCTGTGCAGGGCCCAGGTGGCCTTGCGGGGGTCGATGACGAGCAGCAGAGGGACGCGCGCGACGGCGTACCAGTCGGCCTTGTCACGGATGCCCCGGGACTTCTCGGAAGAGGAGATGACCTCGACGGCGAGCGCGGTGTCCTCGGAGGCTGCGAGCCAGTCGTCGTCGTCTTCCCACTCCGTGGGCAGAACAATCAGATCCGGCGTCACGTAGTCGTCCGGGTCGTCGGGCAGGGCGATCGAGGACACCTCGTACACGTCCAGCCCGTCGGGAAGGACCATGCCCTCGAGCTGTCGCCGCAACCGCTTCACCACGCCCGCGTGCTTACCACGCGGAGTCGGGGACATCACGAGCTTCCCTCCCACGATCTGCGCCCGCAGACCCGTCGCTTCCTCGATGCTCTCCGCGAGCTCGCGGAGGTTCCCCGACCTGGGAGGCGGGCCGTTCCAGGTGCCGGACGACACGGACATGGCTCGCCGCCTCCGTCCTTCCGCCTCGGTGGTCTCCTCGGCCGAGCGAGCGGGTTCGGTGGGAGGTCCGACGTCCCGCTCTGCTTCGTAACCACGGTACTGGGCAGTCTTCTGCCCCGCCTCCGCATCGCATACCCTCACCGCCACCACGACACCCTCCCTGACGCTGGGAACCCATGCGATTACGGTACGTCACATCACTGACAGTCCGCCCACAGCAGCTTCCCGCCCCTGGACGCGCCCAGCTCCCGCAGCACGGACACGCCCCATGAATCAGCACAGGCCCGTACGAGCTGCAGCCCGCGTCCGCATTCCGCGTCCTCCGGTACGACATCGGGCGCGGCGTCGGCGGTGAAGCCGGGCGGCACACGCGGGTCACTGTCCCAGACGGCCACCGTCAGCCGGCCCGACTCCCTGCCGAGGAGGCGGAGCGCGTAGGGCCGGAGGTGTGCAGATGCGCGTTGGCGAGCAACTCGGCGGCCAGGAGTTCGGCGGTGGGCGTGAGCGAGGAGAGCTCGTGCGCGGCGAGGACGGTACGCAGTGTTGCGCGGGCGATCCCCGGTGCGCGTGGATCCTGCGGGAGGTGGAGGGTGTAGGTCCAGGGCTTGGATACGGTGGACATCGAAGTCTCCGTTCATCAAAAGGCGTTGAGGTGCGGATGTTCGATTGCCCAGTGACCGTCGCCGCTCCGTCGAGCGGGGCACTTCCGGGCGGGGGCCCGAGTAATAAAGTAGCGGCGTGCGTAAAAGTTCTTAGACGGTTTGCGTGGTAGAGCTGATTCGCCATCCATGTGGGTGACAGGGAGGGTGGGACACCCGTGAGGAGCAACCCGACGGGGCGCCAACTCCGTTTGGGCGCCGAGCTGCGCAAACTCCGCGAGCGGGCCGGTCTGACGTCCACCCAGGCGAGTCAACTGCTCGGCGTCCAGCAGAACCAGATCAGCAACGTCGAGGCGGCCCGCGCAGGCGTGAGCCCGGAGCGCGTCCGCACCCTGGCCTGCCACTACGACTGCGCCGATGCCGACCTCGTCCAAGCCCTGTGCGACATGGCCGCCGAGCGGTCGCGCGGCTGGTGGGAGCAGTACCGCGAACTCCTGCCCACCGCGCTGTTGGACCTCGCCGAGCTGGAACACCACGCCACCCGCCTGCGCAGCGCGGTGGTGATCCACGTGCCGGGGCTGTTCCAGACCGCCGAGTACGCCCGTGAGATCTTCCGCCAAGCGGTGCCCGAGCTTCCGGCGCCCGATGTGGAACACAGGGTGTCGTTCCGAGTGAAGCGGCAGGCCGTGCTCTTCCGGGACCCACCCACCCCGCACCAGGTGATCGTCCATGAGGCCGCTCTGCGCATGAGATTCGGCGGCCCGGAGGTGACACGCGGTCAGCTCCAGTACCTCCTGGACATGAGCGAGCGAGCCGACATCACGATCCAGGTGCTGCCGTTCGGCTCGCTGGTCTTCCCTGGATCGGGACAGGCGATCTACTACGCCGAGGGACCGGTGCCCGAGCTCGACACGGTGAACCTCGACCAGTCACACGGTCCCGTGTTCCTCGACGCCGAGGCCCAACTCACCAAGTACCGCGTACTGCTGGACCGCATGGAGGCCGCCGCCCTCGCCCCCGATGAGTCTCGGTCGTTCATCCACACCGTGCTCAAGGACCTGTGAAGGAGTGACCCATGCCCGGACTCGTCTGGCAGAAGTCGTCGTACTGCCCGGAAGGCAACTCCTGCATACACATAGCCACCACCCCTGGCACCATCCACCTCACCGAATCCTCCGACCCCACCGGAGCCATCCTCACCACCACCCCCGCCACCTTCGGTGCCCTCCTCGCCGCCCTCAAGACGGAACCGGCCCCCACCAGCCGGGACGGCAACGACGACGCTCCCCTCCGCCTCCGCTCGGCGAACACCGTCGTCACGACCACCCGCCGCAAGTGGAACGCCTTCGTACTCGGCGTACAGGCAGGCGAGTTCGACCACTTCGCGGCCCGCTAGCCGCTCCGCCGGCGCCGCCTCACGCCCGCAGTCCCTCCAGCACAACCGTCCGCAACTCCCCGTACCGCTCCGCGAGGTCCGCGCGGCGGCTGAGGACGTCGGAGATGTGCTGCATGCCGAAGAAAGCGGAGACGAGGACCCGGGCCGCGGAGCGCGGGGTGATGCCGGCGCGGAGTTCGCCGGCCTTGTCCATCGCCTCGACCAGCCCGGTGAGGTAGTCCTCCCAGCCGACGTACGGCTCGGGCAGGTCCGCGTCGATCAGGGAGCGTTCGATCTGCAGGCGGGCACCGGCCTGGACGACGACGTCGTCATGGAAGGCCCCGGTGACCCGGTCCAGCACCGCGACGAGCGCCTCGTACGGCGGCAGTTCACCGGCCGAGACCTCCGCCAGCAGCACCGGCCAGCGGGCGTAGTGCTCCTGCACCACGGCGACGGCGAGGTCTTCCTTGTTCTTGTAGTGGAAGTACACCGCCCCCTTGGTCATCGACGCCCGTTCGGCGACGTCCTGCAGCGTCACCGTGGCGTAGCCCCGCTCGGCGAAGAGTTCGGCCGCCATCCGGAGGATCTGTGCCCTGGTCCGCCGCGCCCGTTCCTGCTTCGGCTCCGTCCTGCTGGTTGGCATGTCGCTCCACCTTCCCCGTGTTCTGCGTTGCAATATACATTCCCGAAGGTATATTTCTTGGCGGGGGGCCGCGTAAGGCGGAAGAGTCACGAAGGCCCCCTTTGCGCGTACGCATTCAGCCTTGGGGGGAAACAGGCATGTCTGTCAGCACGCTTCAGTCCACATCCGCGTCCGCGTCCGTCGAGGACGCCCGCGCCGCTCTCACCTTCGACCGCACGGTCCCGCGGCAACTGGTGCACCGCGCCTCCGTCACCGAGGTCTTCCTCACCGACGGCGCGCCGGTCGCCGCCGACCGCTTCCTGGTGGGCGCCCAGTGGCCGCGCCACCACGCGCTCTACCACCCCGACCCGTCCGGCCGCTGCGACTTCATGCTGCTCGCCGAAACGGTCCGGCAGGCCGGGATCTTCCTGCTCCACCGGTACTACGACGTCCCGCTGGGCCACCACTTCGTCTTCAAGTCGCTCGACCTGCACATCGACGACCTCGACGCCCTCCGGATGGGCGGCACCCCGCTCGGCGCCGTCCTGGACGTCACCGTCGACGCGACCGCCGCCTCCGACGCCCGCCGCTTCGACGCCCGGCTCGACATGACCATCGAGGCGGACGGCCGGGTCTGCGCCTACGGTTCGGTGGCCGTGGTCGTGGTCGACGCGCGTCGCTACGAGGCCGTACGGCACCGCGGCCGCGACATCGTCGGCGGCACCACGACAGCTCCCGCGGCCTCGGGCACCCCGGCCACGGCGGCCCCCACGACGGCCCCCGTCATCGCCGGCCGCCAGGACGCCAACGTGCTGCTGCGCACCGCGACCGACGCCGAGTCCTCGACCTGGCTGCTCCACGTCGACCTGCGGCACCCGGGGTACTTCGAGCACCCCTCCGACCACGTGCCCGGCATGATGCTGCTGGAGGCGTTCCGTCAGGCGGGCCATCTGACCGCGGCCCGCGACTGTGCCCTCACCGCGCTCCAGGCCCGGTTCCTGTCCTTCGGTGAGCTGTTCCAGCCCATCGTCATCCGCTCGGCCACCGGCCCCGAGGGACTGCTGCGCCTCACCGCCGTCCAGGGCGAGCGCGCCCTCGCCGAGGCCGACGCCCTCTTCGTCCGGAACTGACGGGACCGACGAGACCGACGAGACCGACGGGACCGAGCATGGACATCCACCGCCTGCGCACCTTCCGCGAGGTGGCCCGCGAGCTGAGCTTCACCCGCGCCGCCCGCAATCTGCACTACTCCCAGCCGACCATCACCGCCCAGATCAAGGGCCTGGAGGAGGCCGTGGGCCAGCCGCTGTTCGTCCGGCGCGGCAACCGCGCCGTCGAGCTGACCACGGCGGGCGCCCGGCTGTGCCCGTACGCCGACCGGATCCTCGACCTGGTCGAGGCCGCCCACACGGAACTGCGCTGCGACAGCCCCCGCGCCGCCGCGACGCACGCCGCCCACGCTTCCCTTCACCCGCAGAGGTTCACCGACTCATGACGACGACGACCGACCCCGAGAGAGCCACGACGACCGAGCCGGTCAGATCCGTGACCGCCGAGCCGGGTGGAACCACGACCGCCGAGCCGGGTGGAACCACGACCGCCGACTCCGTCGGGCTCAGCACCACCGACCGCGTCAGCGCCGCCTTCTTCGACGTGGACGAGACGCTGATCTCCTGCAAGAGCATGCTGAGCTTCCTCGCCTTCCACTGGGGCCGTGAGGGCCGCGCCCCCGCCCGGCTGACCGCGGCCCGCGCCGCCCTCGGTCACCAACTCCGCTCGGGCGTCCCCCGCGAACAGGTCAACCGCGCCTACTACCGCCTGCTGCGCGGCAGTCGCGAGCGGGACCTGGAGGAGAGCGGCCGCCTGTGGTTCGCCCGCGAACGCGCCCGCGACCTCTTCCACCCACCGGTCCGCGAGGCCTTGCGGCAGCACCACCGCGCCGGACACCTCACGATCCTGCTGTCCGGCTCCTTCGCCGCCTGCCTGGCGCCCATCAGCCGGTCCGTCGGCGCCGACCTCCTCATCTGCACCACCCCCGAGGCCACCGACGGCATCCTCACCGGCGACCTCGTCGACCGGCCCATGATCGGCGCGGCCAAGGCGGAAGCGGCCCGCCGCGTCATGACGGCCTTCGGCCTCGACCCGGCCGACTGCCACGCCTACGCGGACGATGCCAGCGACCTGCCCCTGCTGGCCGCGGTGGGCCACCCCGTGGTCGTAGGAAGTGACCCGGTTCTGGCCTCCCGGGCAGCCCTCGACCACTGGCGCCGCCTGCCGAGCCCCGCCATGAGTGGTCTTCTGGCACCGGCTGCCTGACGGCGAGTCGTTCCGCAGTTCCCCGCGCCTGACCACGGGGGCGGCCGTCAGCGCCCCAAGGGGCGCGGGGAACTGCACGACATGCGGCTCCGCCGCGTGGGCGCGACAGGCCACACCGCACCCGCACCCGCCGACGACCCGTCACTCCCCGGGCTCACCCGCTCCCGGCCCCGCCAGCGCCGACAGCACAGGCTCCCACAGCTCGGCAGGGTCACCGGCGGAAGCCCACGCAGTGGCCTGCACACCCACCACCAGCGCCACCACCATCCGGGCCAGCACCTCCGGCCGGTGCCCCGCGTCGATCCGCCCCTCCCGCCGAGCCTCCAGGACCAACTCCCGGACTCTGCACCCGAGTTCCACGAGGGGCACCGGCTCCTCCCGCTCCACCCGTGCGGCATCCGTCGTGAGCCTCAACCCCGCGGCGAACCGCACGTCCTCGTCCATCCTGCGGGCCAGCCCCACGGTGAGTTCCCGCAGCGAGGTCCCGGCCGAGGCCAGCACCTTGCCCCACGCCTCCTCGAACCCCCGGGTCAGCTCCTCGGCCAGCTCGGCCTTCGACGCGAAGTGGCCATAGAGCGCGCCCTTGGTGAGGCGGGCGCGGGCGGCGATGTCGGACAGGTTCGTGCCCGCGAATCCGTGGCGGACGAACTCGGCCGCCGCCGTGTCGAGAAGCAGCTCGTGTGTCCGTCGCGCTCTGTCCTGCTTCACCTCGTCCGTCCCCGCTGTCGACCGATGCAGTCAGCAAGAAAATACCTTCCCGATCGAATTTTTTTCTACCCGTCCTCAGTCCGTCTCCAATACGTCTCCAGTCCGTCTCCAGAGCGACCCCAGAAAGGCAGCCATGACCACCGCCCTTCCCGCCCTCCCCACTCTCCCCTCCGGCCTCCCCCTCGCCCCGACCGCCGTGTCCGGCCTCGCCGCGCGGCACGCCCGCGACGCCGAAGAGGCCGCGCGGCTGCACCCGGAGGTGGTCGCCGCGCTGCCCGCCGCCGGCTTCGCACGCCACTTCGTCCCGCGCCGGTGGGGCGGACGGGCGGGCGGCTTCACGGAGTTGGTGCACGCCGTGGCCGCCGTGGGCGAGGCCTGCGCGTCCACCGCGTGGTGCTGCGCCCTGCTGGCCGGGCACGGGCGGCTGGCGGCCCATCTGCCCGAGGCGGCCCAGGCCGAGCTGTGGGCCGACGGCCCCGACACGCCGATCGCGGCGGCCGTCGTACCGCCCGCCGGCCGGCTCACCCGGGTGCCCGGCGGCTGGCGGCTGACCGGCCGCTGGTCCTTCGCCAGCGGCGTCGAACACGCCGACTGGATCCTGCTCGCCACCCTCGACGAGAGTCCCGGCAAGACCCACGGCAACACCCCCGACGAGATCCTCGACACATCCCTCGCCGAACGGCCGGCCGGCCAAGCCACCGCTCCCGACGGACGGCCGGCCACCCCGCCCCCCGCCTACCGCATCCTGCTGCTCCCCCGCGCCGACGTCCGCGTGCACCGCACCTGGGACAGCGTCGGCCTGCGCGGGACCGGCAGCCACTCGGTCTCCGTCGAGGAGGCCTTCGTCCCGGAGCACCGCAGCTGCCTGCGCGACACCCTGATGACGGGCGTGCCCGAGGCCGACGCGGCGCCCTGCCACCGGGTGCCGTACACCCTGGTCGCAGCGCTGCTGTTCTGCGCGCCCGGACTCGGTGCGGCGCGCGGTGCCCTGGACGCCTGGACCGCGTCGGCCCGTGAGCGCGGCGGACCGGGCGACGCCGGTGTGCAGCAGACGTACGCCCGCTGCTCGGGCGAGATCGACGCCGCGGCGCTGCTGCTCCAGGCCGCGGCGCAGCGCGCGGACCGCGCGGCGCTCACCCCGGCCGCCGCCTTCGAACCGGGGACGGCGGCGCGCAACCAGCGGGACGCCTCGCTCGCCGCCGGCATGCTGACCGGCGCGGTGGAGCAGCTGTTCCGCACGGCCGGCAGCCGCGCCCTGGACCGTTCGAACCCGCTGCAGCGGGCCTGGCGCGACCTGCACGCCGTGGCGGCGCACGGCGCCCTCCAGCCGGGACCGGCGGCAGCGTCGTTCATCAGGGTTCTCGATAATAATTGATACCTTCGCGAAGGTTTTGTTTGATGGAGCCATGACCGAACCCACCAGCTCCACTCCCGCCGACGAGGAGGGCGCTCCGGCGTCCCTCCCCGGGCGTCAGGCGTCCCTTTCCGGGCGTCACGGGGCGAGCAGGACGCCGCTGGCCGATGCCGTGCTCGCGGTGGCCCGCCGGGACATCGCCTCCTTCCACGCCCTTCCGCTCTCCCACGGCCGGTCGATCCGCGACTCCCGCGTCCGGGAGTCCTACGAAGCCCTCTTCGGCGCGGCCCAGCTCGCCGCCGACGTGTCCTACAGCGGCACGATGCTGGACTCCTTCTTCCGGCCGCGCGGCCCGCTCCGCGAGGCACAGCGGCTGGCCGCCGCCGGCTTCGGCGCCGACGCCACGTTCTTCCTGTCGACCGGCACCAGCACCGCCAACCGGGTCGCCCTGACCGCCCTGGCCCGCCCCGGCAGCCGGGTGCTCGCCGACCGCAGCTGCCACCAGTCCGTGCACTTCGCGCTCGGCGCGCTCGGCGTGGACGTCACCTACGCCCCCATGCAGCGCTGCTGCGCCGACTGCCCGCGCACCTTCGGCGACCTGCCCCGGCTGCTGCAGACGTTCCGCACGGCGGTGGCCGAGGGACGGCCGTACGACACGGTCGTGCTGTCCGCGGTGTCGTACGACGGTGTCCGCTACGACCTGCCGACGGTGCTGGCCGAACTGGCCGCCGCCCACCCGAAGGTGGCCGTGCTGGTCGACGAGGCCTGGGGCGCGGTGCACCGCTTCCACCCGCAACTGCGGCCGCTGACCGCGCTGCACGCGGTGGAGCACCTGCGCCGCACCGGGGGCCCGCTGCCGCTCGCGGTGGCCGTGACGCACTCCGCGCACAAGTCGATGTCGGCGCTGCGGCAGGGTTCGTACCTGCATCTGGTCGGCGACGGCGAGGCCCGGGAACGCACCGCGCAGGCGCTGTTCCAGCACCACACGACCTCGCCCAGCTGGCCGGTGCTGGCGAGCCTGGACCTGGCCCGGCTGCAGGCCGAGACCGAGGGCGAGCAGCTGCTGGAGAGGTCGCTGAACCTGGCCCGCACCCTGCGCGCCGAACTCGGCGGCGACCCGCGCCTGTCGGCGTACCGGGCGCTGGGCCCGGAGGGTCATCTGACCGACCCGGCGCTGCTGGTGAGCGACGACCCGACCCGGGTGCTGGTGGACATCAGCGCGCTCGGCATCACCGCGGCCGACTTCCGCCGGATCCTCTTCGACGACTACGGCCTGTACGTGGCCCGGGAGAGCGGCGACGCCGTGCTCTTCCACGTCCACATCGGCGTCGACGAGGCCACGCTGCTGCGGCTGCTGGAGGCGCTGCGCACCATCCAGCGCACCTACCGCACCGCGTCGGCGGCCCTGACCCAGGGCACCTCGGACCACTTCATCATCGCCTACCCGCCGGGCATCCCGATCACCGTGCCCGGTGAGCGGCTGTGCGACCGCACCCTCGGCGAGATCGGCGCGCTGCGCTCCAGCGGCTGCGAGATCTACACCCTCCAGCAGCCCGGCACCTCCACCGCCACGTACGGCGTCCCGTCCGGCCCGGCGGTGCCCACCACGACGGACACCCGGCCACCGGCCACCGTCTCCGCCACCCAGGCGCACTCGCCGACCACCTCCGCCCCGGCCCCGCCACCGGCCCCCACGGCCCGTGTCACGCCCGCGACCATCGGCGCCCCGGCGCCCTCCAGAATCCCCGCCACCCCCATCTCCGCGGCCCCCGCAGGCGCGTCGGCCGCCCCCGCAATCCCCGCCGGAAGGAAGTGACCGTCAATGATCAAGCTCTCGGACATCCGCAAGCACGCCGAGCGTCGCCCCGGGCACGTCGCCGTGGTCGACGGTGAGGTGCGGCTGACCTGGGCCAGCCTCGCCGACAAGGTCGCCCGCGTGGCGAGCGCCATCGAGGAGCGGCTGCCGGACATACGGCCCGCCCGCGCCGTGTTCGTCGCCGAGAACCGCTGGGAGCTGGTCGTCGCCATGGCGGCCGTCTCCTCGCTCGGCATCCCGTGCGTCGGCCTCGACCACACCACCGGGCCCGAGGCCACCGCCGGCGCGCTGGAGCAACTGCGGCCGACCGTGGTCATCAGCACCACCGCCCATCGCGCCGTGCTCACCGAGGTCGGCTGGCCCGAAGGCCGGGACGTGCTCGACATCCGGCTGGACAGCGACCCGCCGAGGAACGCGGCCGGCGTGGCCTTCACCGACCTGCTGCTGTCGGAGCCGCGCGAACCGCGGGCGGTGGAGCAGCCGTTCGAGGCGTTCTCCTTCACCTCCGGCACCAGCGGCATCCCCAAGCTGGTGATCCGCCGGGCCTCCTTCGAGGCGCGCCGCTTCGCGGACCTGGTGGACCAGTACTCCTTCGACGAGGACGACGTCCACCTGGTGACGGTCCCGCTGTACCACGCCTCGGGCCCGGGCTGGGCGCGGATCTTCCTGTCGCTCGGCGGCACGATCGTCCTCGGCCCGTACGACGACGAGGCGGGCCTGATCCGGCTCATCCAGGACGAGGGCGTCTCCACCACGCTCATGGTCCCGCCGGTCCTCAAGCGGGTCGTGGCCCACCCGGCCTCCGAGCATCTGCACAAGACCTCCCGGCTGCACTTCGTGCTCTCCGGCGGCCGGCATCTGAACCGCTGGGTCGTCAACAACACCTGGGACCGCCTCGGACCGGTGCTGCACCTCTACTACGGCACCACCGAGACCGGCGTGAACGTCATGATCGGCCCCGAGGAGCTGCATGTGGCGCCGTGCCGCTCCGGACGCCCGATGCCGGGCAACACCATCGCCGTACTGGACCCGGACAACCGCCCGCTGCCCAAGGGCATGCGCGGCCGGGTCGCCATCGCCAGCTACCAGCTGATGGACGCCTACGCCACCGCCGAGCCGGAGTTCCTCACCCTCGACTACGGCGGCCGTACCCAGCGCTTCCTGCTCACCGGCGACAGCGGCTTCATCGACGAGGCGGGCCGGCTCGAACTCACCGGCCGCAACGACGGCGTCTCCAAGGCCGCCGAGGGCAAGCCGCTGGACGTCAACATCTTCGGTCTCGAGAACGACCTGATGGACCTGCCCTGTGTCCGCGAGACCGCCGTCCTGCGCACCAAGCTGCCCGAGACCGGCGAGGACGTGCTGATCGTGCCGTTCGCGGCGGTCTCCCCGGAGCGGCTGGAGAGCGGCCGGCGCGCGGTCACCGCCGCCTGTGCCCGCCGGGTGCCGTGCCTGCCCGCGTACGTGATCCCGGTGGCGGCGGTTCCGTACAGCCCGACCGGCAAGGTGCGCGCCGGGCGGCTGCTGGAGACCGTCCTGCCGCTGGTCCGCGCCGAGGCCGCGGCCCGCCGCGGCGCCACCGACCTCATCCCCGCCTGACCCGTCCGATCAGTCCCCTCCGTCCCCCCACTCGACAGGAAGAGTCATGAACGATCAGAAGAACTACGGCCGGGGCGTGCTGCTCTGCCTCCTCGCGACCGTGTCCTGGGGAGCGATGTTCCCCCTCATGGACGTGACCCTGAAGCACATCGACCCGTTCACCTTCACCTGCCTGCGGTACGCGATCGCCGGCGCGATGTTCCTGGTGTTCCTGCGGTTGCGCGAGGGCGCGGCCGGGCTGAAGCTGAAGGGTGAACGGATCGGCCTGGCCTGGCTGTTCGGCACGGCCGGGTTCGCCGGATTCCAGTTCCTGGTGTTCTTCGGCCAGGACCTGATCGGTGCCCGGGGCGCGCTGAACGCCTCGATCATGATGGCGACCATGCCCATGATGGGCTTCCTGGTCAACTGGGTGCTGCGCAAGGTGGTTCCGCCGAAGGGCGCGCTGGCCTTCATCGCGATGTCGTTCGTCGGTGTCATCCTGGTGGTCTCCGACGGCAGCCTGTCCACGCTGCTCTCCCACCCGGGTGACTTCGGCCCCGACGCACTGCTCCTGTTCGCCGCGCTGTGCTGGGTGATCTACACCTCCGGGGCCACCTACTTCCCGGGCTGGTCGCCGATCAAGTACACCGCGATCACCACGGTCCTGGGCCTGGCCAGCGCCACCGTCATCACGGCGGTCATCCTGGCCACGGGCGGTGTCCCGGTCCCGACCGCCCACGCGGTGACGACGATCCTCCCCGAGCTGGCCTACATGAGCGTCATCGCCGGTTTCGTGGGCGTCCTCGGCTGGAACTTCGGCAACCGCTACCTCGGCCCGCTCAACGGTGTCCTCTTCATGGACGTCGTCCCGATCACCGCGTTCGTCATCTCCGCGCTGACCGGTGTGGTCCCGGCCGGCATGCAGGTGGCCGGCGCCTCGCTGACCGCGCTGGCGCTCATCTTCAACAACCTGTACCTGCGCCGGGTCGCCCAGCGCACGGCGGCGGCAGCGGCGGCGAAGGCCGCGGCCGAGAAGGCTGCGGTGAAGGCGGCGGAGGGGAGGACGGCCCCGGTGGCGGCGAGTCGCTGACCGGCCGTCAGGCCGACCGGAGGACGGCTGTCGTAGGGGGCACCCCCTGCGGCAGCCGCTTTCCCGTCCTCAGTCCTTCAGGGATCGCCGATCGCGTCCCTGTACAGTTCGGCCGCGCCGCTGCCCAGCACCACGCTGTACGACACGTCGTCGGTCGAGCCGCCCTCCTCGTGGCCGCCGAGGACGCCGACGACCTGGCCGTCACCGTTGATCCAGGGGCTGCCGCTGGTGCCGCTGGCCAGGGAGGGGCAGTCGATGCGCTGCTGGGTGCTGCTGTGCGCGACCGGCTTGTTGGTGCACCTGACGGGCACCTCACGGGAGTCGGGGTAGCCGATGACGGTGACGGCGGTGGCGCCGGTGGCCGTACCGGTGGTGAAGCGATTGGCTCCCACGACGTCCTCGATCCGCCTGCCGTCCAGGTCGTCGACGGTGACGAGGGCCAGGTCGCTGTCCTCGTCCTGGTCCTTGGCCCAGCCGTCGGGCAGGTAGCGCTTGGAGACCTTCCACACCCCGTACGGCGCCTGTCCGTCCCGGTAGCCCGGCGCGAACACCAGGTCGTTGTCGGGGTCACCCACGCAGTGTGCGGCGGTGACGAGGAGGTTGCCCCGCGGGCTGTGCACGACCGAGGCCGTGCAGAAGTGGCCGCCGGACAGGTCTTCGGCCCGGTCGGCGCCGAACAGCGCGCCGACTCGCGCCGTGTGCCGGTTCGCGACGGCATCGGCGGTGACCCCGAGGGGCCCGGGCCCGTCATCGGCTGCCGCTACGGACGCCGAGGTCAGGGCGAGCATCACCACGGCCCCGAGCAGCGCGGGACGCGAGGTGACCGTGATGCGTGAGATGCGCTTCATCAGGTCTCACTGTCCCCCACGAACGTGAGAATCCGGCTGAGACTTATCTGAGATTTTCCTGTGAAACCTTGTGACGAGCGGGAGTGTTGTCTACAACACCCCGCCGACCAGGCGCGATTACATCACGTGACGAATCCCGGCGCCACCGGCTCGACCGTCGCACGGCGATGAACTCTCACGCATGCCCGGACGTATTCCCTATGGGCCCTCTTCACTCGGAATGACCGCCCTTCGCCCAGAAGGTGATGAGTCGGATGGCAACCTCGACCCACATGACCCGTACCCGCACTCCTGCCCGTACGCACACCCGTACGACCCTCGGTACGACGGCGGTCGCCTGCACCACCGCCCTCGTGCTGGCCGCCTGTTCCGGCACGGGCGGCGGTCACCCGAACGCGAGCGGCTCGGCCAAGGCCGGGCCGGGCACCCGCGTGACCGTCACCGAGACCGAGTTCGCGCTGAAACTGTCCCGGTCCTCCTTCACGCCGGGCACCTACACCTTCGTCACGGACAACCACGGCAGGATCACGCACGCGCTGTCGGTCGACGGCCCCGGCGTGGCGGACGCCAGGACCAAGAACCTCCAGAGCGGCGGGCAGGGCACGCTGACGGTCACCCTCAAGAAGGGCAGGTACGACCTGTACTGCCCGGTCGACGGTCACAAGCAGCTCGGCATGGAGCAGCACATCACGGTCGGCTGACCGGCTTCAGCTCCCACTCCACCCCGGTCAGCTCCTCCGACAGAGTCCACAGGCGCCGGGCCGCCCGTGCGTCGCTGGCCGCCCTGCTGCGGCCGACCAGGGTCGGGGCGCCCCGCATCTCGCCCAGGCCGGAGGGGCCGACGTAGGACGCGCCGGGGAGGTCCTGGCTCGCGGCGTAGAGCGTGGGCAGGGCGCCCGCCTCGTCGCTCTGCGCGAAGACCCTGTTGCCGACGGCCATGAGGCCCCTCACCACGGGGTTCGCGTGGTGGCTCTGGAGGTTGGTGGCCGCGTAGCCGGGGTGCGCGGCGAGGGCGCGGACGGTGGAGCCGGCCTCGGTGAGGCGGCGCTGGAGCTCCAGGGTGAACAGGAGGTTGGCCAGCTTGGACTGGGCGTAGGCGCGGGTCGGGCTGTAGCGGCCGCGCAGATTGACGTCCTCGAAGTGGATCACTCCGTCGCCCCCGCGGTGGAGGCCCGAGGACACCGTCACCACCCGGTCCGTCACCAGGGGCAGGAGCAGGTTCGTCAGCGCGAAGTGACCCAGGTGGTTGGTGCCGAACTGCATCTCGAAGCCCTGCTTGGTGCGCTGCTCCGGCAGCATCATCACGCCCGCGTTGTTGATCAGCAGGTCCAGCGGGCGGTCCCAGCCGGCCGCGAACTCCCGCACCGAGTCCAGGTCGGCCAGGTCCAGGCGGCGCACCTCGGTGCTGCCGCTCACCTTCGCCGCGGCGGCGCCGCCCCGCGCGAGGTCCCGCACGGCGAACACCACGTGCGCTCCGGCCCGGGCCAGCGCCCGGGCGGTGGCGAGACCGAGGCCGCTGTTGGCGCCGGTGATCACGGCCGTACGGCCGGTCAGATCGGGGAGGTGGGTCGCGTTCCATGTGTCAGAAGCCATGCCCCCAAAGTAGGCATCGACAACAATGATGTCAATGACAACATCCAGTTACGATGGTCCGCATGCCGCGCATGTCCCCCTCACCGACGAACCGCCCCTATCACCACGGAGACCTGCGCGCCGCCCTGCTCAAGAGCGCCGAGCGCACCCTGCGCGAGAAGGGGGTCGGCGCGCTCTCGCTGCGCGAGCTGGCCCGGGACGTCGGGGTGAGCCACGCGGCCCCCGGCCGGCACTTCAAGGACAAGCAGGCGCTCATGGACGCCCTCGCGCTGGACGGGTACGAGCGGCTGAACCGGGCCCTGGACACCGCCGCCGGACAGCCCGGGCTCACCTTCGAGGGGCGGATGACGGCCCTCGCCCGGGCCTACCTCGGCTTCGCCGTCGACAACCCCGAGCTGCTGGAGCTGATGTTCGCGCGCAAGCATGCCCCCGAAGGCTCTGCCGGCGCCGACCGGCTCGCCGCCGCCGTCGACCAGTCCCTCGGCTCCCTGACCCGGATGGTCGCGGACGCCCAGGAGCAGGGCGAGATCGTCGCCGGGGACCCCGAGCGGATCACCATGATCGCCGCCGCGAGCCTGCACGGCCTCGCCGCCCTCATCGCCGCCTGCGCGCTCGACGCCGAGGACGCCCTGAGCGGCCTGGACGAACACGTCCACCTGCTGCTCCACGGCCTCAAGCCCCGCTGAGCCCGGCCGCCCTCCTCCGTGCGGACCCTGTGCACCGGGTCAAGCCCCGCCCAGCACAGCGCCAGCACACAGCCATTGATCAGTAAGCCGCCAACCGCCTTGGGTAACGCGGTGGTCAGGATTCCGAAAGCCTCTTGTTGTCGCGTACTCAACAAAGCGATGGTCGTCGCGGGCCGCCGCCCCCACCGGTCACCCACCAGTGGTCCCCCACACCCGCAGGCCTCTGTCCACCACTCCCAGGAGGCTGTACCTTGCGTACGACCACCCCCAACTCCCCCCACATACGCGGCAGATGGCACCGGATCGGGTCGGCCGCCGCGGCCGCCGCCGCACTCCTCGCCGCCGGCCTGACCACCGCGGCCCACGCCGAGGCCGCCACCTCGGCCACGAACCACAAGGTGAGCGCCAAGGCCATCGCCGCCCAGGTCGCCAAGGCCCACGTGCGCTACGAGAAGGCGTGCGGCGCCACCCCGAAGAAGGGCTACGCCGCCTGCAACGCCCTGCGCGTCACCGGCGGTACCACCGCCTTCATGGAGAAGCAGGCGGCCCTGAAGGGCATCGCGCCGAAGACCGTCTCCCCGAAGGCCGCCTCCGACTCCCCGACCGGCTACGGCCCCTCCGACCTCCAGTCGGCCTACGGCCTGACCGACGCGGCCTCCGCGAACGGCTCGGGCGAGACCGTCGCCATCGTCGACGCCTACGACGACCCGAACGCCGAGTCCGACCTCGCGGCCTACCGCTCGTACTACGGCCTGCCGGACTGCACCACCGACAACGGCTGCTTCAAGAAGGTCGGCCAGACCGGCTCCACCACCTCGCTCCCCTCCGCCGACAGCGGCTGGGCGGGTGAGGAGTCCCTCGACCTCGACATGGTCAGCGCGGTCTGCCCGAACTGCAACATCCTGCTGGTCGAGGCCAAGTCCGCGTCCGACGCCAACCTGGGCACCGCGGTGAACGAGGCCGTCAAGCTGGGCGCCAGGTTCGTCTCCAACAGCTACGGCGGCTCGGAGTCCTCCTCCGACACGACGTACGACTCCTCGTACTACAAGCACCCGGGCGTCGCCATCACCGCCAGCGCGGGCGACGGGGGCTACGGCGCCGAGTACCCGGCCGCCTCGAAGTACGTGACCGCCGTCGGCGGCACCGCCCTGAAGACCTCCTCCGACAGCCGCGGCTGGACCGAGTCCGTCTGGAACACCTCCAGCACCGAGGGCACCGGCTCCGGCTGCTCGGCCTACGACGCCAAGCCCAGCTGGCAGACCGACTCCGGCTGCTCCAAGCGCATGATCGCCGACGTCTCCGCCGTGGCCGACCCCGCCACCGGCGTCTCCGTCTACGACACCTACGGCTCCGACGGCACCGGCTGGAACACCTACGGCGGCACCAGCGCCAGCTCACCGATCATCGCCTCGGTCTACGCCCTCGCCGGCACCCCGGGCAGCAGCGACTACCCGGCCCAGTACCCGTACAACGCGGCCGGCACCTCCGCCCTGAACGACGTCACCAGCGGCAGCAACGGCAGCTGCTCCACGTCGTACTTCTGCACCGCCGGGTCCGGCTACGACGGCCCGACCGGCTGGGGCACCCCGGAGGGCACGAGCGCCTTCTCCGCGAGCTGACCGACCCGCAGGACCGCCCCGTCGGGTCACGGGGAGCCGCCGGATGAGGGGGACGTGGGGTCCCCTCGGCGGCACGGAAAGGAAAACGGGCCACGGCACCCGGCCGCGGCCCGTTTTCCCTGCCCACCTCGCGCTTCTGTCCAACTCCCTTGCGAAGTCTTCCTCCACGACCCGCGGCAGGACGGAGACGCTCTGGAGGACGAGCAGCGCCGAAGGCACCGGCTCCGGCTGCTCGGCCTGCACCACCAGCTACCTGTGCACCGCCCAGGCGGGCCACGACGGCCCGACCGGCTGGGGCACCCCCGAGGGAGTGACGGCCTTCACGGGCTGACCGCACCCACCGCCTCGCAGGTCAAGGGCTCGACGGCACCCGCCGCCGGGCCCTTGGCCATTTTCCGCTCCCCGCCCATGAGAACATCATCTCGACCCCTCACCCGACCAGCCGTCAGAAACCGTGCCAGGTCGTAGAGGAGGACAACGACCGAACCACACGACAGGTTCCGGTCGGACCTCGTTGCCCGGCGTGACCTGCCGTGATACACAGAGTGACCGTACGCGCCATTCGTACGAAACCCGCCAGTCAATGACGTCAAGTCGACATGCGTTGGCGGCGTTGTCGGCGACAATGAGGCCTGACCTCTGCACACCGCAGGGGCCGACGGAACTACCCACCAGGGGCGGTGACTTACATGCTCTTTGCGGCCGACAAGGGAGACATCAACACCATCATCGGCGGGATCGCTCCGGACTGGGGCCCCTTCGGCAGCCTGGGCAACGAGGCCAAGGTGATGATCGAGGTGGTCATGGCGGTGGCCATCCTGCTGTGCCTCGGCATCGCCGTATGGGGCGCGGCCAAACAGCGCATCGGCGCCACGGCCCTGCGGGACACCTTCAGCGCGGAACAGGGCAAGGGCCTCATCATCGCCGGCCTCACCGGGGTCTTCATCATCGGCTCCCTCGGCACCCTGTTCACGATCGTGTACGGCATGGCCGTCTGAGTCCGCTGAAGGTCCCTGAAGGTTGCGTCTCCCTGATGTCGAGTCACCACACCGCGCCCGCGCGGCAACCAGCACGGCTACCGTCGTACGCCTACGAGGGTGAGGGAGCGCGCACGCCATGACCTCCGGAGACGACCAGTCCTACACCGACTACGGCGGCGACACGGGCCACACCCGCACCCGTCTCCCCGAAACCGACCCCTACGGCGGCGCCCCCCGCCGAGGCCCCCACCGCTCCTCCTCCCGCTCCCTGATCACCGTTGTCGGCGTAGTGGTCCTCCTCATCGCAGCGATCGCCTTCGCCAACAGAGGGGATCATTCGTCGACGGACGGCTCGGCATCCAAGGGCTCCCAGTCGCACACCTCACCCACCGCCGCCACGGGCACACGCCCGGTGGAGACCAAGTCCGGCGGCATCCCGTCGGGCTTCGCCCATACGGAGCAGGGGGCGGAGAGTGCGGCGGCGAACTACGCGACCGTCCTGGGCTCTGACGGCATGTTCAACAATGTCCGGCGGCACCAGATCGTGCAGACCATCGCCGACCCCAGCGCCGTGGACAGTCTCCAATCGGGATTCGACGCCGACTACTCGGCCGCGTTCCTGAAGAAGATCGGGCTCAACAACGACGGCAGCGCACCCACGGGCAACACGTTCGTGAATCGCACGATCCCGGTCGGGACAAAGGTGACGTCGTACAGCGACGGCGCCACCACGGTCGAGGTCTGGTGCAACGGCCTTTTCGGCATCGCCGGCGAAAGTTCAACCAACCCGGTGACCAGCAGTTGGTTCACCGTGACCATGAAATTGCGCTGGACCAACAGTGACTGGAAGGTCCTGGAATCCACCCAGAAGACCGGTCCCACACCCGTCACCGGTGACAACCCTGTGTCCGGAGCCGACGAGATCAGCAAGGCGGTCCAGGAGTTCGGAGGCTTCACCTATGCCCGGTAGCCAGCACCGCACGCTCAAGCTCACCGGCCTGGTGGCCGCCGTACAGACCACCGCCGTACTCCTGGCCTCGCGTGCCGCCGCAGCCCCCACCCCCACGCCGTCCCAGAGCAACGACCCCTGTTCGCTGATCGCCGGGCCTGCCAAGAAGTACTGCCAAAACGACAGCGGCGGCTCCAAGAGTGGGATCACCGGGCCCACCAACAACCCCCTCACCGACACCCTCGACCCCCTCTCCTCCCTGGCCAAGGGCTGCGCGGACGCCGCCTCCTGGACCATCGGCAAGCTCAGTAAGGCCGTACAGGAGACCGCCAACGTCGACTTCACCAATCCGAAGTTCCTGCAGCAGTACGCCATCGTCTTCGCCGCGTCCACGATCCTCACTCTCCTGCTGTGGCTCCTGGCCGTGGCCAAGCGAGCCGTGCGCGGCGTGCCGCTGACGACCGCGATCTCGGAAGCCGTCGGATTTCTCTGGCTGACCGTGCTCGCCTCCGCCTTCACCCCGCTGATCCTCTACACGGTCGTATCGGCCACCGACGGCGTCACAGACGTCCTCGCCAAGGCCACCGGCGACCAGGCCGACACGTTCTTCGGCACCTTCTCCGGCGCCCTCGGCAAGGGCACCAACATCGGCGGCGGCCCGATCATGCTGATCGTCGTCTCCCTCGTGAGCATCCTCGCCGCCGGCGTCCTCTGGCTGGAACTGGTCATCAGGGCCGCGCTCCTCTACGTCGGCGCCCTCCTCGGCACCGTCGTCTACGCGGGCCTGGTGGACAAGAACCTGTGGGGACACGTCCGGCGCTGGGCCGGAATCATGATCGCCGTGATCCTCGTCAAGCCGGTGATCGTGATAGTGCTCGGACTCGCCGGCGCCCTCTCCTCCGGCAACGGCCCCGACGCCTTCTCCGCCGTCGTCTCCGGCCTCGCCATCATCCTGCTCGCCATCTTCGCCAGCGCGATGATCTACCGCTTCGTCCCCGGCTTCGGCGACGAGATCGCGAACGGCCGCAACAACCGCATCATGCAGGGCGCCGAGAGCAAGGCCGCCGCCGTCATAAGCTCCCCCGCCACCCTCGTCGCCCAGGGCATCAAGACCCACAGCACCCGCGCCGACAACAACGGAGCAGGGGGACAGTCGAGCAGCGCTCCCCGCCCCGCCAACCCCGCCACCGGCGGTGTCGCCGCCCACAGCAGCCGTACCCCCACCGGGGGCGGCGGAGCCGTCCCCTCCGCCGCGCCCGCGCCCCGCGCGCCCAGCCCGGCCAGCCCCGCGAACACCCCGCACGCCAGTAACACCCGCAACATCAACCGCACGGGAGGTGAAGGGCGTTGACGACCGAGTCCCACCTGTCCCATCCGGTCACGCCCCGCCGTACGTATCTCATCGGCCGCGCCCGGCCGAACGCGATCGTCGGCCGGAACCGCGAGTCCGGCGAGATCGCGCTGATCATCGCCGGCGCGTTCCTCGGCATGATGTGCGGCCTCCTCGTCCCGGTCCTGTCCCTGCGGATCGTGCTGCTGACGGGCTTCCCGCTGCTCGCGCTCGCCGCGGTCTACGTGCCGTACAAGCACCGCACCTTCTACAAGTGGTTCGAGATCAACCGCAGCTACAAGCGCACCGTCAAGGGCGGCCACGCGGTCTACCGCTCGACCGCCATGGAAGCCGGCACCCGCCTCGACGGACGTGAGGTCGAAGTCGGCCCCCCGCCCGGCATCGGACGGATCACCTGGCTCGCCGCGCCCTTCGGGCCGGACGAGATCGCAGTGCTCCTGCACGCCGACCGCAAGACCGTCACCGCCGCCATCGAGATCGAAGGCCCCGGCGTCGGCCTGCGCGACTCCGAGGACCAGGAGGCCCTGGTCGACCGCTTCGGCACGCTGCTCAAGCACGTCGCCAACGGGGACGGATTCGTCACCCGGCTGCAGATGCTCGCCCGCACGCTCCCCGCCGACCCCGACGCCCACGCCAAGGACGTCACCCTGCGCGGCGACCACCGCTCCCCGCAGTGGCTAAGGCAGTCGTACGACCAACTGCAGTCCATGGTGTCCACCAGCAGCGAGCAGCACCGCGCCTACCTCGTCGCCTGCATGCCCTACAACCGCGAACTGGCCGCCGAGGCACACGCCATGGCCCGCGCCGTCCGCGCCCGCGGCGGCAAGGTCGACCGGGACACCGGTCTCGCGGTGGTCATGGCCCGCGAGCTGACGGACATCTGCTCGCGGCTCCAGGAAGCCGACATCCGGGTCCGCCAGCCGCTCGGGCAGGGACGGCTGGCCTCCCTGATCCACTCCATGTACGACCCCGACCACCCGATCGACCACATCCAGGCCATGACCCAGCGCAACGCATGGCCGGCCGAGCTCGACGCCACCGAACCCACCTTCCTCCAGGCCAAGACCCGCGAGTCCAACACCCGCGCCCCCTGGTGCCACGCCACCGCCTGGGTGAAGGAGTGGCCGATGACCCCGGTGGGCGTCAACTTCCTGGCTCCCCTGCTCGTCCACACCCCGGACGTCATCCGGACGGTCGCCGTCACGATGGACCTCGAGCCCACCGAGGTGGCCATCGAACGCATGCTGACCGAGAAGACCAACGACGAGGCCGAAGCCTCCCGCGCCGCCAAGATGAACCGCACCGTCGACCCGCGCGACGTCGCCGCGCACAACCGCCTCGACCAGCGGGGCGAGGACCTCGCCAGCGGCGCGGCGGGCGTCAACCTCGTCGGCTACATCACCGTCTCCGCCCGCACCCCGGAAGCCCTGGGCCGCGACAAGCGCACGATAAGAGCCTCCGCCGGCAAGTCGTACCTCAAGCTGGAGTGGTGCGACCGAGAGCACCACCGCGCCTTCGTGAACACACTTCCCTTCGCCACCGGCATCCGAAGGTAGGGGCTGATTCGCCGATGCGGGATCCGCTGTCCGTCCTCACCGACGCCTTCACCTCCTTCCTCTTCGGGAAGGTCGAGACGACCCGGCTGCCGGTGCGCACCTCCACGGGCCAGGCCCAGGCGGTGTACCTGCCCACGGCCGCGCCCGGCCTCGGCGACTCCGGCGTCATCATCGGCCGCGAGGTCTACTCCGGCAAGGGCTACATCTACGACCCCTTCCAGCTCTACGGCCAGCAGCTCCCGGCCCCGCACTGGCTGGTCCTCGGCGAGTCCGGCAACGGCAAGTCGGCCCTGGAGAAGACCTACGTCCTGCGCCAGCTGCGCTTCCGCGACCGCCAGGTCGTCGTCCTGGACGCCCAGGGCGAGGACGGGGTCGGTGAATGGAACCTGATCGCGGAGGAGCTGGGGATAACTCCCATCCGGCTGGACCCGACGGCGGCACTGGACCACGGCATCCGGCTCAACCCTCTCGACCCGGCGATCACCACCACCGGTCAGCTCGCGCTGCTCCGCACGATCATCGAGGTCGCGATGGGCCACGGCCTGGACGAGCGTTCCGGCTTCGCCCTCAAGGTCGCCCACTCCTACGTCAACGAGTCGATCCTCGACCGCCAGCCGGTCCTCTCCGACATCGTCGAGCAGCTACGGCACCCGGAGCCGGAGTCGGCCGAGGCGATGAACGTCGCCATAGACGACGTACGGGCCTGGGGCCTGGACGTCGCCCTGGTGCTGGACCGGCTGGTCGACGGTGACCTGCGCGGCATGTTCGACGGTCCGACGACCGTGGGGATCGACCTGGACGCCCCCCTGATCGTCTTCGACCTCTCCCACATCGACCGCAACTCCATCGCCATGCCCATCCTCATGGCCATCGTGGGCGTGTGGCTGGAGCACACCTGGATCCGCCCCGACCGCAAGAAGCGCATCTTCCTGGTCGAGGAGGCCTGGCACATCATCAACAGCCCGTTCGTCGCGCAGCTCTTCCAGCGCCTGCTGAAGTTCGGCCGCCGGCTGGGCCTTTCGTTCGTGGCGGTGGTGCACCACCTGTCCGACGTCGTGGACGGCGCCGCGGCCAAGGAGGCGGCGGCGATCCTGAAGATGGCCTCCACCCGCACCATCTACGCCCAGAAGGCGGACGAGGCCCGGGCCACCGGCCGGGTGCTGGGTTTGCCGAGGTGGGCCGTGGAAATCATCCCGACACTGACGCCCGGCATCGCCGTCTGGGACGTCAACGGCAACGTCCAGGTGGTCAAACACCTGGTCACGGAGACGGAACGACCGCTGGTCTTCACCGACCGCGCGATGACCGAGTCCTCCAGCGACCTCACGGCCGACGACGCCCTGCGCGCCGCCGAACTGGAGGCCGAGCAGCGGGCGGCGGCCTTCGTGGAACAGCATCTGGGCGACTCCGAGTCGACGGTGGCGTAAGGGCAGCGGCAGGCGCCGCGCGGAGGCCGGAGTCGGGGCAGAGGCAGGAGTCGGGGCAGGGGCAGGAGTCGGGGCAGAGGCCGGAGTCAGGGCAGGGGCAGGAGTCGGGCAGAGCAGGGGAGGAACGCGTGAGACCGGACGCTCGCGACCGCCGCGAGGACCGCCGGGAGGGCCAGGGCGGCATCCCCGACGGCCTGCTGATCGGCATACTCGCGTTCCTCCTCGGCATGACGCTGCTGGTGTGGACGGCCACCGGCCTCGCAGCCCTCTTCGCCAAGGGCGCCTGGCCGCACGGCGTCACCTTCACCCGCACTCCCCTGGCCATGCGCCACCTCATCGGCGAACCTCACGACATCACCGGCGCCTGGCCCGACACCCCCGCGTCCCAGCTCTCCGGCTGGGGACTGTTCTGGGGCCTGTTCATCGGCCAGCTGATGGTCCTGTTCGTCCTCACCGTGTTCGTGATGGGAGCGGTGGCCCGGTGGCGGGCGGGAAGGGCCACACGGCGAGCGGAGAAAGAAGCAGTGCCGGAGGCCACGCGGTCCGCACCCCCGCTCGCGGCCGAAACGCTTCACGAGGTACCTGCACCCCGCAGCGAACCCGAGCCGCAGCAGCTGCTCAGCCTGCCGGCCGACGGTGAAGACGGTGAAGACGGTGAACCGGTGGGCGGGTGGGAAAAGATCCTCGTGGCACCCAGGGAAAGCCGCCACACCAGCGCGACCCAGGCAATCCGCGACGCGGACGGCCCCGCCCTCGTCGTCACCTCGAACCCGACGCTCTGGCAGGACACGAAGGACGCCAGGGCCAAACTCGGCCCCACCCTCCTCTACGACCCCACCCACCTCTGCGACACCCCGGCCCGCCTCCACTGGTCCCCCACAGCCGGCTGCGAGGACAAGCAGACCGCGCTGAACAGAGCAACAGCGCTGCTCAGCCCCGTCCAGCCCACGGCCAAGATCGACCAGGCGGTCGTCGACACCGCACTGACGCTCCTGCGGAGCTACCTCCACGCCGCCGCCCTGGAGAACCGCACCGTCCGCCACGTCCACCGCTGGGCCCAGGGCACCCAGATCCAGGACGCCGTACGCACCCTCCGTACCCACCCCAAGGCCGCCCCCGGCGCGGCCGGCGAACTCGAGGCCGCCCTCACCGCACACCCGGAACGCCGGGACATCGCCCAGGAACTGACCGGCCGAGCCCTCTCGGCCCTGTCCACGGTCAACATCCGCGAGGCCTGCACACCGAACCGAACAGATGCCCTGTCGCTGGATTCCTTCGTGCACGAAGGGGGCACGCTTTATGTGGTCGGTGAATCCATCGAGGACCCCAGGAGCAACCCCGGCGCGATGCCACTGCTGACGGCCCTCGTCTCCAGCGTGGTCGAGCGCGGCCGGCGCATGGCCGAACGGTCATCCTCCGGTCGGCTCGACCCACCACTCAGCCTGGTCCTGGAGGACGTCGCGGCCGTGGCCCCCATCCCCCAGCTCCCCGACCTGCTCGCCACCGGCACCGACCAGGGCCTGCCCACCCTCGCCCTGCTCCGCTCCCGCGAACAGGCCCGCTCCCGCTGGCCGCACCAGGAACTGCCGGTCTGAGACAGACAGGAGAGAGGCCGCTCTCAGGACGGCCACTCCAGCACGAACTCCAACTCGTCCTGGGAAGCGTCCTTGAAGAACGGCACGATCACCCCGCTCGGCACGAACCCCGCCTTCCGATAGGCGCCCTGGGCCCGTTCGTTGTCAGCGTGCACCAGTAGCCGCACCCGCTCCGCACCACGGTCCCGCGCCCACTCCACACCGGCGTCGAGCAGAGCCTTGATCAGCCCGTTCCCGCGATGCTCGGGCCGGACGTACACCCCGACCACATGCCCCTGCCGACGCTCGACGGCGAGCCCGGCCCAGTCCTTCGTCCCGGCCTCCTCGATGAGCACGGTCACCGAGCCGGCCCAGGTCCCGTCGGGCGCCTCCGCGATGAGCTGCCGGGCCGCGGTGGACCCCTCTCCGGATCCGACCGCGCGGTCCTGCCAGAACGCGTCCGCGCGTGCCTCGGCCTCTTCGTAGGTCTCCAGGAAGGCGAGGTGCGCGATCGGGTCCCGCAGCGCGTCCAGCCGCAGTTGCTTCACTCGGGGCCAGTCGTCGGGTCGTATGGCGCGGATGACGTAGTCACCGCTGGTCGAGGCACTCATGTGCGCCAAGGTAGTGCCGCGCGCCGACCCCGGCATCCCATATTGTGCCCACCATGACAACACTGCCCCAACGTCCGCACACCGCCCTGCTGGTCATCGACGTCCAGAACGGCGTGATGGCGCCGAGCTCGCCGAACCGCGAGGCCGTGATCGCCAACATCGGCACCCTCATCGACAGGGCACGCGCGGCGGAGGTGCCGGTGATCTGGGTGCAGCACCAGGACGAGGAGCTGGTGCCGGGCACCGAGAGCTGGGCGTACGTGCCCCAGCTGAAGCGGCACCACGACGAGCCCCTCGTCGCCAAGAGCTACCGGGACTCCTTCGAGGACACCGATCTGGAGTCCGTCCTGAAGGACCGCGGCGTCGGCCGCCTCCTCGTCACGGGCGCCCAGTCCGACTTCTGCATCCGCTCGACACTGCACGGTGCCCTTGCGCGGGGCTACGACGCGACGCTGGTCGCCGACGCACACACGACGGAGGACCTCACCGAGTACGGTGCGCCGGCCCCGGAACAGGTCATCGCCCACACCAACCTCTACTGGAGCGGCCAGCACGCGCCCGGCCGCCGAGGCGGAATCGTCACCACAGCCGACATCAGCTTCTGAAATGCAGAAAGGCCCACGCCGGGCGGCGTGGGCCTTTCTCAAGAATTGTTCGGCGGCGTCCTACTCTCCCACAGGGTCCCCCCTGCAGTACCATCGGCGCTGTGAGGCTTAGCTTCCGGGTTCGGAATGTAACCGGGCGTTTCCCTCACGCTATGACCACCGAAACACTATGAAACTGTGAACGCCGCACCACCCGTGAACCGGGCGGGGCTGTTCGTGGTTTCAGAACCAACACAGTGGACGCGAGCAACTGAGGACAAGCCCTCGGCCTATTAGTACCGGTCACCTCCACCAGTTACCTGGCTTCCAGATCCGGCCTATCAAC